>NZ_JBMOUG010000004.1:0-521535 GCF_049319725.1 Pseudomonas sp. Mn2068 | reverse complement strand
CGACGATCCCTTTGTGGTGGAGCACCTATCTGTGGGAGCTGGCTTGCCAGCGATGGCGGCCGATCAGGCGATGCAAGACTTTCGGGCCTCATCGCCGGCAAGCCGGCTCCTACAAAGGTTGGGTACGACGATCCCTTTGTGGTGGAGCACCTATCTGTGGGAGTTGGCTTGCCAGCGATGGCGGCCGATCAGGCGATGCAAGACTTTCGGGTCTCATCGCCGGCAAGCCGGCTCCTACAAAGGTTGGGTACGACGATCCCTTTGTGGTGGAGCACCTATCTGTGGGAGCTGGCTTGCCAGCGATGGCGGCCGATCAGGCGATGCAAGGCTTTCGGGCCTCATCGCCGGCAAGCCGGCTCCTACAGGGGTCGTGTTGGCCGTCATTGTGGGTTAACGATCAAGACGGTCTGCGCCCGAACCAGGCTTGTCGCAGATGCGGTTTTTTATTTCTACCTCCAAGCAGGAGACCATCATCATGGAATGGCTATCGGAATTTGGTGCCATCGCGGCAATGCAGGGGTTCAACGGCTTGTCCGTGTTCTGCGTGCTGCTGTTGATGGCGCTGGGGCTGGCGATCATCTTCGGGCAAATGGGGGTCATCAACATGGCCCACGGCGAGTTCCTCACCATCGGTGCCTACACCACCTATGTCTGTTCGAGCCTCACCAGCCATTTCGCCCCGGGGTTCCAGCCCTACTATTTTTTCTTCGCCATCATCTTCTCGTTCCTGATCGCCGGTGCCATCGGCTGGCTGGTGGAGTGGGCGATGATCAGCCGGCTGTACAAGCGGCCGCTGGACACGCTGCTGGCGACCTGGGGCCTGTCCCTGGTCATGCAGCAGACCTTCCGCTCGGTGTTCGGCGCCCGTGAAGTCAGCGCCACGCCACCGGAGTGGCTGATGGGCTCGTTCAACCCCACGGAGTCCATCGAGATCCCGCGCAACGGCCTGTTCATGATCGCCCTGACCGTGCTGCTGACGGCTGGCATCTTTGTCCTGCTCTACCGTTCACGCTGGGGCCTGCATGTGCGGGCGACGGTGCAGAACCGTCTGATGAGCCGGGCGGTGGGCATCAACACGCGCAAGGTCGACCGCATGACCTTCGCCCTGGGTTGCGGCGTGGCTGGCGTGGCCGGCGCGGCCTTTACCACCATCGGTTCCACCGGGCCCACCGCCGGCTCGCAATACATCGTCGACACCTTCCTGGTGGTGGTCTTCGGCGGCGCGCAAAGCCTGTTCGGCACCATCGCCTCGGCGTTCGTGATTGCCCAGACCCAATCGATCTCGGAGTTTTTCCTCAGTGGCTCGATGGCCAAGGTGCTGACCCTGTCCGGGGTCATCCTGATCCTGATGTTGCGCCCCCAGGGGCTGTTCTCCATCAAAGTGCGCAAGTAGAGGCGAGCCGATGAACGTTCTAGACAAGATGCTGGCGGGCAAGCCGAACCTGCTCGGTGTGGCGCTGTTGGCGCTGCTAATTTTCGTAGTGTTCCCGCTGACCCTGGATGCCTTCCGCCTGAACATGGTCGGCAAGTACCTGACCTACGCTTTCGTCGCTGTCGGCCTGGTGTTGTGCTGGGGTTATGGCGGCATTCTCAGCCTCGGCCAGGGCGTGTTTTTCGGCGTCGGCGGCTACTGCATGGCGATGTTTCTCAAGCTCGAGGCCTCCGACCCGGTGAGTACCAAGATCCAGACCACGCCGGGCATCCCGGACTTCATGGACTGGAACCAGATCACCGAACTGCCGTGGCTCTGGGTGCCGTTCCACAGCTTCAGCTTCACGCTGCTGGCGGTGATCCTGGTGCCGGTGCTGCTGGCCTTTGTCATCGGCATGGCGCTGTTCAAGCGACGGGTCGGCGATGTGTATTTCTCCATCGTCACACAGGCCATCGCGCTGATTCTCACGGTGCTGATCGTCGGCCAGCAGGGCCTGACGGGCGGGGTCAACGGCATCACCGACCTGAAGACCGTGCTCGGCTGGGACCTGCGCACCGACAACGCCAAGCTGCTGCTGTATTTCCTCAACGCGGGGCTGCTGTTCGGCTGCATTTTCATCGGCCGTTTTGTCCTCGCGTCGAAGCTGGGCCGCTTGCTGATGGCGATGCGCGACAAGGAGGAACGGGTGCGCTTCTCCGGGTACGACGTGGCCGCCTTCAAGATCTTCGTGTTCTGCATCGCCGCCGGTTTCTCGGCGATTGGCGGGGCGATGTTCGCCTTGCAGGTGGGCTTCATGTCGCCGTCGTTCGTCGGCATCGTGCCGTCCATCGAGATGGTGATCTTCACCGCGGTCGGCGGGCGCATGTCGCTGCTCGGCGCGGTGTACGGCGCCTTGCTGGTGAACTACGGCAAGACCTATTTCTCCGAGTCCTTTCCCGAGCTCTGGCTGTACCTGATGGGCGGGCTGTTCATTGCCGTGGTCATGTACTTCCCCAACGGTCTCGCCGGGCTCTGGGACAGCCATGGCCGCCAGGCGCTGGCCCGTTTGCTGCGGCGCGCGCCGCGCTCACAGCCGGTGGCCGAGCCCTTGCCGCAGGCAACGCGGATCGAGCCGCCGACGCCGACGCCCGAGCGTCCTTCCCTGGAGACACAACCATGAGCGCCATCGGTTTTCAGATGAACAAACCGGTGCTGGCCATCGAGGGACTGACGGTGTCCTTCGACGGTTTCAAGGCCGTGGACAACCTCAACCTGTATATCGACCGCAATGAAGTGCGGGTGGTGATCGGGCCCAACGGCGCCGGCAAGACCACGGTGCTCGACCTGATCTGCGGCAAGACCCGCGCCACCAGCGGCAGCATCCAGTTCGACGGCAAGGAACTGACGAAGATGCACGAGTACAACATTGTCCGCGCTGGCGTCGGGCGCAAGTTCCAGAACCCGTCGATCTACGAAAACCTCACGGTGTTCGAGAACCTGGAGATGTCCTATCCGGCCGGGCGCAAGGTGTTCGGCGCATTGTTCTTCAAGCGCAGCGCCGCCGTGGTTGCCCGGGTGGAAGAGGTGGCCAGGGAGATCTTCCTCGGCGACCTTTTGCAGCAACAGGCCGACCTGCTGTCCCACGGCCAGAAGCAGTGGCTGGAGATCGGCATGCTGCTGATGCAGAACCCCGACCTGCTGATGCTCGACGAGCCCGTCGCCGGGATGAGCGTCAACGAGCGGGTGCAGACCGCCGAGTTGCTCAAGCGCATCAGCCAGGGCCGTTCGGTGCTGGTGATCGAGCACGACATGGAGTTCGTCAAGAGCATCGCCCACAAGGTCACCGTGCTGCACCAGGGCAAGGTCCTGGCCGAGGGCAGCATGGAGTCGGTGCAGAACAATCCGAAAGTCGTCGAAGTCTATCTGGGCCATTGAGGAAGCAGGCATGTTCAACGTCAACAAGCTGTCCTGTGGCTACGGCCAGAGCCAGATCCTCCACGACCTCGACCTGGCCGTGGCGAAACAGGAAATCGTCGCCGTGATGGGCCGCAACGGCATGGGCAAGACCACGCTGTTCAAGAGCCTGATGGGCATCCTCCCGCAATGGGGTGGCCAGGTCAGTGTCGACGGGCGCGAGGTGTCGAGCCTGGAGACCCACGAGCGGGTGGAGCACGGCATCGCCTATGTGCCCCAGGGGCGGATGATCTTCCCCAGCATGACGGTACTGGAAAATATCCAGACCGGCTTGCCGGCCTCGGCTCGGGGCCAGGTGCCAGAAGACCTCTATGCGTTGTTCCCGGTGCTGCACGACATGCGCTCGCGCAAGGGCGGCAACCTTTCCGGCGGGCAACAGCAGCAACTGGCGATTGCCCGGGCGCTGGCGACCAATCCCAAGGTGCTGTTGCTGGACGAGCCGACCGAGGGCATCCAGCCGTCGATCATCAAGGACATCGCCCGCACCCTGAAGGAAATCCGCACGCTGCGGGATCTGACCATCGTGGTTTCCGAGCAGGTGCTGTCCTTCACCCTGGAAATCGCCGACCGCTTCCTGGTGATCGAGAAGGGCCGCTTCGTCATCGAGGAAACCCGCGCCAATGTCGACGAGGCGACCATCAGCCGTTACCTCTCCGTATAGACACCACAGTCCCGTAGGAGCCCGGCTTGCCGGCGATAGCACCCTTGAAATCGCCATCGCCAGCAAGCCGGGCTCCTGCAAAAGGGGGCTACGTCATCCGACGTATTGGCCGATTCGCGCCGCCATTCGAGACTGCCAGCAACGCTGTACATCCCTACTGTCCAGGAGCTTTGCCATGACCGATACCTTGATCAAAGTCGACCTCAACCAGCCCGTCACCGAGAACGAGCAGATCCACAACCGCTGGCATCCGGACATTCCGATGGCCTGCTGGGTCAAGCCGGGGGATGACTTCATTCTCGAGACCTACGACTGGACCGCCGGGGCGATCAAGAACAACGACGACGCGTCGGATGTGCGCGATGTCGACCTGTCCACCGTGCATTACCTGTCCGGCCCGGTCGGCGTGCACGGCGCCGAGCCCGGCGACCTGCTGGTGGTCGACCTGCTGGATATCGGCGCCAAGGCCGACTCGCAGTGGGGCTTCAACGGTTTCTTCTCGCGGCAGAACGGCGGCGGCTTTCTCACCGATCACTTCCCCAGCGCGCAGAAAGCCATCTGGGATTTCAAGGGCATGTTCACCAGTTCGCGGCACATCCCCGGCGTCAACTTCGCCGGCCTGATCCACCCCGGGCTGATCGGCTGCCTGCCGGATCCGGTGATGCTCGCCGACTGGAACCGCCGCGAGCAGGAACTGATCGACACCAACCCGACCCGCGTCCCACCGCTGGCCAACGCCCCCCTGGCCGCCACCGCGCACATGGGCAAGCTCAAGGGCCAGGCCCGCGATGACGCCGCGGCCACCGGCGCGCGCACCGTGCCGCCACGCGAGCATGGCGGCAACTGCGATATCAAGGACCTGTCCCGCGGCTCGAAGATTTTCTTCCCGGTCTACGTCAAGGGTGCGGGTCTGTCGGTGGGTGATTTGCATTTCAGCCAGGGCGACGGCGAGATCACCTTCTGCGGCGCCATCGAGATGGCCGGCTGGGTGCATATGAAGGTCGAGCTGATCAAGGGCGGCATGGCCAAGTACGGCATCAAGAACCCGGTGTTCAAGCCAAGTCCGATCACCCCGAACTACAAGAACTACCTGATCTTCGAAGGCATCTCGGTGGACGAGAGCGGCCAGCAGCACTACCTCGACGTCAACGTCGCCTACCGCCAGGCCTGCCTCAATGCGATCAACTACCTGACCAAGTTCGGCTATTCGCCGGCCCAGGGTTATGCCCTGCTGGGATCGGCGCCGGTGCAGGGCCATATCAGCGGCGTGGTGGATATCCCCAACGCCTGCGCGACCTTGTGGCTGCCGACCGAAATCTTCGACTTCGACATCAACCCCAACGCCAGCGGCCCGATCAGGCACCTGGACGGTAGCATCGACCTGCCCATCGCCCACGACCTGTAAGGCGCCCTCCACACGCCGGGAGTACCAAGCATGCCGACCTACGAATACCAGTGCCAGGCCTGCGGCACCTTCACCATGCTGCGGCCGATGGACCAGCGCCACGAGCCTTGCCAGTGCCCCTACTGCGGCGGCGCGGGCGGCGGCTTGCAGCTCTCGGCGCCGGCCTTGAACTGCCTGTCGAGCAGCCAGCGTCAGGCCATCGCCACCAATGAGCGCAGCGCCCACGCGCCGCAGACCGTTGCCGAGTACCAGCAGCGGCGCCATCCCAAGGGTTGCGGCTGCTGCGCGCCGAACAAACCGGTGGTGCCGAGCAAGGCCAATCCCCTGGGACTCAAGAGCAAGACCGGGCCACGGCCCTGGATGATCAGTCACTGACAGAGGTTTTTTTCCATGCGCCATGGCGACATTTCCAGCAGCCCGGATACCGTCGGGGTTGCTGTCGTGAACTACAAGATGCCGCGCCTGCACAGCAAGGCCGAGGTCATCGACAATGCCCGCAGGATCGCCGAGGTGATCAAGGGCATGAAGCAGGGGCTGCCGGGCATGGACCTGGTGGTGTTCCCCGAGTACAGCACCATGGGCATCCTTTATGACCATGACGAGATGATGGCCACCGCCGCGACCATTCCCGGCGAAGAAACCGCGATTTTTTCCGCGGCCTGTCGCGAGGCCAATACCTGGGGCGTGTTCTCCCTCACCGGCGAGCGTCACGAGGAACATCCGCACAAGGCGCCCTACAACACCCTGGTGCTGATCGACAATCAGGGGCGGATCGTCCAGCGTTATCGCAAGTGCATTCCCTGGTGTCCCATCGAAGGCTGGTACCCCGGCGATCGCACCTACGTGTGCGACGGTCCCAAGGGCATGAAGATCAGCCTGATCATCTGCGACGACGGCAACTACCCGGAGATCTGGCGCGATTGCGCGATGAAGGGGGCGGAACTGATCGTCCGTTGCCAGGGCTATATGTACCCGGCCAAGGAGCAGCAGGTGCAGATGTCCAAGAGCATGGCCTGGGCCAACAACTGCTACGTCGCGGTGGCCAACGCCGCCGGTTTCGACGGTGTGTACTCGTACTTCGGGCACTCGGCGATCATCGGTTTCGATGGCCGCACCCTCGGCGAATGTGGCGAGGAAGAAATGGGCATCCAGTACGCCCAGCTGTCGATCTCGCAGATACGCGATGCGCGGGCCAACGACCAGTCGCAGAACCATCTGTTCAAGCTGCTGCACCGTGGCTACACCGGCATCTTCGATTCCGGCGATGGCGACAAGGGCATTGCCGACTGCCCGTTCGAGTTCTACCGCACCTGGGTGCTGGATGCCGAGAAGGCCCGGGAGAACGTCGAGAACATCACCCGCCGCACTGTGGGCGTGGCGGATTGCCCGGTGGGGCAATTGCCCCATGGCGGCAAAGAAAAGACCGCGGGCTGAGGCATGTCGTCGCTCGAACCGGTCCCCGCGGCGGGACAGCCCGAAGTCCGTCCGCTGGCCTCGCGGTTCACCTTCGAGCCAAGGCAGGTCATGGCACTGCTGCGCCAGCGCATCGTCGGCCAGGACGCGGCGCTGGCGGCGGTGGAGGCGCAGCTCAAGGTGCTCAAGGCGGATATCGGCGATCGCGAGCGGCCGCTCGGGGTCAACCTGTTCATGGGCCCGACCGGCGTCGGCAAGACCGAGATCGTCCGCCTGCTGGCCCAGGCCATCCATGGCCGTGCCGACGCCATGTGCCGTATCGATATGCAGACCCTGGCCCAGGAACATTACGCGGCGGCGCTGACCGGGGCGCCGCCGGGTTATGTCGGCAGCAAGGAGGGCGTCAGCCTGTTCGACAGCGAACTGATCCAGGGCAGCTACAGTCGGCCGGGTATCGTCCTGTTCGATGAACTGGAAAAGGCCAGCGACGAGGTGCTGCGCAGTCTGCTGGGGATCCTGGAAAGCGGCACCCTGACCCTGGCGAGCGGCAGCCGTACCCTGGACTTTCGCAACAGCCTGATCTTCATGACCAGCAATATCGGCGCGCAGCAGGCCAACGCCCGGCGCCAGCGCTTGAGCGGTTGGCGGCGCTTGCTGGGCCGGTTCGGCGAAGCCGAGGCGCAGGTGTTGGAGCGTGCCTTGCACAGCCGTTTCGAACCGGAGTTTCTCAACCGGATCGACCGCATCCTGGTATTCGAGCGCATCGAGGGCCGCTGGCTGGAGGCGCTGCTGGATATTGAACTGGGCAAACTCAACAAGCGCCTGGGCCCGCATCGCTCGCTATCGCTGGACGATGCGGGCCGTGCCTGGCTGTGCCGCGGGCATGATCCGCGTTTCGGTGCCCGGGCCCTGGTGCGGCGGGTGCGGGTCGAGCTGGAACCGGCGATTGCCGATTACCTGCTGGCTGGCGCCGGGTCCGGGCCGATGAGGGCGACGGTGCGGGATCAGCGCCTGGTGGTGCTGGCGCAGGCGGGTGGGTGAAAAGCGTTCAGCGTTTGTTCGCCTAGATAAAACGGTTGGCCTCGTCGAAGTCCAGGCGCGGCGCGCGCTCGTAAAGCGTCGTCGAGTCGCCGTAACCCAGGGTCGCGATGAAGTTGACGCGAATGCTGGAGTCGGCGAAGAAACTCGCATTGATCTGCTCTTCGTCGAAGCCCGACATCGGGTTGGTGTCCAGCCCGAGCATGCGCGCGGCAATGATGAAATAGGCGCCTTGCAGGGAGGAGTTGCGAAAGGCCGATTCGGCGATCAGGCGCTGGTCGTCCCCATACCATCCGCGGGCATCCGCATGGGGAAACAGCCGTGGCAGGTAACGGACGAAATCCAGCTCCATACCCAGGATCGCGGTCACCGGCGCGGCGCGGACTTTCTCCGCGTTACCCGCATAGCAGAGCGCGGCGAGTCGTTCCTTGGCCTCGGGACTGTGACACCACACCACCCGCAATGGCTGCTGGTTCGTCGAGGTGGGGCCCCACTTCAGCAGGTCGTAGAGGGCGCGCATTGTGCTCTGCGCAACGGGCCGGTCAATGAAGCTGTTGTAGGTTCGGGCTTTGCGAAAAACCTGGTCCAGCAGCTCATCGGAAAGTGGCATATTCATCTGGTAGGCTCATGTCGTGGAAAGAGACGATCACCTTAGAAAGCCAGGCCTGAAAAGAAAAGTAGGCACTTTTTGTATACCGTGGGCGTGAGATATCCGATGACAGAAGCTACGCACCTCCTGAACCGCGACACGCTGGAAGACTGCCCCTTGTCTGCCTTCGTAAACCTGGTGGCGGGGAAATGGGCGATCCCCATCCTGTATCGGCTTATCGTCACGGACGGGCCTATCCGCTTCGGGGAGTTGCAGAGGGCGGCAAGGCCGATCACCCAGAAGGAACTGACCAAGCAACTGCGACTGCTGGAAACGCCGGGCCTGGTGCGGCGGACGGTCTTCCCCGAAATGCCACCCCGCGTGGAGTACGAAGCCACGCCGGTGGCGCGTGAACTCATTGGAGCGCTGGAGGCCCTTGAGCAGTGGATGCGGGTGCATGGCAGCAAGCTTGTGACACCGCCGACCGCCGGGTAGGGCATGACATCGCGCAAAGCCCGGCGCACACGCGGCTTTTACCGAGCGGACTGCCGCGCCGCCTGCTCTATCAGCGCCGCGACCTGGCGTGGATGGGATTCAAACACGGCATGGCTGGCGCCATCGATCTCCACCGTCCTGGCGTGGGCCCGCGCCGCATACATCCGCTCGAGATCCGGGCTCATGATCTTGTCCGCCTTGGCCACCAGGTACCAACTCGGCTTTTTCTTCCACGCCGGGTCGTCGACCTGCGCAGAGAACTGGGACGCCGCCAGGGGGATCTGTGCATGGGCTTCGAAGTCGGCTTGCCGACGCGGCAAGTCGGGCGCGAACTGCGCCGGGTAGTCAGTCGGCTTCAGGTACACAAAATTGTCCGCCGTCGCGACGATGGACAAGGGCGCCGCCGAAGGGTACTGCTTGCTGTTGCCGGCGATGGTTTCACCGCTATCGAGCGCATGCGCCGTGATGTAGACCAGCGACTTCACGTGCTCGTCATTCCCGGTTTCGCTGATGATCGTGCCGGCATAGCTATGACCGACCAGCACACAGGGACCGTCCTGGCTATCGAGCACGCGTCGGGTGGCAATCACATCGTCCTTGAATGACGTCAGGGGCTGTTGCACCAGCGTCACGTGATAGCCATCCTTCGTCAGGATGTCATAAACAGGACGCCAGCCCGCGGCATCGGCAAATGCGCCGTGGACCACCACAATGTTCTTTATCGGTGCGGCAAAAGCGGACGCCGTGACAAGCAGGCACGATAGGGCGGCAACGTGTGTTGCGGCCAGCCGTAATTTGGGAAAGCGCATGTTCAATCCTCCGGCAAAAATGCCAAGGTTTATTGAAGTTGCTCAGTAGATGAGCGGGAGAGTTTCAATACGGGTCGGATAACACAGGTACTTGTCGCGATCCTGTTGATGACTTATTGAAGACAGCCGTGGAGGGCGGGGCTTCAGAACTGCGGCAATACACCGTCCTTTTCAACAAACAGTACTTGTGCGTCATACTTTCCAGTCGTACCCGGTGTCACCACCAGAAAGACTTTTTTCCCCGTTATCAGATCTGCCCGGCTCGCGGGGACCGGCGTCACCACGGGCACGTTTTCCGGTACTGTCACCTGGCTGCTGCCTCCCCTGTACGACAGGTCCAGCTTCCGGCCGCTGCTGCCGGTGACCACCTTGACCACATTCGCATTGGTCATTGTGCTGTTGGCGCCGAAGTCATAAGGGAAGTGCCCCTCGGCTACACCGCGCGCGGCCTCCGGAAAGATGATCATCGAGGTGGCGGTCAGTTTTCCATCGCTGCCGGTCAGTGCCGGGGTCCCCACGTATGAGCCGACTTTGGCATCGGACAGCCTGGCACTCTTGAGCGCCGAAACAGCGAGCTCCGGGTTGATATCCACCGAAATAATGTCGCCGCCATTGCGGTGCACCTTCAGCATTTCGCCTTCGAAAGACACGATGTCCCCACGAATCCGCTCCGGTTTGACATCAGGGGTTTGTGCCAGGGATATGCCCGAAAAGAGAATGGCGGCGAATAGGGTGGCTAATTTGTAATGAGTCGACACGAGTTACTCCATTTATAGCGTTGAGATTGTTCTGTGGGTTGTATCGATGAGTCGGGCGAACTTGCGCTCGCAAACTTGTTGTCGTCCCTGATAGTTGTTTTTGTCCTTCCGCCTGCGCCTGAATGCTTATGCGGCGAGAGCTACTGTACAAACCCGATGTCGACGGCAATACTAGCCCGATCGACAATTTTGATACCGATCCTGCCATGCGTATTTTTGTCCTTGTGCTCGAAGGGGTGTTCGACACCGGCCTGACCACGGTGCTCGATAGCCTGAACATGGCCAACCGGCTTGCCGGTGTGGCGGGGAGCGGTACGGCGGGCTTCGAGATCCGTGTGGTGGGTGTACGACCCACGGTGCGCACGGCGTTGGGCATGCAGGTGCCCGTGGGCGATATGACCGATGGCATCACCCCTGATTGGGTGGTCATCCCGGCGCTCAACCACATGACGGCCGAGGAGCTTGTCCCGGAACTCGCCCGCGATGATGTGCATGATGCATTGGATGCGTTGCGCTTGTGGCACCGCCAAGGAGCCCGTGTTGCAGCGGCGTGTACGGGGACATTCCTGCTGGCCGAAAGCGGTTTGCTCGACGGCGGGGACGCGACGACGACCTGGTGGCTTTCGCCGCTGTTCCGGCAGCGCTACCCGCAGGTGCACCTGGACGCGCATCGCATCATCGTTCCCAGTGCCCGCGTGCTGACGGCCGGTGCGGCCCTGAGCCACCTTGACCTTACGCTCTGGTTGATCCGCAACCACAGCCCCGAACTGGCGGCACTGGTGGCCAAGTACCTCGTGTTTGATACGCGGCTGTCGCAGTCCGTCTATGCGATCTCCGATCACCTCAAGCATTCGGACCCGCTCGTCGAGCGATTCGATCGCTGGGTGCGCGAGCACCTCGACACGGCCATTGCCCTCGACGTCGTGACACGGGCACTGGCAACCACCAAGCGAACGCTGACGCGGCATCTGAACGAGGTGCTGGGGAAAACACCGGTCGAATACATTCAGGACCTGCGGATAGAGCGCGCCGTGCACCTGCTCAGGACCAGCGAGCTTACGGTCGAGCGCATTGCCGAGCAGGTCGGCTATGCAAACGGTGTCACGTTGCGCACGTTGTTGCGCCGACGCTTGGGCAAGGGTGTCCGCGAGCTGCGGGCGTCATGAGTCGCGCTGCCCGCGTTTGCCCCATCCGCCCGCAAGTGTCCAGAAGAGGAAAGCACCATGGATCGCCTGGATGCCATGAAAGTCTTCGTCGCCACGCTGGACGAAGGAAGCCTTACCGGCGCCAGCCGCAAGACCGGTCGCTCGATCGCCGCGGTCAGTCGTGCCATTGCCTTTCTTGAAGCTCGCGTGGGCGTGCCGCTGTTGCACCGCACCACGCGCTCGATCCGGTTGAGCGAAGCGGGGGAGCGTTATGCGGTCAGTTGCCGAAAGCTCCTGATGGAGCTGGATGAGGCCGAGCGCAGCGCGGCCGATGAGTCGAGCGTCGCGCGAGGGACCCTGACCCTGTCCGCCACCCAGTTCGCCGGGGTGGAGATCCTGCGGCCCATCATCGATGCCTTCATGGACGAATATCCCTCCATCAATGTACGGCTGCATCTGCTGGATCGACAGGTCAACCTGATCGACGAGGGCATGGACCTGGCGCTGCGTATCAGCCACCTTCCGGACTCCACGCTGGTGGCGCATCGGATCGGCGAGGTACGGCGGGTGGTGGTGGCGTCGCCGTGCTACCTGGAGAAGCATCCCGATATCACCAAACCGGCCGACCTTTGCAAACACCCGATCATCGCCATGGATCACATGGGCCTGAACTCCTGGAGTTTTCCGCCACTGGAAGGCTCGTCGGTGCCTCGCTTCATTTCATTCACGCCGCGGCTGATCATCAACAGTGTCCGTGCGGCCATTGCCTCGGCGGTGGAGGGGCATGGCGTGACCCGCCTGCTCTCCTACCATGTGGCGCCGGAGGTCAGTCAGGGCCTGCTGCAAATCGTGCTGGCTGATGCGGAGCCGCCGCCCATGCCGGTGCATATCGTTTCGCCATTTGGCCGCCTCGCCGTGCCCAAGGTTCGCGCTTTTATCGACTTCGCGCTGCCGCACCTGCGTTCCCGTTTCGCATCCCTTAGCCAATGAAGGGCCAGGGCCAGTCGCGACGATTACAACGCGACGCGCAAAACTGTTTAGCGGGCGGCAGGCATTCTTTGGCCTGTTGAATATTCATACAGTGAACAAACGTCGCCGGTCATGTAACGGACAGGCGTTATCTGCCTGGGCGCGTTGAAAATTATCAGCCTTTCATCTGGAAGAGGAATCTCATGATTCGACCATTTTTCATGGCGTGTCTTTTCGCGACTGTCAGTCTTCCGGTAATGGCGGATATCACCTCATTCCCGACTTCATTCCGAAACGAGTCCATCCAGACTCAGGGCGCGCAGTTGCATGTTCGTGTCGGTGGCAAGGGGCCTGCAGTTGTACTTCTGCATGGTTTCGGCGATACCGGGGATATGTGGGAACCCTTGGCCGTCAATCTGGCGCGCGACCATACCGTTGTCGTCCCTGACCTGCGTGGCATGGGGCTGTCATCCCATCCGGAGGATGGTTATGACAAAAAAACGCAGGCCATGGACATTCGCAATGTATTGATGAAACTCAATATCGACCATGCCGTGGTGGTTGGGCATGACATCGGCAGCATGGTTGCCTACGCCTATGCCGCACGTTATCCCGACAAGACCGACAAGTTGGTTGTAATGGATTCGCCGTTGCCGGGGATTCCTCCTTGGGATGAAGTCATCAAGTTGCCAATCCTCTGGCATTTCGATTTTGGCGGAAAAGACATGGAGCGATTGGTGGCGGGCCGTGAGCGGATTTACCTGGATCGTTTCTGGAATGAGTTCTCGGGTAATCCGGCGAAGATCGATGAAGCCACTCGCAGTCACTATGCAGGGTTGTACGCTCGCCCTGGGGCCATGCGTTCTTCTTTTGCACAGTTTCAAGCCATACGGCAGGACGTCAAGGACAACCGGATGGTCATGGCTACCCGGCTGACCATGCCGGTGCTCGCCATCGGTTCGGAAAAACTGTTTGGTGCCAACGAGGCAATAATGATGCGTAACGTTGCCAGCAATGTGACGGAGTTTGTCGTACCTGGCGCGGGGCATTGGTTGATGGAAGAGGC
This sequence comes from Pseudomonas sp. Mn2068, assembly GCF_049319725.1. NCBI lineage: Bacteria > Pseudomonadati > Pseudomonadota > Gammaproteobacteria > Pseudomonadales > Pseudomonadaceae > Pseudomonas > Pseudomonas sp. Mn2068. The sequence goes on along the minus strand of NZ_JBMOUG010000004.1, from coordinate 507,802 downwards.
GCCGGACACCATTGTCCTTGTCGTGCGCAACTTTGTGGATGGCAAACCTGTAAGGGGGTTGCCGGCAGGCTGAGGGTAGGGCGGCGGTTGTGATCGTAGCGCGGGTCTCAGATGCCGGGCCCCGTCACGCGTGCCGGCAATCGGGCCAGGCGGTCCCAACCGTCCGCGTTGATTGCACAACTGTTCGGCAACCACAGTGTCTGCAGTGGCAACTGCTCCAGCACGTACACCGCTGCTGAAGTGATCCGCGATTCCCCTGGGCCTGCCCCAAGCGTCAGATCCTGCAGCGGCAGACGGGCGAGGTGGGCAACGCCGGCGTCGGTGAGCCAGGGGCTTTCATACAAACCGAGACGCCGCAGGGGGAGTTCGTGCAGGCAGGCCAGGTCGGCGTCGCATAGCTTCAGGCCGCCGAGCTCAAGTTGTTCCAACGGCAATCCCAGTTCGACGAGCATTCGCAGAACCTTGCCGTCGACTCCCTCACAGAAACTGAGATTCAGCTTTTTAAGTGGCAGTCCGGCCAGTTGCTTCAGTTCTTTCCAGGTGATGTCGTTCAACGACAGGTCGAGGGATTCCAGATCCAGACCACGCAGATCGGACAGCGTGCGCGCGTCGATGCCCTGCACATCGGCGAGTCCCAGGCGTTTCAGCGGGAACGCGTGCAGCGTGTCGAGCCGCTCGATCATTTGCTGTGAGGACTTGAGATCCAGCTCGGCCAGCGGCATGCCTTCCAGTAGCGCAATGTCGTCCTCGCCGATATACGAGGAGTGCAGTGACAGCCGCTCGATCGGCAGGTCCTTGATGGCGTGCAGCAGGGCGTCTGTTGCGTAGCAGCCGTCAAGGCTCAGCGAGCGCAAGACTGCCAGGTCTGCGAGCCAGGCAGGGTCTTTCAGGACGGCGCCATTCGAACTGATCGACAGCTGTTCGAGCGGATGATTGGCCAGATGGCGCACTCCACGTGAAGTAAGTTCTCCCGCGCGCTCCAGTGTCAGCGAGCGCAGCTTTAGGCGTGACAGGGCTTGCAGGCCATCGTCGGTGATCTCATCGCAACGGTTCAACGACAGCTCCTGCAACGGACCGCTGCCGAGTTGCTGGAGGAAACCGTCGTTGAAGTCTTCACCGTAGGTCTGCAACTTCAGCCGGCGCAGTCGTTCGAGCGAAGGCAGGCTGGTGGCGTCGTCATCGCGCGAAAACCCGCTGATTTCCAGGGTTTCCAGGGCAACGTCCGGCAAGCGCCGCCAGCTATCCGGACCGCAGCTGAAGTTCGGGCCGTTGAGTATCAGGGTCCGCAAGGGCAGGTCAGCCAGGGCGTCACACCAGGCCAGCTCGGCGTTGTCCAGCTCGACATGATCCACGGGCAGTCCACGAAGCTGTGGCAACCATGCGGCCGGGCGATTGGCATGGGGTGTGGCGTTCAACCGGGCAACCGCGACCTTCGCGGCCGGATCACCCAGGCCCGCCGCCACGCGCAAGCCATCCAGCGAAGCCTCTGCACTGTCGAGCAGATCGCGATAAAGCGCCGCCCGCGTCGCGATGTCATCGGGGGCTGTGCGGAGGCGGGCGATCAGGGCGTTGCGGTCGGGGTTCTGCACGGGTTGAGAGTCCGAAATGAGAGCGCTGATAGGAATGATCAGACTCATTTTACAAGGCCGCAGAGCTCAGCCCAGGATGACTTTCAAACAGGCATTAAAAAGCCGGCTTGTGGCCGGCTTCTCGGGGACGGGTTTGGCTCATTTTTGGTAAGCCTCGCCCGCCTTCAAAACGACATCCAGAATCGCAATGTCTGGTTGTAGGATGCTGCGCAACAGTCTTGCATAGCATCAGGGGCGCGCTGGCCTGCTTTCGCGGGACGCTGCCCAAATGTGCCGCGCAGGATACCCACATTTACGACAGATTCCCAGCGAAAAGCGCTGCGCAGAGCTGTCGTTTTTAGTGAAAACAACGTTTTGAAACTATTTGAAGGGTACCGGCGGGCGGCGCTTGTTCAGAGTCGACCACCAGAACACCCAGCCGAGGATGCGGATGTTCTGCCGCTCGATCTGTTCCGCCGTGAACACTTCATCGGGGTATTCGTCGCTGTTGTGGCTGCGTAGCCGCAGGGCGCCCGCCGGCAGGCGATAGACGTACTTCACCCGCAGCATGCCGTCGTGCTCCAGGGCATAGATTTCGCCGTCCACCACCTGGGTCAGGCTACGGTCGACGGCGATGGTGGAACCGTCCTGGATCTTCTCGGCCATGCTGTTGCCGGTCATCGGCGCGCAGATGGCCTTGTCCGGGTCGACGCCCATGGCCTGCAGGATCCGGTAGGGCAGGCGCACCTTGCGCCCGGGCATGGCGGTGACCTGGGTCTGCTTCGAGCCGGGGCCGGTGGGGGTTTCCTTGTAGAGGGGGACCTGCACGTCGTTGCGTTCGGTGGCGGCCAAGTCTTCACGGGCCGAGTAGGGAGCTTTTTCGTGGGTGTGCAGGTGCGAGTGGTCGCCCGCGGTTTCGTCGGCCGAGGCGCCGGGATGCTTCGGACCATCGCCCGTGCGTAGCCAGCGGCTGTTGACACACAAAAGCTCGGCTATCTCATCCATGCGTGCCATTGGAATGCCACGTTTGAACCAGTTATTGACGTGCTGCGGCGTCACTTGCCGGTTGGCAGCGAAGTCCGAAGCGGAAAGATGGCACTCCCGCAGGAGGGCTCTTAAGCGGTCACCTGATGTATTCATGAACACAGAGTTTACTGGCGTGCTACACCTGTTTAAATAAACGAGGTGTTCAAAAATGGTCGATAAAAGCACACAAAGTGATTGATCTGGTTGACTAATCCTACTCTGACGCGTGGACGCCTGTTTCGTTGTGTTTATTGATTAAACCATTTGTTTATTTGTGGGTAAACAGACACAAAAAACCCCGGCGGACCGGGGTTCTTCGACAGCGGATGCGTACAGGGGCAGATCAGCCCTTGTAGGCGGCAACCGACTTGGTGATTTCGGCGCGAGCGGCTTCAGCGTCGCCCCAACCTTCGATCTTCACCCACTTGCCTTTCTCGAGATCCTTGTAGTTCTCGAAGAAGTGCTTGATCTGCTCCAGCAGCAGCGGTGGCAGGTCGGTGTATTCCTTCACGTCGACGTACAGCTGGGACAGCTTGTCGTGCGGGACCGCGATGACCTTGGCGTCGCCGCCGCCGTCGTCGGTCATGTGCAGGATGCCGACCGGACGGGCGCGGATCACCGAGCCTGGAGCGACCGGGTAAGGGGTCACGACCAGCACGTCGAGGGGATCACCGTCGTCGGCCAGGGTGTTGGGGATGAAACCGTAGTTGGCCGGGTAGAACATCGGGGTGGCCATGAAACGGTCAACGAACAGGCAATCGCTGTCTTTGTCGATTTCGTATTTGATCGGCGCGTGGTTGGCCGGAATTTCGATCGCGACGTAGATGTCGTTCGGCAGGTCTTTGCCAGCCGGAATCTTGCTGTAGCTCATTGGGCGATGCCCCCGTTAGTTGACCAAAAAAACTGGTCGGATTGACCAAAAAGTGGCGGCGATTATAGGCACATTCCAGGGTGGATGCCACGTGTCGCAGGACGTGCGGGCCTTAGGCTTCAGTCTTATACCGTGGGTCGTGGGCCTGCAGGTGCCGCAGTCGGGCCAGCGGATCCTGGCGGTAGAACGTGCGCAGTTGCTCGTAGACCCGTGGATAGGCCGCGACCAGCAAATCCGGGGCACTGAAGAAGTATTCGCTGGTGACCGCGAAGAATTCCGCCGGGTTTTCCGCCGCGTAGGGGTCGATGGCGGTTTCGGCATCGGGATTGCGGTCCAACTGGCGGTTGAGGTCATCGTAGGCGTGCTGCATCACCTCGGCCCACTCGCCGACCCGCATGTCGCTATGCAGTGGCGGCAGGCCATTGGCGTCGCCGTTGAGCATGTCGAGCTTGTGCGCCAGTTCGTGGATCACCAGGTTGTAGCCTTCCCAGGCACCGCTGGCGAGCACGCCAGGCCAGGCCAGGATCACCGGTCCGCGCTGCCAGGCTTCACCACTGTGTTCACCGTCCCATTCGTGCTCGACGCCGCTGGCATCGCGGTGGCGCTGGGGGCTGAGAAAGTCGTCCGGGTAGAGAATGATCTCGTGGAAACCCGAATACCACTCGAGGTCACCCAGATGCAGCAACGGCAATTGCGTCTGGGCCGCCAGCAGCAGGCGGTTTTGCTGGTCCAGTTCGACACCGGGCAGGGTGGTCAGGTGCTTGTCAGCGAGGAACAGTACGCTGTGCTCCAGCAGCCAGCGGTCCTCGGCGTCGCTCAGGCCGTCGAGGAAACTCAGGTGTTCGCGTACCCGCTGCCAGGTTTGCGCGGCGACGGGATGGCGGGCGAGGACCCGCCGGCGCCGCCAGGCACTCAGGGACCACACGGTTTCAGTGGGTCTCGGCTTTGGACGTACCGCCGAAGCGGCTACGCAGCACGCCGATGATCATCGGTACCAGCGACAGCACGATGATGAAGACCATCAGCAGCGACAGGTTTTTCTTGATGAAGGGCACGTTGCCGAAGAAGTAGCCCAGGGTCACCAGGCCACCCACCCAGAGCACGGTGCCGAGGACGCTGAACATGAAGAAGCGCGCATAAGGCATCTTGCCGACACCGGCGACGAACGGCGCAAAGGTCCGCAGGATCGGCAGGAAGCGCGCCAGGGTCACGGTCTTGCCGCCATGGCGGTCGTAGAAGTCGTGGGTCTTCTGCAGGTAGTCGCGGCGGAAGATCTTCGAGTTCGGGTTGCTGAAGAGTTTTTCCCCGGCGGTGCGGCCGATGATGTAGTTGGTGCTGTCACCCAGGATTGCCGCGAGCATCAGCAGGCCGCCCAGCAGGACCGGGTCCATGCCGCCACCGGCAGCCACCGCGCCGGCGATGAACAGCAGCGAGTCGCCCGGCAGGAAAGGCATCACCACCAGGCCGGTTTCGCAGAAGATCACCAGAAACAGGATGGCGTAGATCCATGGCCCGTAATTGTTCACCAGCAGGTCGAGGTACACATCGAGATGCAGGATTAGGTCCAGCGGGTTGAAATCCATGGGTGGCACCTGTGTTGACGGTCCGACTCGGCAGACCTGTGCGAAGAAAAGTAGACACGTAGTTAACTACATCGAATGTAGTTTTTTCGTACATTCCTGGGAAAGGCGGATTATAAGAGCTGGAGAGGATTCTGCCTGTCGAGTTTGTAGCTAGGGATGTCGTCGGGTTGCGGGGCGTAGGCGTCCGGCATTGTGGGGGCGGGCATGTCGGGACTCCGTACCGCCGCGAAGCCTTGGCGGTCTGAGGGGCCTCTTCGCGGGCAAGCCCGCTCCCACAATTAGCACCACTCCCACAGGGAGTCGGGGCGAGCGATCAATCTTCGCTGATGGGCAACACGTAGTTCTTGAATTCGGTGTCTTCGCGAAAACCGATGGATTCGTAGGTCTTCTGCGCCACCTTGTTGTCGCTGCTGGTGGAGACCCGTAGCCGCACGGCATGGGTTTCGCGGGCCATTTTCTTCGCCGTGCGCATCAGGTTGTCGGCCACCAGCTGGCGCCGGGCATCTTCGGCCACGTAGATGTCGTTGAGGATCCATACGCGCTTGAGCGACAGCGAGGAGTAGCTGGGGTAGAGCTGGCAGAAACCGAGCAGTTTCTTGTCGTCATCGTCGGCCAGGGCCAGGTAGATCACCGACTCTTTGCGGCGCAGGCGCTTTTCCAGGAAGCTGCGGGACGAATCGGGGAAGGGCAGTGCACCGTAGAATTCGCGGTATTTGACGAACAGGGGCGTCAACAGGTCCAGATGTTCCAGGGTCGCTTGAGTAATCCGCATAGATCAGGCCTCAACTTCGTGGATATGACGGCAAACGGTTCACTCGGGCAGCCGTAACGCCGATGCTGCCCAAAGCGCGGGAAAAGCGCAATCCGGATGACGATCAGTCCTGGGTCGGGCCCAGTAGGAAGTTGCCGTTTGAGTGGACATCCGATTCGCTTTCCAATGTTTGCACTTGGGCCTCGTCCTTGAGATTGACCCCCGACAGCTGCCGGCGGCAGGCTTCTTTCATCAGGTACAGCAATTTGTGGGCGGCCATGCCGTAACTCATGCCCTCCAGCCGGACGTTGGAGATGCAGTTGCGGTAGGCGTCGGTCAGGCCGACTTTGGGATTATAGGTGAAATACAATCCCAGGCTGTCCGGCGAGCTCAAGCCCGGGCGTTCGCCGATCAGGATCACCACCATTTTCGCCCCGAGCAGTTCGCCAACCTCATCGGCGACCGCCACGCGCCCCTGTTCCACCAGGATCACTGGCGACAACGACCAGCCTTCGGCGGCGATCTGTTCTTCCAGGCGCGCCAGGAAGGGGGCCGCATGGCGATGCACGGCCAGGGCCGAGAGCCCGTCGGCGACGACAATGGCCAGGTCGACTCCGCCGGGGTGGGCCAGGGCATGTTCGCGCAGCCGTTGGGCCGAGGCACTGTTGAGCTTGCGCCCCAGGTCCGGGCGTTGCAGGTAGCCGTGGCGGTCGTCGGCGGCGCTGTGCAGCAGCAGGGTGTCACGCCCGCGCCCGGTCAGTTGGGCGCTCAGGCCGGCATGGTCGAACGGCAGGTGCACGGCATCGCGGGCCTGGGCGTGGGCGAACTGGAAATCCAGCTGCGCGCTGGTGGGCAGGCTGGTGCCGGTGCGGCCCAGGGCGATCCGCGCCGGGGTCAGGCGGCGCAGTTCCAGCCAGGGGTTGTCGTTGTCGATCTCTTTGGCCATGTCGTTCATCCGAGCTGCGCCAGTGCCTGGCGAAACGCCGGCGGCAGGCTGTTGCCAAAATGCACCTTGCCATCGGCCTGGGTAAAGATACCCATCTTCGCCAGCCACTGTTCGAATTCCGGCGCGGGCTTCAGGCCCAGGGTCTGGCGGGCGTAGAGGGCGTCGTGGAACGAGGTGGTCTGGTAGTTGAGCATGATGTCGTCGGAGCCGGGGATGCCCATGATGAAGTTGATCCCGGCCACGCCGAGCAGGGTCAGCAGGGTGTCCATGTCGTCCTGGTCGGCTTCGGCATGGTTGGTGTAGCAGATGTCGCAGCCCATGGGCACGCCCAGCAGCTTGCCGCAGAAGTGGTCTTCTAGGCCGGCGCGGATGATCTGCTTACCGTTGTACAGGTATTCCGGACCGATAAAGCCGACCACGGTGTTCACCAGGAACGGCTTGAAATGCCGGGCCACGGCGTAGGCGCGGGTTTCGCAGGTCTGCTGGTCGACACCGAAATGCGCGTTGGCCGAGAGGGCGCTGCCCTGGCCGGTCTCGAAATACATCAGGTTCTGCCCGAGGGTGCCGCGATTCAGGCTCAGGCCGGCGTCGTAGCCTTCCTGCAGGACGTTCAAGTTGATGCCGAAACTGGCGTTGGCCGCTTCGGTGCCGGCGATGGACTGGAACACCAGGTCCAGCGGCACGCCACGGTTGATCGCCTCGATGGACGTGGTGACGTGGGTCAGTACGCAGGCCTGGGTCGGGATCTCGTAACGCTTGATCACCGCGTCGAGCATGTTCAGCAGGTCGCAGATCGAGGTCAGGCTGTCGGTGGCCGGGTTGATGCCGATCATGGCGTCGCCGTTGCCGTAGAGCAGGCCATCGAGGACGCTGGCGGCGATGCCGGCCGGGTCGTCGGTCGGGTGGTTGGGTTGCAGGCGGGTCGACAGGCGGCCGCGCAGGCCGAGGGTGCCGCGGAATTTGGTGACGACGCGGATTTTCTGCGCCACCAGCACCAGGTCCTGCACGCGCATGATCTTCGACACGGCGGCGGCCATTTCCGGGGTCAGGCCCGGGGCCAGGGCGCGCAGGCTCTGTTCGTCGGCGGCGTCGCTGAGCAGCCAGTCGCGCAGGCCGCCGACGGTCAGGTGGCTGACGGCAGCGAAGGCCTGTTTGTCATGGGTGTCGACGATCAGCCGGGTGATTTCATCGGTTTCGTAGGGGATCAGCATTTCCTCGAGGAAATGCCGGAGCGGAATATTGGCCAGGGTCATCTGGGCCGCGACCCGCTCGCCGTCGTTCTGTGCGGCGACGCCGGCGAGGAAATCCCCGGAGCGTGCGGGGCTGGCCTTGGCCATGACCTCCTTGAGGCTGTCGAAGCGATAGGTCTGGGCGCCGACGGAATGGGCGAATGTGGCCATGGGCGGTGTCCTCCTGTTTTTGATTACCGATCGTTCCCACGGTCCCCGTGGGAATGTTTCTCTGGGCGCTCTGCGTCCGCTGTTGTGACGCAGAGCGTCACCGGCTGCATTCCCACGCAGAGCGTGGGAACGATCGGCGTGGAGCAGTGCATGCAATGCCCCGCACTGGTGCAATCAGTTACCCGTGAGCATAGCGTCCGCCGGGGCGTCCGAGCGCTGGCTGGCGGTCAACTGGAAGTAAATGAATCCCGCCGCCATGAAACCCAGGAAAATCAGGCCGATCAGCATGTTGAACCAGGCCATCGCCACCAGGCAGACCAGGGCCAATGCAAGGGCGATGCCGGGGACGATCGGATAACCCGGGGCACGGAAGGTCCGTTCCAGGTTCGGCTCTGTTTTGCGCAGCTTGAACAGGCTCAGCATACTGATGATGTACATCACGATGGCACCGAATACCGACATGGTGATCATCGCGGCCGTCAGGCTCATGCCTTGCAGGTTGACCAGGCCGTCGCTGTAGATCGCCGCGATGCCGATCACGCCGCCCGCCAGGATGGCGCGGTGAGGCGTCTGGAAACGCGAGAGCTTGGCCAGCGAGCGTGGCAGGTAGCCGGCCCGGGCCAGGGCGAAGAACTGCCGCGAGTAGCCGAGGATGATGCCGTGGAAACTCGCCACCAGGCCGAACAGGCCGATCCACACCAGCATGTGCATCCAGCTCGAATTGCTGCCGACCACGGCTTTCATGGCCTGGGGCAGCGGATCGTTGATGTTCGACAGCTGGCGCCAGTCGCCGACGCCGCCGGCCATGACCATCACGCCGATGGCCAGGAAGACCAGGGTCAGGATGCCGCTGACATAGGCCTTGGGAATGGTGCGCTTGGGGTCCTTGGCTTCTTCGGCGGCCATGGCGGCCCCTTCGATGGCGAGGAAGAACCAGATCGCGAAGGGGATGGCGGCGAAGATGCCGGGGATCGAGTCAATGCTGAAGGTGTTCGAGCCCGACCAGCCATTGAGCACGAAGTTGCTGAAGCTGAAGCCCGGCGCGACCACGCCCATGAACACCAGCAGTTCGGCGACGGCCAGCACGGTGACCACCAGTTCGAAGGTGGCGGCGATGCTGACGCCGAGGATATTGAGGGTCATGAACACGAAGTAGGCGCCGACGGCGGCGAGCTTCGGGTCGAGCCCGGGGTATTGCACGTTGAGATAGGCGCCGATCGCCATGGCAATCGCCGGTGGGGCGAAGACGAATTCGATCAGGGTGGCGATGCCGGCGATCAAGCCGCCTTTCTCACCAAAGGCCCGGCGACTGTAGGCAAACGGTCCACCGGCATGGGGAATCGCGGTGGTGAGTTCGGTGAAGCTGAAGATGAAGCAGGTGTACATGGTCGCCACCATCAGCGCGGTGACCAGGAAGCCCAGGGTGCCGGCGGTCCCCCAGCCATAACTCCAGCCGAAGTATTCGCCGGAGATCACCAGGCCGACGGCAATGCCCCACAGGTGCAGGGTGCCGAGGGTCGGTTTGAGTTCGGTTTTTGTAATCATAAGTCCTCGCTTGTCTTTTTTATTGTTGGGTTGTTGGACTTGCGGGTGTCGATTTCTTGTACAGCGGGCACGCAATGCCCTTAGTGGCGCAGCCAAGGCTTTTTGGGGTGTCTATAAGGGCCTCTTCGCGGGCAAGCCCACTCCCACGGGTTTGCGATGCACACAAGATAGGTGCCTGGTGCCGCACTTGTGGGAGCTGGCAAGCCCACTCCCACAGGTTTGCGATGCACACAAGATAGGTGCCTGGTGCCGCACTTGTGGGAGCTGGCAAGCCCACTCCCACGGGTTTGCGATGCACACAAGATAGGTGCCTGGTGCCGCACTTGTGGGAGCTGGCAAGCCCACTCCCACAGGTTTGCGATGCACACAAGATAGGTGCCTGGCGCTGCACTTGTGGGAGCGGGCTTGCCCGCGAAGGGGTTCAGGGGTTAGAAGAACCCAAGTGGGTTGATGTCATAGCTCACCAGCAGGTTCTTGGTCTGCTGGTAGTGATCGAGCATCATTTTGTGGGTTTCACGGCCGACACCGGACTTCTTGTAGCCGCCGAACGCGGCGTGCGCCGGGTACAGGTGGTAGCAGTTGGTCCACACGCGACCGGCCTTGATCGCCCGGCCCATGCGGTAGGCGCGGTTGATATCGCGGGTCCACAGGCCAGCGCCGAGACCGAACTCGGTGTCGTTGGCGATTGCCAGGGCTTCGGCTTCGTCCTTGAAGGTGGTGATGCTCACCACCGGGCCGAAGATTTCTTCCTGGAACACGCGCATCTTGTTGGTGCCCCTGAGCAGGGTCGGCTGGATGTAGTAACCGCTGGCGAGGTTGCCCTCGAGTTTTTCCACCTTGCCGCCGGTCAGCAGCTCGGCGCCTTCGCCCTTGGCGATTTCCAGGTAGGAGAGAATCTTGTCGAATTGCTGCTCGGAAGCCTGGGCGCCGACCATGGTGTCGGTGTCCAGCGGGTCGCCACGCTTGATCTGGCTGACCTTTTTCATCACGGCCTGCATGAACTCGTCGTATATCGACTCCTGTACCAGGGCCCGGGAAGGGCAGGTGCAGACTTCGCCCTGGTTGAAGAACGCCAGCACCAGGCCTTCGGCGGCTTTTTCGATAAAGCTCGGCTCGGCCTGCATGATGTCTTCGAAGAAGATGTTCGGCGACTTGCCACCCAGCTCCACGGTGGACGGAATGATGTTTTCGGCGGCGCATTTCATGATGTGCGAGCCGACCGGGGTCGAGCCGGTGAAGGCGATCTTGGCGATGCGCTTGCTGGTGGCGAGGGCTTCGCCGGCTTCTTTGCCGAACCCTTGCACCACGTTCAGCACGCCGGGCGGCAGTAGGTCGCCGATCAGTTCCATCAGTACGCAGATGCCCAGCGGGGTCTGCTCGGCGGGCTTGAGCACCACGCAGTTGCCGGCGGCCAGGGCCGGGGCGAGTTTCCAGGCGGCCATCAGCAGCGGGAAGTTCCACGGGATGATCTGCCCGACCACGCCCAGCGGTTCATGGATGTGATAGGCCACGGTGTTGCCGTCGATTTCGGCGGCACTGCCTTCCTGGGCGCGCAGGCAACCGGCGAAGTAGCGGAAGTGGTCGGCGGCCAGCGGGATGTCGGCGTTGAGGGTTTCACGCACGGCCTTGCCGTTGTCCCAGGTTTCGGTGATGGCCAGCAGTTCGAGGTTCTGTTCGATGCGGTCGGCGATTTTCAGCAGGATCAGCGAGCGCGCCTGGACCGAGGTGCTGCCCCAGGCATCGGCCGCGGCGTGGGCGGCGTCCAGGGCCTTGTCGATGTCCTTGGCATTGGAGCGCGGGAACTCGGCGATCGGCTGGCCGTTCACCGGCGAGGTGTTGGTGAAGTACTGGCCGTCCACGGGAGCGACGAATTCGCCATTGATGTAGTTGCCGTACTTGGCCTTGAACGAAACGATGGCGCCGGCAGTACCAGGGTGGGCGTAACGCATGGTGAGTGTCTCCTTGGCTTTTGTGCTTATAAGGGAGTTGCGCTTATCAAGCGTAGAGCAAAGGTCGGGCCAGTGCGTCCGAACCCCGCAGCAACGGGGCCTGGCAGGATTCGCTCGAAGTCGTCGCCGATGCACTGTGGCGCGTCTGGTACAACCAAGGGTGACACTTTGTAACGCCGATGGCACAGCCTGTGACTCATCGGTCGTGGGGTGATTGCAATGCTTGCGGCGCAGGAGGATGCTGATGGGCCAGAGTCAGGCGCATGGATTCTGAACACCCCGCGAAACCTGTAGGAGCCGGCTTGCTGGCGATGGCGGTCGATCAGGCGATGCGAGGCCCACTGGCTCTATCGCTGGCAATCGAGCCTCGACCGGCCGCGCTCCTACAAGGGAGAACAATAAGAAATGCAGAACAACCATTTGAGCCGTCACGCCCGCCAGGTGCTGACCGTGACCCAGGGCAAGCCTCAACTGCATGGGCCGGGCAGTGATCCGTCCATTGCCCGTTCCTGGCTGCGCTGCCTTGAGGATTATCACCTCGATCCGTCGTTGAGCATCGCCCCCACGGTGCTGGAGCACGATCGCCTCCTGGAAAGCCGCGAGCGCCTCAAGCAGGTGTTGCAGATCGCCGGCAACGAGATGACCAGCCTGCATCAGCAACTCTCCGGTGCCGGGCATGCGGTGTTGCTGACCGATTCCCGGGGCGTGATCCTCAACTGCGTCACCGCTCCCGCCGAACGCAAGATCTTCGAGCGTGCCGGGCTCTGGCTCGGCGCCGACTGGAGCGAGGCCTGCGAAGGCACCAACGGTATCGGCACCTGCCTGGTGGAGCGGCAGTCGCTGACCATTCACCAGGACGAACACTTTCGTGGCCGCCACACCGGCCTGACCTGTTCGGCGAGCCCGGTCTTCGATCCCCAGGGCGAACTGCTGGCGGTGCTCGATGTGTCGTCCGCGCGTCCGGATGTATCCCGGCAGAGCCAGTTCCATACCATGGCCCTGGTGAACCTCTCGGCGAAGATGATCGAGAGCTGCTATTTCCTGCGTTATTACGACAAGCACTGGTTGTTGCGCTTTCACTTGCAGGCCGAGTCCGTGGGCCTGTTCAGCGAAGGGCTGCTGGCATTCGACGGCGAAGGGCGGATCAGTGCGGTCAACCAGAGCGCGCTGAACCTGCTGGGGCATGCCCGCGGCGGGCTGCTGGGGCAGCCGGTGGAAGCGTTTTTCGATTGCTCGCTGGATGACTTGCTGGGGCGTGCGAGTGCCCAGGCCAGCGCCAGTTGGCCATTGCGCACGCGGGATGGCCGCGGCTTGTTCGCGGTGTTGCGCGGCCAGCCGCGCAGTGTGCCCAAGCCGCTGGTATCGTCGCCGGTCATCGCCGAACGAGCAGGCCTCTCGGGCATCTGCCTGGGCGACGAAGGCTTGCAGAGTGATTTTCGCAAGGCGTTGCGGGTCTTCGAGCGCGATGTGCCGCTGTTGATCAACGGCGAAACCGGTTCGGGCAAGGAAGCATTCGCCAAGGCGGTGCATCAGTCCAGCCAGCGTGCGGAAAAGGCCTTTGTCGCCCTCAACTGCGCGGCCATCCCGGAAAGCCTGATCGAAAGCGAACTGTTCGGTTATCGCGGTGGCAGTTTTACCGGCGCGCGCAAGGAAGGCATGCGTGGCAAGTTGCAGCAGGCCGATGGCGGCACGCTGTTCCTCGATGAGATCGGCGATATGCCGCTGGCATTGCAGACCCGCCTGCTGAGAGTGTTGGAAGACCGCCAGGTGGTGCCGATCGGCGGCGAGCCCGAGGCGGTCAACGTGCGGATCGTCAGCGCGACCCACCGCAATCTGCTGGAGCGGGTGCAGGACGGCAGCTTCCGCGAGGATCTGTATTACCGGCTCAATGGGCTGGAGATCGGCTTGCCGGCCTTGCGTGAACGCAGCGACAGGTCCCAGTTGCTGGATTTCCTGCTGGCCGAGGAGGCCGCCGGGCAGCCTGTGCTGATCGAGGCGGCGGCACGCCAGGCCCTGCTGGATTTCGCCTGGCCGGGCAATGTGCGGCAGTTGCGCACGGTGCTGCGCACGCTGGTGGCGCTGTGTGATAACGGGCGGATCGCCGTGGCGGACCTGCCGGCGATGATTCGCCAGGCGCGCCCCGCCCTTGCGCCGATGCCGGTTGACGAGCTCTCGGAGCATCCGCTGGAAGAGGCCGAGCGCCTGGCCCTGCTCAATGCCCTGGAGCAGCAGCGCTGGCACATGACCCATACCGCCGGGCAACTGGGGGTCAGTCGCAATACCCTGTATAGAAAGCTGCGCAAGCATGGCATCGCCCGCTGAGGAGGCTCGGTTCCCTCATGTCCGCGAACCTGAAACACAAGGTGCGATTTCGTCCGCTCTGGGCTAACCTGCGGCCATGTTTTACGAGGTCGACTATGCACATTCATATTCTGGGTATCTGCGGCACCTTCATGGGGTCGATGGCGGTTCTGGCCAAAGAGCTGGGCCATCACGTGACGGGCTCCGATGCCAACGTCTATCCACCGATGAGCACGCAACTGCAGGCGCAGGGCATCGAGCTGACCCAGGGCTACGACCCGGCCCAGCTTGATCCGGCCCCCGACCTGGTGGTGATCGGCAATGCCATGTCCCGTGGCAATCCCGCCGTCGAGTACGTGTTGAACAAGGGCCTGCCCTATGTCTCCGGCCCGCAGTGGCTGGCCGACCATGTGTTGCAGGGCCGCTGGGTCCTGGCCGTCGCCGGCACCCATGGCAAGACCACCACCAGCAGCATGCTGGCCTGGGTGCTGGAACACGCGGGCATGAGCCCGGGCTTCCTGATCGGCGGTGTGCCGCAGAACTTCTCGGTGTCGGCACGGCTGGGCGATACGCCGTTCTTCGTGATCGAAGCCGATGAATACGACAGTGCGTTTTTCGACAAGCGCTCCAAGTTCGTCCACTACCGCCCGCGCACGGCGATCCTGAACAACCTGGAGTTCGATCACGCGGACATCTTCCCGGATCTGCCAGCCATCGAGCGGCAATTCCACCATCTGGTGCGGACCATCCCGAGCGAAGGCCTGGTGATCCACCCGACCACCGAGCCGGCGCTCAAGCGCGTGATCGAGATGGGCTGCTGGACGCCGGTGCAGACCACCGGTGCCGGTGGCCAGTGGCAGGTCAAGCTGCTCAGTGAAGACGGCTCGCGTTTCGAAGTGATGTTCGAAGGCGTGGCCCAGGGTGTGGTCGAGTGGGATATGACCGGCCAGCACAACGTCGCCAATGCCCTGGCCACCCTGGCTGCCGCCCGCCATGTCGGCGTGGTGCCGGCCATGGGCATCGCGGCCCTGAGTGCTTTCAAGAGTGTGAAGCGGCGCATGGAAAAGGTCGCCGAAGTCCATGGCGTGACCATCTACGACGACTTCGCCCACCACCCGACGGCCATTGCCACCACCCTCGACGGTTTGCGCAAGAAGGTCGGCGACGCGCCGGTGATCGCCATTATCGAGCCGCGCTCCAACTCGATGAAGCTCGGGGCCCACCGCGACGGCTTGCCGGAAAGCGTGGTCCAGGCCGACCAGGTGATCTGGTATGCGCCGGCCAACCTCGGCTGGGACCTGGGCGCGACCGCGGCCTTGTGTACCGTGCCGTCGATTGTCAGTGACTCCCTCGACGGCATTATCGAGCGAGTGAAAAGCCAGGCCAAACCCGGCACCCATGTGGTGATCATGAGCAACGGCGGCTTCGGCGGCCTGCACGGCAAGCTTGCCGAGGCCTTGCAGTGAGCGGCCCGGAACGCATCACCCTGGCGATGACCGGCGCGTCCGGCGCGCAATACGGCTTGCGCCTGCTCGATTGCCTGGTGCGCGAGGACCGCGAGGTGCACTTCCTGATTTCCAAGGCCGCGCAACTGGTGATGGCGACGGAGACGGATGTCACCCTGCCACCCAAGCCGCAGACGATGCAGGCGTTCCTCACCGAATACACCGGGGCGCAAGTGGGGCAGATCCGTGTCTACGGCAAGGAGGACTGGATGTCGCCCGTCGCCTCGGGCTCCGGTTCGCCGGCGGCGATGGTGGTGGTGCCGTGTTCCACCGGGACCTTGTCGGCGATTGCCACGGGGGCCTGCAACAACCTGATCGAGCGGGCGGCGGACGTCACGCTGAAGGAGCGGCGGCAGTTGATCCTGGTGCCGCGGGAAGCGCCGTACTCGAGTATCCACCTGGAGAACATGCTCAAGCTGTCGAATATGGGCGTAACTATCCTGCCGGCGTCGCCGGGCTTTTATCACCAGCCGCAGACCATCGACGACCTGGTGGATTTTGTCGTGGCACGGATTCTCAATGTGCTGAATATTCCTCAGGACATGTTGCCGCGCTGGGGCGAGCATCACTTGAGCAGCGATGAATAAGTCGCTGCTGTACCTGCTGCTGGCCGTGCAACTGGCGGGCTGTGCGACGGTGCGTACCCTGGACGCGGGCAAGACCGGTGCGCCGATCGTCTATTCGGGGACGCGGCTGGACCTGTACGCGATGCAGGGCGGTTGTTGTGCCAGCGACCGCTTCGGGGCCGAGGCGCCGAGCTATCCCGGCGTCGACCTGCCGGCCAGCGCCTTGCTCGACACCTTGCTGTTGCCGCTGTCGGTGTTGACGGTATTGGGGGTTGGTTTTCAGGCGACGGGCGGGTTGTAGCATTGATTGATGGCTTTGTGGCGCTGGGTTGCGTGGAGCTTGTGTGGGAGGGGCTTGCCCCCGAAGGGGCCGGTGAGATCGCTAAAAGCTTCGGGGGCAAGCCCCCTCCCACATAAATAAGCACTGCTCCACACAAGCACCGCTCACCACAAGGGACCGAGCAGTCCCGTGAGTTACTTGCCCAACCGGCGCAATTCATCCGACTCGACGATCCGCACGCCATCCTGCTCTTCCAGCGCCAGGCGCCACAGTGCCCGGGCCAGCTGGCAGGCTTCGATCCCGCGATACTTGCCGGGAATCAACTTCGACAAGGGACCCGCCAACTGTTCGGCGAGGCGCGGTTCCGTGCGCTCGCCCAGCAACAGCGACGGCCGGGCAATGGTCAGTTGCGGCCAGTCCTGCGCCTTCAACGACTCCTCCATCTCCCCCTTGACCCGGCTGTAGAACACCTTGGATTTCGGGTTGGCATCAATCGCGCTGACCACGATCAGGTGCCGTGCGCCCATTTCCCGGGCGCGCTTGCCAAAGGCTACGACCATGTCATGGTCGATGGCGCGAAAGGCTTCTTCGGAACCGGCTAGCTTGATGGTGGTGCCGAGGCAGCAGATGGCCAGGTCGACACGGCCGCTCAGTTGCGGCAGGAATACCGCCGGGTCGCCGACCGGGTTTTCCAGGTGTGGATGTTCCGCCAGGGGCCGCCGCGACGGGGCGAGTACGCGGCTGACCGTGGGCTCGTTGAGCAGGCGGTCGAGTAGATGTTCACCGGTCAGGCCGGTGGCTCCAGCGAGCAGGATGTGCTGAGGCGTCAAGTACATAAAATATCTCCCTTGATACGAATCAGCTTAGTTGCTCTTGGCTTCCTTGCTGTCCAGCGAAGCGCTTTGCAACGCTTTTCGTGCTTGTTGCTTGCGTAGTTGCTGCCAATGGGCCAGCACGCCCTTGGGTGCCCAGATCTGGGGTTCCGAAGCCTCGAAGTTGTCTGCCTGTTCGCGGTCGGCAACATGGGCCTTGGCGAGGTTGAAAGCTTGCTGCAAATCGTCGGTCTGGTTCAGGGCCTGGGCGAACAGGGCGTCGCCGAAGTAGGTGAAATCCGCTTCCTCGGAGCAGCCGAAGGACACCCTATCAGCCCGCGAGGCGGTCATTATTAAAGTTCTTTCATCTTTCAGTGCGGGAATGAAACCACCGGAATAACAGGCCGAGATGACGATGACCTTGTCGCGGTTCTTCAGCGGGGCCAGGGCCGAGGCCATTTCATCCGCCGGCAGGTCGGCCAGTTCCAGGCGCGGCTGGTCCAGCACCAGTTCGTGCTCGTGGGTGCCGTGGCTGGTCAGGTAGATGAAGATCAGGTCTTCCGGGCCGCTACGGTCGGCCAGGGTCTGGGCGGCGCGGCGCAGGTTCTCGCGGGTGGCCATCGGACGGTCGATCAGATGGTCGCGGTGATTCACCAGGCTGATCTGGCCGTAGGCGCCAAAGCGCGTGGCGAGCATCTTGTTGACGTAGTCGGCTTCACGCAGGAACACGCTCTGCTTGCCATCGCCCGCCAGTACCAGGCTGTACAGCTCGATGGCCGGGGTGGAGGCAGGAACGGCGGCCAGGGCTTTTTCCAGCAGCGAGCCCTGGGCCAGCAGACCCAGCTCCAGGGCGTCCGGCAGCAGCTTGCCCTCGGCATCGCGAACCCGCTGGCCATTGGCCCAGACACCGCTCTGCACGCTGCCGTCGGCCAGGGTCAGGATGCCGCGGCCCTGATAGGTGTCGCCGGCGAACTCGCCGATATAGACGCTGCCATCACCGAGGCTCAGGTGGCCGAAGCCGGTAAAGCGCCATTCGCTGAATTCACCGCGATAGTGGCTGCCATCGACACCGATCAGCTCGCCCTTGCCACTGAGCACGCCGTCCTTGAACTCACCGATCCAGACATCGCCGTCGGCGTTTTCATAACGGCCCTTGCCGTTCAACTGGTTGTGCTTGAAGCCGCCGGCGTACTGGTCGCCTTCGGCGCTGTTGAAGGTCCCGATGCCTTCCAGCTGGCCGTTGACGAAACGCCCGGTGAACTGGTTGCCGCTCGAATCGCTGCGCTGGCCTTCGCCATTGGGTTTGCCATGGGCGAACTGGCCCTGGTACTGGCTGCCGTCTTCCAGCTCCAGGTGGCCGAGGCCGGAATACTGGTCGTCCTTGAATTCGCCGCGGTAGGTCATGCCGGCTTCTTTGAGGGTGCCTTCGCCGTTGCGGCGCCCCAGCTTGAACGCGCCGGTGTAGCTGCTGTCATGGGTGGTCAGGGTGCCCTGGCCGTGGAACAGGCCTTGCTGGAACTGGCCCTTGTAGACCTCGCCGTTGCTGCCGTGCCACTCGCCGTCGCCATGCCATTGGCCCTTGTCGAACTGACCCGCGTACCAGCTGCCGCTCGGGTAGTCGATGCGCCCCTGGCCTTGCAGCAGGCCATTGATCACTTCCCCACGATAACGACCGCCATCCGGCAGACGGGCGTCTGGCGGTAGTAGCGATTCGCCATCACCGCAGGCGGCGAGCAGCAGGGTCAGAGCAAGGGGCACAAGTGGGCGCATAACGGGATCCGGGCAATTAGGGGACCGAGTATGCCGTAGCATTATGTTGTGTCTAGGGGGGAGAGCACGAAACAGTCGTGTCACTGTTTCGTGCCAGCACTCGGGCGTTACCTCAGACGAAGCAGAGCGATAGAGGTTCAGCGATGTAGGCGGGTTTTTCCTGGCCTTCGATTTCCAGGGTGGCGGTGGCCTTGAGCAGCCATTGGCCGGGCTTTTTCTCGGTGACCTCGGTCAGCTCGACCTTGAGGCGCACCCGCGAGTCGACCTTCACCGGCTGGATGAAGCGCACGCTGTCGAGGCCGTAGTTGACCACCATCTTCAGGCCTTCGGGCAGCACGAGGATGTCTTCCATCAGCTTGGGCATCAGCGACAGCGAGAGGAAACCATGGGCAATGGTGCTGCCGAACGGCGTTTGCGCGGCCTTGACCGGGTCGACGTGGATGAACTGATAATCGCCGGTGGCTTCCGCGAACAGGTTGATACGCTCCTGGTCGATGGTGAGCCATTCGGAACATCCCAGTTCCTTGCCGACATAGTCGTTGAGTTGCGCTACGGGTACATAGGGCATTGAGCCTCTCCTTGGTTTATCCAGTTCTTTCTGGCCGGGGCCTTGCAGCCCTTGGCATCCACTGTAGATCATCACGGCACTTGTGCTCGGTCAAGCCACCATGGCTTTGGCGAATGCCGCCGTATCGGCGTGCTTATAATGGGCCGCGTTATCGGGGAAGAATCCAAGGGAGTGTCTGATGTTGCTACGCGGCCTGACCTGGCTGGTGCTGTTTCAGTTGCTTGGCACGGCGATCAATCATTTGTGTGTACCGATGTTGCCGGGGCCGATCATCGGCCTGCTGCTGTTGCTGGCGTTCCTGATGGTGCGTGGCGAAGTGGGCGCGCCGTTGAGCGAGGCGGCCTCCAGCCTGTTGCGCTACCTGCCGTTGCTGCTGGTGCCGCCGGCCGTGGGCGTGATGGTCTATGCCACGGAGATCGCGGCGAACTTCTGGGCGATCGCCGGCTCGCTGGTGCTCTCGGTGCTGATCTCCATGGCCTTGGCCGGCGTCCTGATGAACTGGCTGGTGCAACGCAAGGACCGGCGGGAGGGCAAGCCATGACGCTCGACTGGCAAGGCGCCTGGAGCGCGGTGATTCACCATCCGCTGTTCGGCATCGGCATTACCCTGGGCGCCTATCAGTTGGTGCTCGCCGGGTTCGAGAAAACCCGCTGGATCTTCCTGCAACCGGTGCTGGCGTCGATGGCACTGGTGGTCGGGGTCCTGCTGCTGTGCGACCTGGACTATGCCGAGTACCGCAAGAGCACGGAAATCCTCAGTATCCTGCTCGGTCCGGCGACCGTCGCGCTGGCGGTGCCGTTGTTCCTCAACCTGCGGCGGATCCGGCAGTTGTTCTGGCCGATTTTTACTACGCTGGTGATTGGCGGGGTGATCGCCACCGGGTTGTGTGTCCTGCTGGGTTGGCTGTTCGGCGCCGACCACCGGATGTTGATGACCATGGCGCCGAAGTCGGTGACTTCGCCGATTGCCATGCTGGTGGCCGAGCAGATCGGTGGTGTGGCAGCCTTGGCGGCGGTCTTCGTGCTGATCACCGGCGTGATCGGCGCCATTGCCGGGCCGAACATGCTGACGCGCCTGGGTGTGCAGCGTGCCGAGGCTCGTGGCATGGCGCTGGGCATGACGGCCCATGCGGTGGGCACCTCGGTGGCCTTGCAGGAAAGTGACGAATGCGGTGCCTTCGCGGCGCTGGCGATGAGTTTGATGGGCGTGGCCACGGCGGTGTTGTTGCCGCTGGTGGTGACATGGCTGGTTTAAGGAAACCTTTATGACCCTGGCGCTGTTTCCCCTGAACACCGTGCTGTTCCCCGGCTGCACCCTCGACCTGCAGATTTTCGAGGCGCGCTACCTGGACATGATCAGTCGCTGCATGAAGCAAGGCAGTGGCTTTGGCGTGGTGTGTATTCTCGAGGGCGAAGAGGTCGGTCGCGCCGCGGAAGGTTTTGCCCGGGTCGGCTGTGAAGCGCTGATCCGCGACTTCCAGCAGCAGGACAATGGCCTGCTGGGCATTCGCGTGGAAGGCGGGCGACGTTTCCGTGTGCTGGGCAGCGAGCTGCAGAAGGACAACCTGACCGTCGCCGACGTCGAATGGCTGGACGAAATTCCCGAGCAGCCATTACAGGACGAGGACGAGGACCTGGTGGCCCTGCTCAAGGCCCTGGCCGAACACCCGATGGTGGCGGCGTTGAACATGGGCACCGAAGCCACCGGACAGCAGTCGCTGGCGAACCAGCTGGCTTATCTGCTGCCGTTTTCCGATCTGGACAAGATCGATCTGCTGGAACTCGACGATCCCCAGCAGCGGCTGGATGCGATCCAGGCCCTGCTCGACGAGCTGCAGGGCGAACTGTTTGCGTGAGCAGGGGGCGCGGTTCTCTCTAGTAGGCGTACCGCAGCACCTGGTGCTGCACATGCCATAACGCGTGGAATCCATACAGGGCCACGGCGGCCGGCAGGATCAGCCACCAGGCGCGCGGCGGCATGGCATTGAGCGGCATGTAGCGCTGGCTGAGGGTCAGGCTGGCCGCCAGCACGCCAATCGCCAGCAGTGCGCCGGCGAGGATGTCGGTCGGCCAATGCGCGCCGAGATACACCCGCGACAACGCCACCGCAAAGGCCGGCAGGCAGCCGAGCAGCAGCCAGGTCACGCGCATCCGTGGCGGCTGGTCGCGCCCGGCCAGCACGGCGAGCATCAGGAAGAACGCGAACGATCCGGAGCTGTGGCCGCTGGGCATGCTGTAGCTGGTGATCGGATCGGTCAGCACCTCCGGGCGCATGCGCGCGAACAGGTGCTTGGTCACGGTGTTGCCGAGGGCGGTGACCGCCAGGGTGGCACCGAAAAACAGCGCGTGGCGCCATTGGCGGGCGAGGAACAGCAGGACCGTGAGCACCGCCGCGACGGTGAACTGGGTGCGGAAGTCGCCCAGGCGGGTGATGATCACCGCGACGAAATCAAGGCTGCTCTCGCGGTGCTCCTGCACCAGCGTCATCAGGCCCTGGTCGAAGGCCTTCAGGTGCGGGTAGCCGAAGAACAGGCCGCCCAGCAGTGCCAGGCTCAGGGCCGAGATCAGGATCGTCGCCTTCGGGTGGCGCTTGAGACTGCAATGAATGCACAGCCCGATCAGCGCCGCCAGGCCGGCCGCGACCACCGCGGTCTGCGGCCAGAAACCCTCAGGCAACGGCAGGCGAAAGGCCGCGCCGGTGGCCCAGCCCGGCAGCAGGTAGGCCACGGACCAGCCGGCGGCGGCAATCAGGCTGACACCGATAAACCGTGGCAGCGGCATGTCGCACATACCGGCGATCATCGGCAACATCGGCCGTAGCGGGCCGATAAAGCGCCCGACCAGCAGGCTGGCGATCCCGTAGCGCTGGAAATAGGATTCGGCGCCGCTCATCCACTCCGGATGCTGGCGCAGGCCCGGCAAGCGCCGGATGTTCTGGTGAAAGCGCCGGCCGAGGGCGTAGGACAACCCGTCACCGAGCAAGCCGCCGAGGAATCCCAGCAGCAGGGTTTCGCCCAGGGTCAGGGCGCCGCTGCCGGCCAGGACGGCAATGGCGAACAGCAGCACGGTGCCCGGCACGATGATGCCGGCAATGGCCAGGCATTCGACACAGGCAATGATGAATACGGCCAGGCCGAGCCATTGCGGATTAGCCGTCAACCAGCCGGTGATGCTATCGAGCCATGGGCCCATGGAGGATTTCCTTATGCAGGCCAGACAACCGTCGGCATTGCGCTTGTTACTGCAGGAGCCGGGCTCCTACAGGTTTGGTGAAAGAATGTGGTAATCGCGACCTTCGACCTGTCCGCGTCGCAATGGGTTGCGCGTGCAATGCGGGGCATAGGCGGCGTCGACGAAGCGGTACATCAGGTGCTCGTCCCGACCCAGGGGAATGCCCAGGCGGGTGGTCTGGATGATCTGCGCCGGCCGGTTGCCGACATCCTCGACAAACAGCCGCTGCAGGTCGAAGCGCTTGGCGTCCCAGGCCGGTACCTTGAGGCCCAGGGCCTTGCACAGCAGCGTCTGCCCGGCACACAGCTTCTGTGATGGCCGCGCCGCACCGTTGGCGTCGGGATTGTTGAGGAGCATCTGCGCCAGGCTGGCCGGGCCCGACAGGTCGTCGACCCAGGGATAGGCGGATTTGATCAGCACCGCGTTTCCCGGCCCATGGGCGCTGAAGTTCAGCGAGTCGCCACCCCGGGAGTAGTACATATAGATGTGTCCGCCATCCAGAAACAAAGCCTTACGCTTTTCTGTATAGCCGAGGGAGGCGTGGCTGCCTTTTTCCTCGAAGTAATAGGCTTCGGTCTCTATGATGCGCGCCGCGAGCCACAGATCGCCGACGCGATGGCGTATGACTTTTCCCAGCAGTTCGCGGGCAAGCAGTTGCGCGTCGCGGTCGAAAAAGGCATCGGGCAGGGCGTTCGGCAGGGGCGGGGGTGTCAGGTTGGACATCGTTCCTGAGAGGCATTCAAGGCTGGTCGGACGCCAATCATACCGATTTTGCCCTTAATCCAAGCTGAATGGCGGCTATTTGTGCCCGATTTCGACCATCCGCCCGGCACCGCTGTGCGTGAGGCGGCGCGACAGCTATAATCGGCCGCTTTCCTATTTGCCAAGTCCCCCTTAGACCATGACTGAGTCCGTTCTTGACTACATGACCCGCCTGGGTCGCGCAGCCCGCGAGGCTTCCCGCGTGATCGGCCGTGCCAGCACCGCGCAGAAGAATCGCGCGTTGCATGCCGCCGCCGCCGCGCTGGATGCGGCCCGCGACGAGCTGGGCGCGGCCAACGAGCTCGACCTGGCCGCTGCCCGCGCCAATGGTCTGGAGCCGGCGCTGGTCGAGCGTCTGGCACTGACCCCGGCGCGGATCGACAGCATGATTATCGGCCTGCGCCAGGTGGCAAGCCTGCCGGACCCGGTCGGGGCGATCCGGGACATGAGCTACCGGCCGTCGGGTATCCAGGTCGGCAAGATGCGCGTACCGCTGGGTGTCGTGGGGATCATCTACGAGTCGCGTCCGAACGTGACCATCGATGCCGCCAGCCTGTGCCTGAAGTCCGGCAATGCCACCATCCTGCGTGGCGGCTCCGAGGCGATCCACTCCAATCGCGCCATCGCCACCTGCATCCAGCGTGGCCTGGACGAGGCCGGCCTGCCGGCCGCCGTGGTGCAGGTGGTGGAAGTCACCGACCGTGCCGCCGTCGGCGCGCTGATCAGCATGCCCGAGTACGTCGACGTGATCGTTCCCCGCGGCGGCAAGGGCCTGATCGAGCGGGTCAGCCGTGATGCGCGGGTGCCGGTGATCAAGCACCTGGACGGCATCTGTCACGTCTACGTCAGTGCCCATGCCGACCTGGCCAAGGCCCGTCGTATCGCCTTCAACGCCAAGACCTACCGCTATGGCATCTGCGGCGCCATGGAAACCCTGTTGGTGGACCAGGCCGTTGCCGCCGAATTCCTCCCGGCCATGGCCGAGCAGTTCCGCGCCAAGGGTGTCGAGCTGCGGGGTTGCGAACGCACCCGGGCGATCATCGAGGCGCTGGCCGCGACGGAAGAAGACTGGAATACCGAATACCTGGCGCCGATCCTGTCGATCCGTGTCGTCGACGGGCTGGACATGGCCGTCGAGCACATCAACGGTTACGGTTCGCATCACACCGACTCGATCGTCACCGAAAACCTGGCCGAGTCCCGGCGTTTCATGGCCGAAGTCGACTCCAGCTCGGTGATGCTCAACACCCCGACCTGCTTCGCCGATGGCTTCGAGTACGGATTGGGTGCCGAGATCGGCATTTCTACTGATAAGCTGCACGCCCGCGGACCGGTAGGTCTGGAAGGCCTGACTTGCGAGAAGTACATCGTGGTCGGCGACGGGCAGTTGCGTGGTCAGGAGTCGGTCTGACTTGGTCGAGAAACGCCAGTCAGCCGCCGTGACCGCTCGCGAAGTTCCGCCTCGGCGCATCGGTGTGCTCGGTGGAACCTTCGACCCGGTGCACATCGGCCATTTGCGCAGTGCCCTGGAAGTCGCGGAATTGATGGAGCTCGATGAGTTGCGCCTGACGCCCAGCGCCCGGCCGCCCCATCGGGATACGCCGCAGGTTTCGGCGATCGACCGTCTGGCGATGGTCGATTGCGCGGTGGCCGGCGTCTCGCCGCTGGTGGTCGATGATCGCGAGCTGCAACGGGACAAGCCGTCCTACACTATCGACACCCTGGAACTCATGCGGGCCGAGCTGGCCGCCGAGGACCAGTTGTTTCTGTTACTGGGCTGGGACGCGTTTTGCGGCCTGCCCACGTGGCATCGCTGGGAAGAGTTGCTCCAGCATTGCCATATCCTGGTGCTGCAACGCCCGGATGCCGACAGCGAACCGCCGGATGCCTTGCGCAACCTGCTGGCCGCGCGGTCGGTCAGCGACCCGAAGGCCCTGCCGGGGCCTGGCGGGCACATTACATTCGTCTGGCAGACACCCCTCGCGGTGTCGGCCACCCAGATCCGTCAACTGCTGGCCAGCGGTAAGTCGGTACGTTACCTGGTGCCTGACGCGGTCCTGGCCTATATCGATGCGCACGGGCTGTACCGTGCGTCGAACTGAAAAGGCGCGCTTGAAAGCACGGACAATCGTGTATTGAAGCGCCCGAACATACGAGCAAAACGAGTTTTATATGACGAACAACGACGTAAACAAAGCAAAGCGCAAAGGCACCTTCAAAAGTGCTCCGCTGCCTGAGAAAGTGATCAGCGGTGAGCCCCTCAAGGGCGATGAGCTGGTCAAGATCGCCGTGGCGGCCCTGGAAGACGTCAAGGCCCAGGACATCCTGGTGATCGACGTTCGCGAAAAGCAGAGCATCACCGACTACATGATCATCGCCACCGGTACCTCCAACCGCCAGATCGGCGCGATGCTGGACAAGGTCCGCGAAGCGGTCAAGGCCCTGGGCGTCAAGCCGCTGGGCGAAGAAGGCAAGGGCGACAGCGACTGGGTCCTGCTGGACATGGACGACGTGATCGTCCACATGATGACCGCCAGCGCCCGTCAGTTCTACGACCTGGAGCGTCTGTGGCAGGGTGCCGAGCAGAGCCGTTCGGCCAGCGCCGCACACCACAGCCCGGAAAACACCCATGAGCATTTCATCAAGCTCAACAAAGACCAGGAATAAGGTGCGGTTGTGCGCCTGCGCCTGATTGCTGTCGGTTCCCGCATGCCCAAGTGGGTGGAAGAAGGCTGGCATGAATATGCCAAGCGCCTGCCATCCGAACTGGCGCTGGAACTGGTGGAAATACCGCTCAATACCCGGGGCAAGAATGCCGACGTGGCGCGCTTTATCCGTCAGGAAGGCGAGGCCATGCTGGCCAAGGTCGGTCCCAACGAGCGCGTCGTCACGCTGGAAGTCCATGGCAAGCCATGGAGCACCGAGCAGTTGGCGGTCGAGCTGGATCGCTGGCGGCTGGATTCGCGCACGGTCAACTTCATGGTCGGCGGCCCCGAGGGGCTGGCGCCGGAAGTCTGTGCGCGGGCCGATCAGCGCTGGTCGCTGTCGCCGCTGACCCTGCCGCACCCGCTGGTGCGGATCCTGATCGGTGAACAGCTGTATCGCGCCTGGACCGTGCTGTCCGGGCACCCTTACCACAAATAAGCCTGCCGAATGACCCAGCCGATCCGCCTCAAGGACCACGAGAAAGACGCCCGTCTGGTGCGTAACCGTGTCGTGGTCGGTGCAGTCGTGGTCGTGCTGCTTATTGCGGTACTGATTGCCCGCCTGTATTTCCTGCAGGTGATCCAGTACGACTACCACTCGACCCTGTCGGAAAACAATCGCGTCCATGTGCAGTCGATCCCGCCGCCTCGCGGCCTGATCTATGACCGCAATGGCGTAGTGGTGGCCGATAACCGGCCCAGCTTCAGCCTGAGCATGACCCGCGAGCGTTCCGGCGATTGGCAACAGGTCCTCGATGTGATCGTCGAAGTCCTGCAACTGACCCCCGAGGACCGCGTGCTCTTCGAGAAGCGCATGCGCCAGGGGCGGCGGCCGTTCGAGCCGGTGCCGATCCTGTTCGAGCTGACCGAAGAGCAGATCGCCCGGGTGGCGGTGAACCAGTTCCGCCTGCCGGGCGTCGAGGTGGTGGCGCAACTGGTTCGCCACTATCCACAGGGGGCGCATTTCGCGCATTCGGTGGGCTACATGGGGCGGATCAACGAGAAAGAGGCGAAAGTCCTCGACTCGGTGAACTACAGCGGCACCCACCATATCGGCAAGACCGGCATCGAGCGCTTCTACGAGGCGGAATTGCACGGCCAGGTCGGTTACGAGGAAGTCGAGACCAACGCCCGCGGGCGCATCCTGCGGGTGCTCAAGCGCACCGATCCGGTGCCGGGCAAGGACATTGTCCTGAGCCTGGACATCAAGCTGCAGGAAGCCGCCGAAGAAGCCCTCGGTGGCCGTCGTGGCGCGGTGGTGGCGCTGGACCCGAATACTGGCGAGGTGCTGGCGATGGTCAGCCAGCCGAGCTTCGACCCGAACCTGTTCGTCACCGGCATCAGCTTCAAGGCCTACGCCGAACTGCGCGACTCCATCGACCGTCCGCTGTTCAACCGGGTCTTGCGCGGCCTGTATCCGCCGGGTTCGACCATCAAGCCGGCGGTGGCGATTGCCGGCCTGGACAGCGGTGTGGTCAATGCCTCGACGCGGGTCTTCGACCCCGGTTACTACGAACTGCCGAACTACGACCACAAGTATCGCAACTGGAACCGCACCGGTGACGGCTGGGTCGACCTGGACACGGCGATCATGCGTTCCAACGATACCTACTTCTATGACCTGGCCCACAAGCTGGGGATCGACCGGTTGTCGTCCTACATGAACAAGTTCGGCCTGGGCCAGAAGGTCTCCCTGGACATGTTCGAAGAGTCGCCGGGGCTGATGCCGTCGCGCGAGTGGAAGCGCACCACGCGCCGCCAGGCCTGGTTCCCCGGCGAGACGCTGATCCTCGGCATCGGCCAGGGCTACATGCAGGCGACGCCGCTGCAACTGGCCCAGGCCACGGCGCTGGTGGCGAACAAGGGCGTGTGGAACCGTCCGCACCTGGCGAAGACCATCGAAGGCCAGAAGCCGCTGGATGAGAACCCGATGGCGGATATCGTCCTGCGCAACCCTGCCGACTGGGACAAGGTCAGCCACGGCATGCAGCAGGTGATGCACGGCGCCCGGGGGACCGCGCGCAAGGCGGCGATCGGCTCGCAGTACCTGATCGCCGGCAAGAGTGGTACGGCCCAGGTCGTGGCGATCAAGCAGGGCGAGAAGTACGATCGCTCGAAAGTCCAGGAGCGCCATCGTGACCACGCCCTGTTCGTCGGCTTTGCGCCGGCCAACAATCCGAAGATTGCCGTGGCGGTGATGGTCGAGAACGGTGAGTCCGGTTCCGGCGTCGCGGCGCCGGTGGTCCGCCAGGTGATGGACGCCTGGTTGCTGGGCCCGGATGGCCGGATCAAACCTGAATATGCAGGCACCACTACCGCGGAGGCTACGCCTTGATCGCCAATTTCGATCGCATCCTCTCCAGTGAGGATGTGATGCGCCGCCGGGCCACGTTGTTGCAGCGCATGCACATCGACGGGCCGCTGCTGGTCCTGCTGCTGACCCTGGCGGCCGGCAGCCTGTTCGTCCTGTATTCGGCCAGCGGCAAAAGCTGGGACCTGCTGATCAAGCAGGCGACTTCCTTCGGTATCGGCCTGGTGTCGATGTTCGTCATCGCCCAGCTCGAACCGCGGTTCATGGCCCGCTGGGTGCCGCTGGCCTACGTGCTGGGGGTGATGCTGCTGGTGGTGGTGGATGTCATGGGCCACAACGCCATGGGCGCCACGCGCTGGATCAATATTCCCGGGGTGATCCGCTTCCAGCCGTCGGAATTCATGAAGATCCTGATGCCGGCGACCATCGCCTGGTACCTGTCCAAGCGCACGTTGCCGCCGCAGCTCAAGCACGTGGGCATCAGCCTGATGCTCATCGGCGTGCCGTTTATCCTGATCGTGCGCCAACCCGACCTCGGTACCTCGCTGCTGGTCCTGGCCGGCGGCGCCTTCGTGCTGTTCATGGGCGGCCTGCGCTGGCGCTGGATCCTCAGCGTGCTGGCGGCGGCGGTGCCGGTGGCGGTCGGCATGTGGTTCTTCATCATGCACGACTACCAGAAGCAGCGGATCCTGACCTTCCTCGACCCGGAAAGCGATCCGCTGGGCACCGGCTGGAACATCATCCAGTCCAAGGCCGCCATCGGTTCCGGCGGCGTGTTCGGCAAGGGCTGGCTGCTGGGCACCCAGTCGCACCTGGACTTCCTGCCGGAAAGCCACACCGACTTCATCATCGCGGTCATGGGCGAGGAGTTCGGCCTGGTGGGCATCTGCGCCCTGCTGCTGATCTACCTGCTGCTGATCGGCCGGGGGCTGGTGATCACCGCCCAGGCCCAGACCCTCTTCGGCAAGCTGCTCGCGGGCAGCCTGACCATGACATTTTTTGTTTATGTTTTCGTCAACATCGGTATGGTCAGTGGCCTGTTGCCGGTGGTGGGCGTGCCGTTGCCATTCATTAGCTATGGCGGAACTTCGCTGGTGACGCTGCTGTCAGCGTTTGGGGTTTTGATGTCGATCCATACCCACCGCAAGTGGATCGCACAGGTTTGATTAAGGTGAAGAATTCAATGCAAGTGATGCGCGGCTGGGCGGCTCGATGCGCTCCATGGATGAGCCTTGTCGGCTGCCTGGGGGCGGCGCAGAGTGCGCTGGCCGGTGATTACGAAGGATCACCGCAAGTGGCCGAGTTCGTCGGTGAAATGACCCGCGACTACGGTTTCGCCGGCGAACAGCTGATGGAGGTGTTCCGCCAGGCCGAGCGCAAGCAGAGCATTCTCGATGCGATTTCCCGCCCGGCCGAGCGGGTCAAGCCGTGGAAGGAATACCGGCCGATGTTCCTCACCGATGCCCGGGTTGCCCGCGGTGTCGACTTCTGGCGCCAGCATGAGGCGGCCCTGGCCCGCGCCGAGCAGGAATACGGTGTGCCGGCCCAGGTGATCGTGTCCATCATCGGCGTGGAAACCTTCTTTGGTCGCAACACCGGCAACTACCGGGTGATCGATGCCTTGTCGACCCTGGGGTTCGATTATCCGCCCCGCGCCGAGTTTTTCCGCAAGGAGCTGCGCGAGTTCCTCCTGCTGGCCCGCGAGGAACAGCTCGATCCCCTCAGTCTCAAGGGTTCCTACGCCGGCGCCATGGGCCTGCCGCAGTTCATGCCGAGCAGTTTCCGCGCCTATGCGGTGGACTTCGACGGCACCGGCCATATCAATATCTGGACCAACGCCGACGATGCCATCGGCAGCGTTGCCAGCTACTTCAAGCGTCATGGCTGGGTGGCCGGCGAGCCGGTGGTGAGTCGCGCCGACGTGCGCGGCGACCTGGTCGACCAGGGTTTGAGCCCGGGTATCGACCCGGTGAAGACCGTTGGGGAGTTGCGGGCGCTGGGCTGGTCGAGTCATGATGCGCTGCGCGATGATATGCCGGTCACGGCATTTCGCCTGGAAGGCGACAATGGCCCTGAATACTGGATGGGCCTGAAGAATTTTTATGCGATCACGCGCTATAACCGCAGCGTAATGTACGCCATGGCCGTGCATCAGCTGTCTGACCTGTTGGTCCAAGCACGGGGCGTCAAGTAATGCAGGCTTTGCCGATTCAAAAACCACTGAAACTGCTGGCTTACACCGCGTTGGCGGTGCTGGTGGTCAGTTGTTCGACCAGCCGCTCGCCTTACCAGTCGTCGTCTTCCAATGCCATCCGCGCCAAGCCGGGGCTGGATATCAACCGGGCCCACAAGGACGGCGCGCCGTGGTGGGACGTGGATGTGTCGCGGATTCCCGATGCCACGCCGACCCTGCATACCGGTGCCTACAAGGCCAACCCCTACACCGTGCTGGGCAAGACCTACTTCCCGCTGCCGGACTCGAAAAACTATGTCGCCCAGGGCACGGCCTCGTGGTACGGCACCAAGTTCCATGGCCAGAACACCGCCAACGGCGAGGTCTACGACCTCTACGGCATGAGTGCCGCGCACAAGACCCTGCCGCTGCCCAGCTATGTGCGGGTGACCAACCTGGACAACAATCGCAGCGTGATCCTGCGGGTGAACGACCGCGGGCCGTTCTATTCGGACCGGATCATCGACCTGTCCTACGCCGCCGCCAAGAAGCTCGGCTACGCCGAGATCGGCACCGCGCGGGTCAAGGTCGAAGGTATCGATCCGCAGCAATGGTGGGCCCAGCGCGGTCGCCCGGCGCCGCTGATGCTCAATGAGCCGCAAGTCGCGCAGGCTCCTGCACCGGCCCTGACCGCGTCCACCGGGACCATCGAGCAATGGACTCCGCCGCCGCAACAACACGCGACCGACGTTGTCCCTGTACAGGCCGATGCAAAAAAAAACGGTTCTGTACCAGCCTCTGGCCAGTATCTCCAGGTGGGCGCCTTCGCGAACCCGGACGCTGCCGAACTGCTGCGATCGAAGCTAAGCTCGATGGTCAAGGCGCCGGTGTTCGTCAGTTCGATCGTGCGCAACCAGCAGACGCTGCATCGGGTCCGGATGGGGCCGATCGGCACGCCGGATGAAGTGCAGCAGGTACAGAACAGCGTCCGCCTGGCCAATCTCGGCTCGCCAAGTCTGGTGACGTCGGAATAACACAGGCACAATTGTGGATTCGGCCGCATCCGAAGGGCCGGGTCCTGGTTGTTGGTTCGTCTGATAATAAAAGCCTCAAGGGCGCTTGAAAACGTAGCGAGCGAAGGCAAGACAAGGCAAAAGCAGGCGAGGAAGCGCAGTTTACTGCTGTAAATGAGCATTCTGGGCCTGATTTTAACGCCGTATTACCGAGCGCAGCAGTTTTCATGCGCCCTGATAAAAGGGTGGTGGAGCGAGCAACCTAACACGGGGCAGCCGTTGGCTGTCTGATTAGTTTTGTCCGCAAGGGCAAGTTTCCATTAGCGATTTCGAGAGACGGATGAACATCACCACCTTTGCCAAACGTTTGTGCCTGCTTGTGCCGTTGATCATTGCGCCCGCTGCCTGGGCCGCCGATGACATGGCCTTGCCGGCTTCGCCGCAACTCGCCGCCAAAGCCTATGTGCTCATGGATGCCGCCAGCGGCAACGTGCTGGTCGAGAACAACGGCGACCAGCGCCTGCCACCGGCCAGCCTGACCAAGCTGATGACCGCCTACATCGCGACCCTGGAAATCCGTCGTGGCCAGATCGGCGAAAACGATCCGGTGACGGTCAGCGAGAACGCCTGGCGTACCGGCGGTTCGCGGATGTTCATCAAGGTCGGCTCGCAGGTCACCGTCAGCGATCTGCTGCACGGGATCATCATCCAGTCCGGCAACGACGCCAGCGTGGCGCTGTCCGAGCACATCGCCGGCAGCGAAGACGCCTTTGCCGACATGATGAACAAGACCGCCGGCGACCTGGGCATGAGCAACAGCCACTTCATGAACCCGACCGGCCTGCCGAACCCGGAGCACTACTCGTCGGCTCACGACATGGCGCTGCTGGCCCGCGCGATCATCCGTGTCGACCCGGTGCACTACGCGATCTACTCGCAGAAGGAATTCTTCTGGAACGGCATCAAGCAGCCGAACCGCAACCTGCTGCTGTGGCGTGACAAGACCGTCGACGGTCTGAAAACCGGTCACACCGAAGAAGCCGGCTACTGCATGGTGTCCTCGGCGGTCCGTGACGGCCAGCGCCTGATCGCGGTGGTGTTCGGTACCAACAGTGAATCGGCCCGTGCGGCCGAGACCCAGAAGCTGCTGACCTACGGTTTCCGCTTCTTCGAAACCCAGACCTTCTACCAGAAGGGCACCGAACTGGCCCAGGCCCCGGTCTGGAAAGGCACCACCCACCAGATCAAGGCCGGTCTGGCCGAAGACCTGACCATGACCATGCCTAAAGGCCAGCTGAAGAAGCTTGCCGCCAGCATGACCATCAACCCGAAACTGGTCGCTCCTATCGCCAAGGGTGACGTGATCGGTAAAGTGGAAGTCAAACTGGATGACAAGGTCGTTCACAGTGCCGATCTGATCGCGCTGGAAGCGGTCGAGGAAGGTGGTATCTTCCGTCGCCTGTGGGATAGCATCCGCATGTTCTTCTACGGCATGTTCAACTGAAGCACCTTGAACTGCAGCAGTTTGAACACGTAGCAATTTGAACCAATAGTGTCGATTTACGTACCTCGCGCCTGACCCGGGCGCGAGGTATGTCCGTTGCCTGGGCTTACGAGGCCGTTATTGTCATGACAGACACTGAAGTAAAAGCGCCGAAAATCGAATTCCCCGTCACCGACTATCCGGTCAAGGTGATCAGTGACACGGGTGTGGGCAACAAGGACAAGATCGTCGAGATCGTCAGGAAACACGCGACGATCAACGACAACCGGGTGGACGAACGCCAGAGCACCAACGGCAAGTACACCACGATCCAGCTGCACATCGTGGCCACCGACCAGGACCAGCTGTACAACATCAACAGCGAGTTGCGGGCCACCGGCTTCGTACACATGGTGCTGTGATGGCGGGCGTGTTGGGCTTTCGCGAGCTCGGCCAGACCCCTTACGAGCCGGTGTGGCATGCCATGCAGCGATTCACCGATGGACGCAAGTCCGCGGAATTTCCTGATGAAGTCTGGCTGGTGCAGCACCCGTCGGTCTTCACCCAGGGCCAGGCCGGCAAGGCCGAGCATCTGCTGCTGCCGGGCGATATTCCGGTGGTCAAGGTCGATCGCGGCGGCCAAGTGACATATCATGGGCCTGGCCAACTGGTGGCCTATCTGTTGCTGGACGTTCGCCGCCTGGGTTTTGGCGTGCGCGAACTGGTCAGCCGGATGGAGCGCTGCCTGATCGAATTGCTGGCCAGCTACGGTGTGGATGCCGAAGCCAGGGCCGACGCCCCCGGGGTGTATGTCAACGGCGCGAAAATCGCCTCCCTGGGCCTGCGGATTCGCAACGGTTGTTCCTTCCATGGCCTGGCGTTGAACGTCGACATGGATCTGGAGCCGTTTCGGCGGATTAACCCCTGCGGTTATGCTGGGCTGGCGATGACCCAGCTGCGTGACCACACAGGACCGATTGAATTTGCCGAGGTAAGTGCCCGGCTGCGCGCGCAGCTCGTCAAACACCTCGACTATGCTGAGCAGACGACCCTAACGGGCGGAATCGATTGATATGACTACTGCGCAAGACGCTGTGCAAACCCTGATCCCGGCGCTGGATGTTTCCGAGCGTCCGGCCCGTGCGAAAGTCGAAACCGGCGTCAAGCTGCGTGGCGCCGAGAAGGTGGCGCGGATTCCGGTGAAGATCATCCCGACCACCGAGCTGCCGAAGAAGCCGGACTGGATTCGCGTACGCATCCCGGTATCGCCGGAAGTCGACCGCATCAAGCAATTGCTGCGCAAGCACAAGCTGCACAGCGTCTGTGAAGAGGCTTCCTGCCCGAACCTGGGCGAGTGTTTCAGCGGCGGCACCGCGACCTTCATGATCATGGGCGATATCTGCACCCGTCGTTGCCCGTTCTGCGACGTCGGCCACGGTCGGCCGAAGCCCTTGGATGTCAACGAGCCGGAAAGCCTGGCCATCGCCATCGCCGACCTGCGCCTGAAGTATGTGGTCATCACCTCCGTGGACCGCGACGACCTGCGTGACGGCGGTGCCCAGCACTTCGCCGACTGCATCCGCGAGATCCGCAAGCTGTCGCCGAACGTGCAGCTCGAGACCCTGGTCCCGGACTACCGTGGACGCATGGACATCGCGCTGGAAATCACCGCCGCCGAGCCGCCGGATGTGTTCAACCACAACCTGGAAACCGTACCGCGCCTGTACAAGGCCGCGCGTCCGGGCTCGGACTACCAGTGGTCGCTGACCCTGCTGCAACGCTTCAAGCAGATGATGCCGCACATTCCGACCAAGTCCGGCCTGATGCTCGGCCTGGGCGAGACCGACGACGAAGTCATCGAAGTCATGAAGCGCATGCGCGAACACGACATCGACATGCTGACCCTCGGCCAGTACCTGCAACCGTCCCGCAGCCACCTGCCGGTGCAGCGTTTCGTGCACCCGGACACCTTCGCCTGGTTCGCCGAGGAAGGTTACAAGATGGGCTTCAAGAACGTTGCCTCGGGCCCGCTGGTACGTTCCTCGTATCACGCCGACGAGCAGGCCAAGCTGGTCAAGGCAGAGCTGATCGGAGCGTAACCTTGAACCGTCGTCGACCCGTGCAGGCTTCTTGTCAGGTCCAGAGCGCGGTGCCGGCGCTACGTCAGGGCGGGGTGATCGGTTTGATCGCCCCGGCCGGTCCGGCGGCCCTTGATCCGCTGAAGGCAAAGCAGTGGGCGCAAGCCCGTGGCTATGGGCTGCGGATATTTCCGGGTGTCTCGCAACGGGACGGTTACCTGGCCGGCAGCGATGAGGTCCGCTTGCGGGACTTGCACGATGCCTTTGCTGATCCTGAAATCGATGTGATCCTCTGCCTGCGTGGCGGCTACGGTTGCCCGCGCCTGCTGGACGCTATTGATTTCGAATTGCTCAAAAAACATCCAAAACCCTTGGTCGGCTACAGCGACATCACCGCGCTGCATCTGGCGATCGCCCGTTACGCGGGGTTCATGACCTTTCACGGGCCGCTGTTCAATGCGGATCTGCTCGGGGACAAACTGCCGCCGACCGAATCCTCGTTATTCAACCTGCTGACCGGGCAGGTGCGCGCCGGTAGCCTGTTCGAGCATCCCGCCGCGTTCCCGCTGACCACCGTTGTTCCGGGCGCCGCCTCGGGACGTCTGCAAGGCGGCAACCTGTCGTTGATCTGCGCTACGTTGGGCACGCCCTATGAAATCGACACCCATGGCTTGATCCTGCTGATCGAGGACGTCAACGAGCCGCTGTACCGGGTTGATCGGCTGCTGACCCACCTGCGCCTGGCCGGCAAGCTGGAAGGCCTCAGGGGCGTGCTGGTGGGGGATTTCGCCGGTGTCGACCGCGATGCGCTGACGCGCCTGCTCACGCAGGAGCTGGCGCCCTTGGGGATTCCGGTGCTGGCGGGGTGGCGCAGCGGACATTGCGACCCGAACCTGACGCTGCCGTTGGGGGCTCAGGTGCGCCTGGATGCCGATGCCCGGCAGCTTGTCCTGGAGCAGGACGTGGTGCTGATCGCGTAAGTCCGCTCGCCTGTTCAGCCGCCCGGCCCGCTCCCACGGTGTTCGAGTGGTACCGGGTATTGCGGTCCTTGCAATACCTGTGGGAGGGGGCTTGCCCCCGAAGCTTTTGGCGGTCTTGAGGGCTCCGGCGGATCTATCGGTTGCGCAAGCTCTCCAGCAGCTTGTGGGTCGGATACCCATCCGCCGGCCAGCCCAGCGACTGCTGTGCGCTGCGGATCGCCTTGCGGGTATTGGCTCCGATGATCCCGTCGGGATTGCCCGCGTCGTGGCCATTGGCGCTGAGCACCGTCTGCAATTCCATCCGCTCGCTGCGACTCAGCGGCAGGTCGTCTTTCGGCCAGCTCCCGCGAATCACGCCACCGCTATTGAAACGCTGGGACAGCAGGCCGACGGCCAGGCCATAGGACGATGAATTGTTGTACTTGAGAATGGCGCGGAAGTTGTCGAGCACCAGGAAACCCGGTCCACGATAGCCTGCCGGCAGCAGCAGCGAGGCCGACAGCGGCGCGGCGCCATAGGGCAGGGCGACCCCTGGAGGGAGCTGCACGCCCATCTGCAGCCACTCGCTCACCGGCTTGCGGATGGCACCGTCCGCCAGGGCGTAGTCGAAGCCGGTCGGCAGCGTGACTTCGAATCCCCAGGGCTGGCCTTTCTGCCAGCCGGAGCTTTGCAGGTAGTTGGCGGTCGAGGCCAGGGCGTCGGCGGAGTCGTTCCAGATGTCGCGGCGACCGTCCCCATCGAAGTCCACGGCATAGGTGTTGTAGGTGGTCGGGATAAACTGGGTCTGGCCCATGGCTCCGGCCCAGGAGCCGAGCATCTGCCCGGGCAGGATGTCGCCGTGCTGGATGATCTGCAGCGCCGCGAGCAACTGGCTCTGGGCGAAACCGGGGCGACGGCCTTCGTAGGCCAGGGTCGCCAGCGAGCGGATCACCGACTTGTCGCCCTGGAACTGGCCGAAATTGCTTTCCATGCCCCACACGGCGACCAGGGCTTCCCGGTCGACGCCGTAACGTTGTTCGATGCTTTGCAGCAGGGCGCTGTTCTGGACCAGCAGCGACTGGCCCTTGCGCACGCGCAGCGCCGAGAGTGCGCCGTCGAGGTATTCCCATACGGGGCGGGTGAATTCCGGCTGGCTGCGATCGGCCTTGATCACGCTCATGTCCGGGGTGACGCCGGCAAAGGCGGTGTCGAAGGTGCTCGCCGTGATACCGGCGCGCAAGGCTTCGGCGCGGAAGGCGGCTTGCCAGTCATCGAAACTCTGGGCGGGCTGGATGCTCAACTCGTCGCTGGCGGGCTGTGGCGCAGGGACGGGAGCAGGGGCCGCGGGCAAGGTCTGGAGCGGCTGGGCGTCGGCGGCGGTGGGCTTTTCCGCACAGGCGACGAGCAGGATGAAGCTGGTGGCGGCGAACAGTCGGCGCAACGGCCAACGGAGGGTGAGACTAAAGGGCATGCGCGGGTCCGGAGAATGCGAATCAGGTGCTGACCTTATCACGCCAGAGGGGTGCAGGTCGTGATGACACTTTTACGCGGCCAGAAAGTCAGAAGCCTCCCAGCTTTTAGACTGGAAGGCTTCGCGGCGGTAGCTGCCTTTGCCCTTGGCGGGTTGTTCCTGACGGCTGCGGAACAGTGGCTGGGCGATGATCGATTTGGCCTTGTTGGGACGGCGCCGGGACGGCTTGCTCATGAGGGTGCACTCTCGGGTTGGGTGAAGAGTGCGAATGATCGGGCAGATGGGGTTGCCTGTCCAGTGGGTAGGGTGATGCTCGCGGCGCGGGGTTATTCCGGCGGCAATGCCAGCCGTTGCCCACACATCAGCAGGCTGAGACGGCTCAGGCTGCTCCAGGGCGAACCGGCGGCCTGTCCCTTGATTTGCGCATCGACCCGCTGGGCGTCCATCAGCAGCTGGCTCCAGCGTTGTGCCGAATGCCGTTGCAGGGCCTTGCTCATCAGCGGCTTGCGTTTGTCCCAGACCGGTGGCCGGGCCTGGCTGAACGCCTTGTCCAGCGGCACGCCCTGGCTGTACTGCTGGGACAGGCTGGCGAGCAGCCGCAGTTCCCGGGCCAGGGCCCAGAGAATCACCGGCGGCTCGACCCCTTCGCCGCGCAAGCCTTCCAGCATGCGCAGGGCATGGGCCGATTCGCCATTGAGCACGGCATCGACCAGTCCGAACACGTCGAAACGGGCGCTGTCGGCCACTGCGGCCTGCACCGTTTCGACGGTGATCTGGCCGCCCTCGGCCATCAGCTTGAGCTTTTCGATTTCCTGGGCCGCCGCCAGCAGGTTACCTTCGACCCGCGCGGCAATCAGCTCCACCGCATCCTGCTGCGCGGACAGCCCGGCTTGCGAGAGACGCTGGCGAATCCATTGCGGCAACTGGTTGGCGTCCACCGGCCAGATCTGGATGAACTGGGTCTGCTGGCCTTCGACCAGGGCCTTGCCCCACTTGGTTTTCTGCGCGCTGCCATCGAGCTTGGGCAGGCTGATCAGCAGCAGGGTGTCCTCGGCCGGCCGGCCGCAATATTCCATCAGGGCGGCGGCACCCTTGTCGCCGGGCTTGCCCGAGGGCAGGCGCAGTTCCAGCAGGCGCTTTTGCGCGAACAACGACATGCTGGCACCGGCTTGCAGCAGCGTGCCCCAGTCGAAGTTGGCGTCGGCGCTGAACACCTGGCGTTCGTCGAAGCCTTGCTGGCGCGCGGCGGCGCGAATGGCGTCGGCGGCTTCCTGGCACAGCAACGGATCGTCGCCGCTGATGATGTAGACGGGCGCGAGGCTGCCTTGCAGGTGTTTGGCGAGTTGGGCGGGGGCGAGTTTCATAGGCGGATAGCGGCGGGGCGCCTGGGGCGCCCCGTCCGGCTTACTGCTGCGGCAGTTCCAGAGGTGATTGCTTCGGTATCGACTCTTCGTACTTGCGCGCGGCTTCCAGGGCGTCGGCATCCGCCTTGGCCTTGGCATCGGCAGTTTGCTGCAGGCCGTCGAGTTGTTCCGGGGTCAGCAGTTGCAGGCGGATGACCATCTGCTGTACCAGGTCACGACGCATTTCCTTGCGCAGCTGCTCGGCCTCGGCGTCGCCGCCGGTGATGTTGTTGCCGTCGTGCACGTAGTACTTCTGCACTTCCAGCTTGCCGCCCAGCAGTGTCAGGTCCTTGTCGCCATGGATTTCATAGGTCAGCACGGTGTTGAGTTCGTACTCGGCGGTACGGCCCGAGCCGCTGTAGCTGGCTGCCCGCTGGGTTTCCTGTTCACTGGTCAGGATCAGCTTGTAGGGCGCGCCGTTGTAGACCTTGACGCCGCTGTGCTCCAGGACCTGGGTCAACTGCTTGACCGTGTCACCGTAGGCGTTGCGGGCGCTGACCGACAGTTCCTTGATCGTCAGTTCGGTATTGCCGGTGCCGCGCAGCTGGAAGCCGCATGCGCTCAGCAGCACTGCAAGGCCCATTACCAGCAGATTGCGTTTGATCATCTTGTTGCTCCCCTTGAAACCGTGGGTCGACACTGCGACCCCGGAAGTCTTGTAAGGTGCTCGTCCGGGACGGGCACCTGGTCCAATTAGCTAGCGACGATATTGACCAGCTTGCCGGGCACGACGATCACTTTGCGGATCGTCAGGCCATCGATGAAGCGCAGTACGTTTTCGTTGACCCGCGCCGCCGCTTCGATTTCTTCGCGAGTGGCGCTGGCCGGCATTTCGATCTGGCCGCGCAGCTTGCCGTTGACCTGGATCACCAGCACCAGGCTGTCCTGCACCAGCGCGCTGTCATCCTGCACCGGCCAGCCGGCGTCGATCACCGGATCGGCGTGACCCAGGCGATGCCACAGCTCGTGGCAGATATGCGGGGTGATCGGCGCCAGCAGCAGGGTCACGGTTTCCAGGCCTTCCTGGATCAGGGCGCGATCCTGCGCGGTGTCTTGCGGGGCTTTTTCCAACACGTTCATCAGCGTCATCACCTGGGCGATGGCGGTGTTGAATTTGTGGTTCTGGCCGACGTCGTGGCTGGCCTGCTTGATGGCTAGGTGGATCGAACGGCGAATGGCTTTCTGCTCGTCGTTCAGGCCGGCGACGTCCAGTTTGCCCGGCAGGCCCTGGGAAACGTGGGCCTGCGCCAGGCGCCAGACGCGCTTGAGGAAACGGTGCGAACCTTCGACGCCCGAGTCGGACCATTCCGCGCTCATGTCGGGTGGCGAGGCGAACATCATGAACAGGCGGCAGGTGTCCGCGCCGAACTGGTCGATCATCGACTGCGGGTCGACGCCGTTGTTCTTCGACTTGGCCATCTTCTCGGTGCCGCCGATCTCCACCGGCAAACCGTCGGAGATCAGCCTGGCGCTGATGACCTTGGCCTTGCTGTCACGCTCGAGCTCCACGTCCGCCGGGTTGAACCAGGTGTAGGCACCATTGGCTTCGCGACGGTAGTAGGTCTCGGCGATCACCATGCCCTGGGTCAGCAGGTTCTTGAACGGCTCGTTGGAACTGACCAGGCCTTCGTCGCGCATCAGCTTGTGGAAGAAGCGCGCGTAGAGCAGGTGCAGGATCGCGTGTTCGATACCGCCGATGTACTGGTCCACCGGCAGCCAGTGGTCGGCGGCCTTCGGGTCGACCAGGCCACCCTCGTAGTGAGGCGAGGCGTAGCGAGCGTAGTACCAGGACGATTCGACGAAGGTGTCCATGGTGTCGGTTTCGCGTTTGGCCGGTGCGCCGCATTTCGGGCAGGTGCACTCGTAGAACTCGGGCATGCGCGCCAGCGGCGAACCGGCGCCGTCCGGCACCACGTCTTCCGGCAGCACCACCGGCAGTTGGTCTTCCGGTACCGGAACGTCGCCGCAGGTGTCGCAATGGATGATCGGGATCGGGCAGCCCCAGTAGCGCTGGCGGCTGATGCCCCAGTCGCGCAGGCGGAACTGGGTGCGCGAGGCGCCGAGGTTTTTCTTGATCAGTGCGACTTCGATGGCGTCGAACGCACCGGCGAAGTCCAGGCCGTCGAATTCACCGGAGTTGATCAGCGTGCCGTGCTCGCCATAGGCGTCCTGCCAGGGCGCCGGGTTGGTGTCGCCCGAGCTGGTGCGCACCACCGACTTGACCGGCAGGTTGTACTTGGTGGCGAACTCGAAGTCCCGTTCGTCGTGAGCCGGAACCGCCATCACGGCACCGTCGCCGTAGTGCATCAGCACGTAGTTGGCGACCCACACCGGGAGTTTCTCACCGGTCAGCGGGTGTTCGACGAACAGGCCGGTCGGCAGGCCTTTCTTTTCCTGGGTGGCGACGTCGGCTTCGGCCACGCTGCCGCCCTTGCATTCGGCGATGAAGGCCTGCAGTTCGGGGTTGTTGCGAGCGGCCTGGGTCGCCAGCGGGTGTTCGGCGGCAACCGCGACATAGGTCGCGCCCATCAGGGTGTCCGGACGGGTGGTGAAGACTTTCAGGGCGCCGGCTTCGCCAATGGAGGCGACATCGTACGGGAACTGCACTTCCATGCCACGGGACTTGCCGATCCAGTTGCGCTGCATGGTCTTGACTTGCTCGGGCCAGCCCGGCAGGTCGTCGAGGCTTTCCAGCAGCTCATCGGCGTAGGCGGTGATCTTGAAGTAGTACATCGGGATTTCGCGCTTTTCGATCAGCGCGCCGGAACGCCAGCCGCGGCCGTCGATCACTTGCTCGTTGGCCAGTACGGTCTGGTCCACCGGGTCCCAGTTGACGGTGCCGTTCTTGCGGTAGATCACGCCTTTTTCGAACAGGCGGGTGAACAGCCATTGTTCCCAGCGGTAGTAGTCCGGCTTGCAGGTGGTCACTTCGCGGGACCAGTCCACCGCCAGGCCCAGGCTGCGCAGCTGGGTCTTCATGTAGGCGATGTTTTCGTAGGTCCACTTGGCCGGTGCGACGTTGTTCTTCATCGCGGCGTTTTCCGCCGGCATGCCGAAGGCGTCCCAACCCATCGGTTGCAGGACGTTCTTGCCCTGCATGCGCTGATAGCGCGCGATCACGTCACCGATGGTGTAGTTGCGCACGTGCCCCATGTGTAGCTTGCCGCTGGGGTAAGGGAACATCGACAGGCAATAGTAAGTCTCCTTGCCTGGCTGTTCACTGACTTCAAAGGACTTTTGCTCATCCCAGAACGATTGGGCGGCGTTTTCGATTTCACGGGGCTGATAGTGTTCGTGCATGGCTACTTGTACTGGAAAGGGTGGCCTAATCCTCTTCAACGCACCGTCTGGGTGCTGCTGGAAGTGGAGTTACAGGAAGCGCCGTAGCATACATGACGCCGCTCTATCGAGGGAAACCCTGATTGCGCGACAAAAGCCGTTGGTCGCGGCGGCCAGCCGGTTGGCCGGGCACCGCTAAGCTCATAGAGGGGGAGTGATTCTTATCTTCAATGAGGTGAACGGATGGTGGAGTCGCAGCGAAATGTAACTAATCCCGAGTTGTACGAGCGTCTGATCACGCGTCTTGGGCTTGCCCTCGACGCTGCAAGGACGGCGGTCCGCTTGCGTGACGAGCGTCCTGCCGAGCTGGAGTTACGAGGCTTGAGTCGTGCCGAGTTCGAGCTGATCAGGGCCTACCTGGACCTGAGCGGTGGCGACGTGCCCGAGTCGGCCACAGCCGTGGCGCAACAGAAGGAAGGGGTGCGTTCGGCCGAGGTTGTCTGGCTGAAGGACAGGGCGCCCAAGCTCTATTCGGCGCGCTTCAAGTCACTGCGGATCAAGTGAGGATCTGCCCGGCTGCATCCTGTTGTCTGTCGTTGACCTGGCTGGTATTCGAAAGCCATGGATCTGGAATGTTGTTGATTGATCCTGATGCACTTAGGCTTCGAGCATCTTCTGGAGGTGCTCGATGCCTGTTCGCTTCATCCTGAAACAATTACTCCTGCCGCCCGGTCTCTTATTGCTGCTGCTGGCGCTTGCCTGGTGGTTTCGTCGCCGCCGGCCACGCCTGGCGGGGCTGTGTTTCGCCCTGGGACTGGGAGGGTTCTGGCTGATCAGCCTGCCGGTGGTGGTCGAATGGTCCGCGCGGGTGCTGGAAACCGTGCCGCCCCTGCAGCGCGATGAATGGGCGGGCCTGGCGCAGCGGGCCGATGCGATCGTGGTGCTGGGCTCGGGGCGGGAGCGGGGCGATCCGGCCTGGGGCAGCGACCAGCCCACCGGTATCGGCCTCGAGCGCCAGCGCTACGCGGCGCGCCTGGCCAAGGCCTCGGGCCTGCCGGTATTGACCAGTGGTGGTTTGCATTACGGTTCGCCACCCAGCGAGGCGGCGCTGATGGCGCAGTCGATGCTGGACGATTCCGGCGTGACCGTGCGCTGGCAGGAAGAGCGCAGCACCACCACCTGGGAAAATGCCCAGTTCAGTCATGAGCTGCTGGCGCCGCTGGGTATCCGGCGGGTGGTCGTGGTGACCCATGCGGCCCATATGCCGCGGGCGGTGTGGAGTTTTGAAAAGGCCGGCTTCAGTGTCGTGCCGGCACCGGTCGGCTTTCTCGGACGAGACAACGCCAGCCCGCTGGGCGGCTGGCTGCCGGAGTTCAAGGCGATCTGGCGCAGCGGACAGTTGATCAATGAAGCGGTGGGGCAGGTTGGCTACCAGCTGTTTTACCGTTGAAATCACTCCCCGATCGTTCCCACGCTCCGCGTGGAAATGCAGCCCGTGACGCTCTGCGTCAAAAAGGCGGACGCAGAGCGTCCTGACAGGCATTCCCACGCAGAGCGTGGGAACGATCAAGTCAACCTTGTAGGAGCCGGCTTGCTGGCGATGAGGCCCGTGAGTCTTGCGTTGCTCTCGCGGGCGCCATCGCCGGCAAGCCGGCTCCCACAGTGGGTCAGGCTCAGACGATCTTGGCGATCCGGCTGGCCAGCAGCGCCCAGCCGAACAGCAGGCCGCAGAGGATGATCAGCGGCCACGAGCGCCA
The DNA here is from genome assembly GCF_049319725.1 of Pseudomonas sp. Mn2068. NCBI lineage: Bacteria > Pseudomonadati > Pseudomonadota > Gammaproteobacteria > Pseudomonadales > Pseudomonadaceae > Pseudomonas > Pseudomonas sp. Mn2068. The sequence continues at coordinate 463,737 of NZ_JBMOUG010000004.1, read as the reverse complement.
TTGCAGGTAAGGCGTCAGGTTGTGCATCGGCACCACTTCACCGTAGAGGATGCCCCGTTCGAACTGGGGAATCTGCGCGGTGATCTGGCCGAACGGGTTGATCAGCGCGGTCACCCCGTTGTTGGTGCCGCGAATCATCCAGCGCCCGGCTTCCAGGGCGCGCATCTGCGCCATCTGCAGGTGTTGCAGCGGGCCGATCGAAGTGCCGAACCAGGTGTCGTTGCTGATGGTCAGCAGCAGGTCGCTGCGCGCCGACAGGCTGGCGGCAAACTCCGGGTACACCACTTCATAGCAGATGAACGGGGCGATCTGGTAGCCCTTGGCCTGCAGCAGCGCCTGGTCGGCCGGGCCGCGGGCGAAGTCGGACATCGGCAGGTCGAAGAAGGCGATCAGGCCGCGCAGTACATCCTGCAGCGGCACGTATTCGCCAAACGGCACCAGCTTCTGCTTGAGATAGATACCATCGCCTTCGCCTACGACTGTAATGCCGTTGAAGTAGCGTTTTTCGTTATGCACGACCTGGCGGATCGGCACGCCGGTGATCAGTGCCGTATGCCGGTCGGCGGCGAAGTTGCCCATCATCGACAGGTAGCCTTCGGCGGACTCCTTCAGTACCGGCACCGCGGTTTCCGGCCAGACCAGCAGGTCGACTCGCTTGGCCGTGAAACTCATGTCGCGGTACAAGGCCAGCTGCGCATTGAGCTGTTCGGGGTCCCACTTCATGCTTTGTTCGATATTGCCCTGGATTGCCGCCACGCTCAGCGGCTCGCCCGCCGGGCTGGTCCAGGCGTAGTGCTTGAGCGCCAGGCCGATGGCCCAGGGGCCGAGCAGCAACACCAGGCCAATGGCGATAAAGGCCTTGCGCCCGGTCTTGAACAGGCGCGGTGCGTTGTACAGCAGGGCAGCGGTGAGGGCCAGGGCAAAGGAAATCAGCCACACCCCGCCCAGCGGTGCCAGGCTCGAGAGTGGCCCGTCGAGCTGGCTGTAACCGGAGTAGAGCCAGGGAAAACCGGTGAGAAACCAGCCGCGGAAGGCCTCTTGCGCCACCCACAGGGCGGCAAAGGCCAGCGCGTCGGCCAGTGGTGCTTCATTGCGGCGAATCCAGCGTGCCCAGACCCAGGCGGGCAAGGCGAAAAACCAGGCAATGGCGGCCGTGAACAGCAGCATCAGCATGCTCGCCAACAGCACCGAGGCGCCGCCGAAGTGGTGAATGCTGTAGTAGATCCAACTGGTGCCCGCGCCGAACAGGCCGAAACCGAAGCACCAGCCGCGCCATAGCGCCTGGCGTGGCGAAAGCTCGCGCAGGCCGGCATAGAACAGACCGACCGCGAGCAGTGCCAGCGGCCAGATGTCGAACGGCGCCAGGGCCAGGGTGGTCAGTGCGCCAGCCACCACGGCCAGCAGATTACCGGGCCAGCCGGGACGGGTTAAGCGCAGCATGTGGATCCTTAGCGGCTGATGGGAGTCAGGCGAATCAAATGAATCCGACGGCTGTCGGCATTCAGGATGCGGAAACGATACGCGCCGATTTCGGTGATTTCATTACGCTTGGGCAGATGCCCGAACGCACTCATCACCAGCCCGCCGACAGTGTCGAACTCGTCATCGGAGAATTCGCTGTCGAAGAACTCATTGAAGTTCTCGATCGGCGTCAGCGCCTTGATCAGGAAGTCGCCGCTGGGCAATGGCTTGATGTAGCTGTCTTCCTCGACATCGTGCTCGTCTTCGATATCGCCGACGATCTGTTCCAGCACGTCCTCGATGGTCACCAGGCCCGCCACGCCGCCGTATTCGTCGATGACGATGGCCATGTGGTTGTGGTTGGCGCGGAACTCGCGCAGCAGGACGTTCAGGCGCTTGGACTCGGGGACGAAGGTCGCCGGCCGCAGCAGGTCCTTGATGTTGAAGCCGTCGCCGTTCTCCTGGAGGATCAGCGGCAGCAGGTCCTTGGCCAGCAGGACGCCCATGACGTCGTCGTGGCTTTCACCGATCACCGGATAGCGCGAGTGCGCCGCGTCGATCACGGCAGGGAGGAATTCCCGGGGTGTCTGGGTCGCCTTGATGCTGATCATCTGCGAACGCGGGACCATGATGTCCCGTACCTGCAGGTCGGCAACCTGGATGGCGCCCTCGACGATGGCCAGCGCTTCGCTGTCCAGCAACTTGTTCTGGTGGGCTTCGCGCAGCAGCTCCAGCAACTCCTGGCGGTTTTTCGGCTCATGGGCAAAAGCCTGGGTCAGTTTACCCAGCCAGGACTTCTGCCCGTTGCTCGATCGGTCTTCGCTCATAGCGATTTACTCGTTTCCCTTGGTTGTTGAGTGATCAGTTTTCGTCATCGATATACGGGTCGGGATGACCCAGTTCAGCAAGCAACTCTCGTTCCAGTGCTTCCATTTCCTCGGCTTCCTCGTCATCGATATGGTCGTAACCCAATAGATGCAGGCAGCCGTGAATGACCAGATGGGCCCAGTGCGCGTCCAGTGCCTTGCCTTGTTCGGCCGCCTCGCGGGCGACCACCGGTACGCAGATCACTAGGTCTCCCAGCAAGGGGATATCCAGCAGTTCGTCCGGCACATCGGCGGGGAAGGACAACACGTTGGTCGCGTAGTCCTTCTGTCGCCAGGTATGGTTGAGTTCGCGGCCTTCGGCTTCGTCCACCAGGCGGATGGTCAGTTCCGAGTCGGCGCTGCGCTGGCGCAGGGCCAGTTCGCACCAGGTACGGAAGTCCGCTTCGCTCGGGGCTGGTGCTTCACTGGCCAGTTGCAGGTCGAGTTCAAGCATCGCGACGGCTGTCCTTCGATGCAGACGGTTCGACCGGGCGATTCTCGAAGCGCTCGTAGGCTTCGACGATGCGCTGCACCAGCGGATGGCGGACCACGTCCTTGGGCTGGAAGTGGGTGAAGCTGATGCCCGGTACGTCTTTGAGCACTTCGATGACATGGGCCAGGCCGGACTTGGTGCCCTTGGGCAGGTCGACCTGGGTGATGTCACCGGTGATGACGGCGGTGGAGCCGAAGCCGATCCGCGTCAGGAACATCTTCATCTGTTCGACGGTGGTGTTCTGGCTTTCGTCGAGGATGATGAAGCTGTTGTTCAGCGTGCGCCCGCGCATGTAGGCGAGCGGGGCGATCTCGATCACCTGGCGCTCGATCAGCTTGGCCACGTATTCGAAGCCGAGCATCTCGTACAGCGCATCGTAGAGCGGGCGCAGGTACGGGTCGATCTTCTGGGCCAGGTCGCCGGGCAGGAAGCCGAGTTTTTCCCCGGCTTCGACCGCCGGGCGCACCAGCAGGATGCGTCGCACCTGCTCGCGCTCCAGGGCGTCCACCGCGCAGGCCACGGCCAGGTAGGTCTTGCCGGTGCCCGCCGGGCCGATACCGAAGTTGATATCGTTGGCCAGGACTTCCTTGACGTAGCGCTGCTGGTTGATGCCGCGGGGGCGGATCATGCCTTTCTTGGTGCGCAGGGCCACGGCGGCTTCGGCCACCGGGTTGCTGTTCAGGTCTTCGACGGCCGACTCCTGCAGGAACAGGTGCACCATGTCCGGAGACAGCTCGGTACCCTTGGTTTCCCGGTACAGGCGGCGCAGCAGGTTTTCTGCGGAAGTGGTGAGCTTGGGTTCGCCGATCAGTTCGAACTGATTGCCGCGGTTGCGGATCTCGATCGTCAGGCGCTGTTCGATCAAGCGCAAATGCTCGTCGAATTGCCCGCACAGATTGGCGAAGCGGCGAGCCTCGAAAGGCTCGAGAATGAAACGATGGGGTTCTATGGGTGCGTTCAAGGTTGTTTTTAGCCGCCCGACGGCAATGGATATGGATTCAAGGATAACGCTAGCAGCCTGGGGGTGAAAGCGCTCATTGCAGCATCGAGCCGCGGAGCGAATGTGGCTGTGCTGCGTCGATATGGACGTCGACGAACTGGCCGATCAGTTGCGGATTGTCGCAGCGGAAGTTGACGATACGGTTATTCTCGGTCCGCCCCTGCAGTTCGCCGGGGTCCTTTTTCGAGTAATCGGTCACCAGGATGCGCTGGGTCGAGCCGACCATTTGTCGGCTGATCTCGAAACCCTGCTGGTTCAGGCGGTGCTGCAGGGCATTGAGGCGCTGCTTTTTCAGCTCTTCCGGGGTGTCGTCCGGCAGGTCCGCGGCGGGGGTGCCCGGACGCTGGCTGTAGACGAACGAATAGGAGAAGTCGAAGCCGACGTCTTCGATCAGCTTCATGGTCTGCTGGAAGTCCTTCTCGGTTTCGCCCGGGAAGCCGACGATAAAGTCCGAACTGATGCAGATTCCCGGCACCGCGGCCCGCAGCTTGCGTAGCTTGGACTTGTATTCCAGCGCGGTGTGGTTGCGTTTCATCGCCGCGAGAATCCGGTCCGAGCCCGATTGCACCGGCAGATGCAGGTGCTTGACCAGCTCGGGCACCTCGGCATGGGCCTGGATCAGGCTGTCGGAGAACTCCAGCGGGTGCGAGGTAGTGTAGCGGATGCGCTCGATGCCCTCGACGGCGGCGACCACCCGGATCAGTTCCGCCAGGTCGGCCAGGCGCCCGTCGTGGGTGCTGCCGCGATAGCCGTTGACGTTCTGTCCCAGCAGGGTCACTTCACGTACGCCGTTCTCGGCCAGGTGGATGATTTCGGCGATCACGTCGTCGAACGGCCGGCTGACCTCTTCACCGCGGGTGTAGGGCACCACGCAGAAGGTGCAGTACTTGCTGCAGCCTTCCATGACTGACACATAGGCACTGGGGCCATCGATGCGTGGCTCGGGCAGATGGTCGAACTTTTCGATTTCCGGGAACGAGACATCCACCTGCGGCAGTCTGGTCAGGCGCGCGGCATCGATCATTTCAGGCAGGCGGTGCAGGGTCTGCGGGCCGAAGACCACGTCGACATAGGGCGCGCGGTCGCGGATCGCCGCGCCTTCCTGGCTGGCGACGCAGCCGCCGACGGCGATCACCATCTCCGGGTTCGCCAGTTTCAGCTCGCGCCAGCGGCCCAGCTGGGAGTAGACCCGGTCCTGGGCGCGTTCGCGGATCGAGCAGGTGTTGAGCAGGATGACGTCCGCGTCTTCGGCGCGAGCGGTGACTTCCAGGGCCTGATGTTCGCCCAGCAGATCGACCATGCGCGAGCTGTCGTACTCGTTCATCTGGCAACCGTGGGTTTCGATATAAAGCTTCTTGGCCATGGGGTTTCATCAAGTGATTCAAAGAACCGCGCATTATAAGGGTCATCGCGGTCGCTTCCTAGCATTGTGCGTCCGGCGGCTATGCTATAGTTCGCGCCCTCTTTTATATCCCCGATGTGTTGCCCGCCCACCATGACCAAACGTGAAGCCCCGATCTACAAGGTGATTTTCCTCAACCAGGGCCAGGTGTTCGAAATGTACGCCAAGCAGATCTATCAGAGCGATCTGTGGGGCTTCCTGGAAGTCGAAGAGTTCGTCTTCGGCGAGCGTACGCAACTGGTGGTCGACCCGGGCGAAGAAAAACTCAAGGCCCAGTTCGAAGGCGTGGTGCGCAGTTTCGTGCCGATGCATTCGATCGTGCGGATCGACGAGGTCGAGCGCCTGGGCACGCCAAAGATCAGCGAGGCGCGGGGCATGAGCAATGTCATGCCGTTTCCGATGCCGATGCCCGAGAAATAAGCCATTTCCTGCACCGACACCGATATCTGTAGGAGCCGGCTTGCCGGCGATTGCGGTCTATCAGCCTGCATCGTTGTCGACTGACACACCGCCATCGCCAGCAAGCCGGCTCCTACAGGGGAATGGATTCAGGGAAGCGGTGAGAAGGGCGTGCGCCCGTCAGCCGTCTGCAGTTCCAGCAGGTACTTGCGGAAAATCTGTCCCAGTACCTGGGTCGCCATCTCCAGTTCGTCCCGCGGCATCTGCGCGGCGACTTCGTCCGCGGTGTCCAGCGCGTCCTCGGCGCCATTGACCGCCGCCATCTTCAGCACGATATAAGCCTGGACATTGTTGGCCGGCACGCCTTCGCCCTTGTAGAACATGGTGCCGAGCTGGAATTGCGCCTGGGCGTGGCCCTGCAGCGAAGCCTGTTCGAAGAGGTTCAGGGCCTTGTTGAGGTCGCGCGGCGCATTCTTGCCGTCGTAATAGAACTCGCCCAACTCGTATTGCGCCTCCGCATCACCACCCTTGGCCGCCTGTTCGCAGGCTGTCAGGGCCTCGGCGAGATCCTGCGGCTGGGTATTGAGGGTGCAGCGACCCATCGCCGGGATCAACAACGAGTTACCGCCTGCATGTGCCAGCAGCGGCTGAAGGAGCAACAGGCAGCCCAGTGAAAGGGCGCGGCCGGTGCGGTTCATGGGAATCGACGTACCTCTGAAGGGCGGGCGTACCCGGCCAGGGGATGTATATGGCGCGCATTATGAAATAAGCGGGGGCCACCTTACAAAGTCTTTACTCGTTTTTCTGCTGCGCGGGCGTTATATCGCCTTGTTTTGCAAGTAATGGGTTAGATGACGGGAAGAAACGAAGGAAGTTTAGGTGGGAAAAGCGACGCCGGCTGAAACCGGCGTCGGATCTGTCACTTGTTTCAGGGTTTATTTCAGTGCGGCGAAGGCGCGTTCAGCGGCATCCAGGGTCAGTTTCAGTTCGGTTTCGCCGTGGGCGATCGAGGTGAAACCGGCTTCGAAGGCACTGGGCGCCAGGTAGACGCCGCCGTCGAGCATCAGGTGGAAGAAGCGCTTGAAGCGCTCCGCATCGCTGGCCATCACGTCGTCGAAGGTGACGATGTCGTCGGCACCGCTGAAATACAGGCCGAACATGCCACCGGCCTGGGTGGTGACGAACGGGATACCGGCCGCGTCGGCGCGCTGTTGCAGGCCATCGAGCAGGCGCGTGGTGTAGTCGGTCAGTTCGGCATGGAAGCCCGGACGGCTGATCAGGCGCAGGGTGGTCAGGCCGGCGGCCATGGCCAGCGGGTTGCCGGACAGGGTGCCGGCCTGGTAGACCGGGCCCAGCGGCGCGATGCAGGACATGATCTCGCGCTTGCCGCCGAAGCAGCCGACGGGCATGCCGCCACCAATGATCTTGCCGAAAGTGCTCAGGTCCGGGGTCACGCCGTAATGGGCCTGGGCACCGCCGAGGGCGACGCGGAAGCCGGTCATCACCTCGTCGAAGATCAGCACCACGCCGTGCTGGTCGCACAGGCTGCGCAGGCCTTCGAGGAAGCCCGGGGCCGGCGGCACGCAGTTCATGTTGCCGGCCACCGGCTCGACGATGATGCAGGCCACTTCCTGGCCGACTTCGCCGAGCATCTTGGCCACGGCGTCGATGTCGTTGAACGGCAGTGTCAGGGTGTGTTTGGCGAAAGCCGCCGGCACGCCGGCCGAGCTCGGTACGCCCTGGGTCAGGGCGCCGGAGCCGGCCTTGACCAGCAGGCTGTCGGAGTGACCGTGGTAGCAGCCTTCGAACTTGATGATGCTGTCGCGGCCGGTAAAACCACGGGCCAGGCGGATGGCGCTCATGGTCGCCTCGGTGCCGGAGCTGACCATGCGGACCATTTCCATCGACGGTACGATCGAGCAGACCAGGTCGGCCATCTCGGTTTCCATGGCGGTCGGCGCGCCGTAGGACAAGCCGTGCTCAAGCTGGAGGCGCACCGCGTCCAGCACGTCCGGATGGCTGTGGCCGAGAATCATCGGGCCCCACGAGCCGACGTAGTCGACATAACGCTTGTCGTCTTCGTCGGTGACATAGGCCCCTTCGGCATGCTTGAAGAACAGCGGGGTGCCGCCGACGCTCTTGAACGCGCGAACGGGCGAGTTCACGCCACCGGGGATATGTTTCTGGGCATTGGCAAACAGCGTTTCGGAACGAGACATGGTCGGGCTCTCAAAAATCATGAAGTGAAGAGGGCATTGAAGGCGCGGGCGCGGCGCGTCACTTCCTGGGCGTTGTCGGCGCCGAACAGGCCGTGGATCACCGCCAGCAGGTCGGCGCCGTGGGCGACCAGCGGCGCGGCGTTGTCCAGCGTGATACCACCGATCACGCAGATCGGCAGGTGCAGCGCCGGGCGGGCCCGTTCGAGCAGGGCGATATCCGCTGCCGGGGCGCCGGGCTTGGTGTTCGAATTGAAGAAGCGTCCGAAGGCGACGTAGCTGGCGCCTTCCCTGGCGGCCTGCTCGGCCAGTTCCAGCTGCGCGTGGCAGGTGGAGCCGATGATGGCCTTGCTGCCGAGCAAGGCGCGGGCGGGCGTCAGCGGGCCGTCGGTCTGGCCCAGGTGGACGCCCACCCCGAGGCGTGCGGCGAGCTCGGCGTCATCGTTGATGATCAGCCGGGTCTTGTAGCGCTCGCAGAGTTTCAGCAACGCCTCGGCCTCGCGCAGGCGGCGGGCGTCGTCGGCGCTCTTGTCGCGGTACTGCAGCAGGGTCACGCCGCCTTCCAGCGCGGCTTCCACGTAGGACAGGAACTTGCCGGCCAGCAACTGGCTATCGGTGATGGCGTACAGGCCACGTAGTTTCATCGGTTCGGCCTCGAAGCGTTACGAACACAGGGTTTCCAGCACGGGTTTCCCGGTACTGGAAGTTGCCCGCGGTTACGAGCAGAAATCCAGCGGCAGACGGCGCGGCACAAATTGTCCCTGGCCGAGCTGTTCGGCGTCGCGCAGGGTGCGCCATGTGTAATTCAACGCCGATTGCACCGCGCTGACCAGGTTTTCACCGAGGGCCAGACGGCCGGCGAGGGCGCTCGCCAGGGTGCAGCCGGAGCCGTGGTAATTGCCGGGCAGGCGCTGGCACTTGAAGGTCTGGCGGGTGCCGTCGCGACTGTACAGGCGGTTGTGGATTTCTTCTTCATCGCCGTGGCCGCCGGTGATCAGCAGGTGTTGGCAGAACGGCAGGAGTTTTTCCGCGCATTCGTCGGCGGTGCCTTCGGGCAATTCGGCCAGGATGCGCGCTTCGGGAAGGTTGGGGGTGGCGATCGTCGCCAGTGGCAGCAGCTGTTCGCGCATGGCGTAGCCAACCTCGTCCTTGCCCAGGCGACCACCGCCGCCAGCGCGCAGGACCGGGTCGCAGACCAGCGGCAGGTGCGGGTGCGCCTTGAGCAGTCCGACCACGGTGTCGACCATTTCCAGGGACCCGAGCATGCCCAGCTTGACCGCCGCGACCGTCGAATCCTCGAACACGGCGTTGGCCTGGGCCAGTACCCACTCGCGATCGAGCACGCGGAAATCGCGGACATTGACCGTATTCTGCACGGTCAGCGCGGTGACAGCGGGAGCTGCATGACAGCCCTGGGCGAGCAGGGCTTCGATATCTGCCTGGAGGCCGGCGCCACCACTGGGATCATGGCCGGAGAGACAGAGGACAACGGGACGAGAGCTGTAGATATTCATGGTGCGCGAGCTTACCACCAAACGCCTTCTTCGGAATCTTCCGCGCAACGGGCTGTTCGATTCCTGAAGCTTTGTCCGTTGCGGCCGATAGATGCTACTCACGAATGCGATTCGATCGCTGAAAAGCCCGTTCTAGAGCCTTTGGATAAAATGTTTCAATGGTGTGCTTTAGCCATTATTGGCTATGCTAGAGTGGATCCAAACGAATAACAGGTCATGCGGTTTCACGTCGTCTCAAAGGGAAGGGGGGCTCCTGACGCGACCAGACTGGCCATGCTGGGGCTGTATGCGCTATTTGCTGATGATGTTGTTGAGCTGTCTGCCGCTGATGGCGAGCGCAGTCGAGTTTGATGAATCCACTCAGAGCCTGCCCCTGGGCCGGATCATGCAGGTGTTCGAGGACGTGAGCGGCCAGGCCGATATCGCGGATATCAGCGCGCCTGCCAAGGCTGGCCAGTTCCGTCGCCATGACAAGGATGCGCTCAACGCGGGCTACTCGCGATCGGCGTTCTGGCTCAAGGTCGACCTGAGCTACAAGCCGAAACATCCCGACGCACGGCGCACCTGGCTGCTGGAAATGGCTTATCCGCCGATGGACCACATCGACCTTTATCTGCCGGACGCCGGCGGCGAGTACCGCCTGGCCCAGCGTACGGGCGATGAGTTGCCTTTCGCCAGCCGACCGATCAGGCAGAACAACTACCTGTTCGAACTCGACTTTGCCCCCGGCGAAAGCAAGACCGTCTACCTGCGGCTGCAAACCGAGGGCTCGGTCCAGGCGCCGCTGAGCCTGTGGTCGAGCCAGGCCTACCTGGAAGAACAGCCGGTGCGCCTGTATGTGCTCGGGCTGATCTATGGCGTGCTGCTGGGGATGCTGGTCTACAACCTGTTCATCTACCTCAGCGTGCGCGACACCAGCTACCTGTACTACATCTTCTATATCGCCTCGTTCGGCTTCTACCAGTTGTCGGTCAACGGTGCGGCGGTACAGTATTTCTGGCCGAACAATCCCTGGTGGGCCAACGCCGCGACACCCTTCCTGATCGGTTCCGCGGGGTTCTTCGGCTGCCAGTTCGCCCGCAGCTTCCTGCACACGGCGGCCCACAGCCGCTGGCTGGACCGCCTGCTGTTGCTACTGATGGCCTTCGGTGCGGTGGTCATGGCCCTGTCGCTGATGACCAGCTATGCCCTGGCCTTGCGCCTGGCGACCGCCCTGGCCCTGGCCTTCACCGTGACCATCTTCTACGCCGGGATCAGTGCCTGGTATTGCGGCCAGCGGGTGGCGCGCTACTTCATCATCGCCTGGTCGGCGTTCCTCCTGGGCGGGCTGGTCAACACCCTGATGGTGCTCGGCTACCTGCCGAACATGTTCCTGACCATGTACGCCAGCCAGATCGGTTCGGCCCTGGAGGTCGGCCTGCTGTCCCTGGCCCTGGCCGACCGGATCAATGCCATGCGCGAGCAGCAGGCCCAGACCTTGCTGGAGTCCGGGCAGAAGCTGGAAGTGCTGAACCAGGAACTGGCCAACAGCAACCGCCTGAAGGACGAATTCCTGGCCACCGTCACCCACGAGCTGCGCACGCCGATGAACGGTGTGATCGGCTCGCTGGAACTGATGCAGACCGTGGCGCTGGACCCCGAGCTGGAGCAGTACCAGCAGACCGCCGCCGGTTCGGCACGGGACATGATGCGCATGGTCAACGGCATCCTTACCCTGACCGAGTTGCAGGCCGGGCGTCTCAAGGTCTACCCGCAGACTTTCAGCCTGCGCGGGCTGCTGGAGGGGTTGCAGGAGCAGTTCGCCGGCAATGTACTGAACAAGGGGCTGCACTTTGCCGTCGAGGTGGCCGACGAGTTGCCCGACAGCCTCCACGGCGACGCGACGAAGATCGCCCAATGCCTGGAATGCCTGGTGGACAACGCCATCAAGTTCACCCGTGAAGGCGGGCTGGTGCTGCGGGTGATCGGTCATTCGCCGCAGCCCGGGCAATTGACCCTGTCCTTTGCCGTGATCGACAGTGGCATCGGCTTTACCGACCTGGACGAGGCCACGCTGTACCAGCGTTTCTTCCAGCTCGACGGCTCGATGACCCGTGAATATGGCGGTCTGGGCATCGGTCTGGCGATCTGCCGGCAGTTGATCGAATTGCTCGGCGGGCGCCTGACCCATCAATCGGAACCGGGAATGGGCAGCCGTTTCCAGATCGAGGTCGATGTCGAGGTGCTGAGCCCACGCGTCAACCGGTCCGCCACCTCGACGCCACGCAGTCCGCATGACTGCACCGTGTTGCTGGTGGACGGCAACGATATCAGCCAGCTGGTCGTGCGCGGGATGCTGCTCAAGCTCGGCTATCGCGTGCTGACGGCCAGCAATCCGCGGGCTGCGATCGACAGGCTGCGGGCCGAGACGGTGGATGCCTTGCTGCTCGATTGTTCCGCCGACCAGGCGGGCGAGACGATTCTGTGCGGTCAGTTGCGCAGCCTGCCCGGCTGCGCGGAGTTGCCGATCCTGGCTCTGACCAGTCTGCTCAATGGCGTGGAGCGCGAGCGCTGCCTGGCCGCCGGGATTACCGACTACCTGCACAAACCGGTACGTTTCGAAGAGTTGCAAAGCCTGCTGGCGCGTCGTCTGCTGAATCAGACAGAGGGTGAAAGCGCCGACATTTAGGCGCATATGTCACTTTTTTCCCGGAGGTGTGCGTGATTCACTGGGGTTCCTGGCAACTTCCCATAGGAGCCCGATAGCATGAACCTCCATCAGTACGCCGAAACCCACGAAGTCACCAACCAGCCGCCGTCGCTGGATGGCACCAATCTCTACCGCATCGACCTGCCGCTGCAGGAGTGGTCGCAACGGTTCGGCGCCGGCTGGGCGCAGGCGCGCATCGACCGCTACGGTGCGCTGGCCGGCGGGCCGCTGATGGAGGCGGGGTTCCTGGCCAACCAGAACAAACCGGTGTTCGTCAGCCATGACCGCTATGGCCATCGCCAGGACCTGGTGGAGTTTCACCCGGCCTACCATGAGCTGATGCGTACCGCGATCGAGCATGGCTTGCCATCATTGCCCTGGACCGATCCCCGGGACGGCGCCCATGTCGCCCGTGCCGCCATGACCTACCTGCACAGCCAGGCCGAAGCCGGTACCGGTTGTCCGCTGACCATGACCTTTGCCTGCGTGCCGGCGCTGAAACTGCAGGCGGATCTCGCCGGACAGTGGCTGCCGAGCATCCTCAGCACCGAATACGATCCGCGCAATATAGGCATCGCCCACAAGCGCGGTGCCACCATTGGCATGGCGATGACCGAGAAACAGGGCGGCACCGACGTCCGCGCCAACACCACCAGGGCCTATCCGGTGGGGGCTGGCGGTCCCGGCCAGGCCTATGAACTGGTGGGCCACAAATGGTTCTGCTCGGCGCCGATGTGTGATGCCTTCCTGACCCTGGCCCAGACCGACAAGGGCCTGACCTGCTTCCTGCTGCCCCGGCACCGTCCCGATGACAGTCGCAACCAGTTCTATATCCAGCGCCTGAAAAACAAACTGGGCAACTGCTCCAATGCTTCGAGCGAAGTGGAGTTTCGCGGCGCCCTGGCCTGGATGATCGGCGAAGAGGGACGCGGCGTGCCGACCATCATCGAGATGGTGGCGATGACCCGCTTCGATTGCATGGTCGGTTCCAGCGCCTTGATGCGCCAGGCGCTGACCCAGGCCAGCCATCATTGCGCCCACCGCCTGGTGGGCGGACGGGTGCTCGGCGAACAACCGTTGATGCAGAACGTGCTGGCGGATCTGGCGCTGGAGAGCGAGGCCGCCCTGGCCTTGAGCCTGCGCATGGGCCGGGCGCTGGATCGGCTGGGGGACGAGCATGAAGCCAAGTTCGCCCGGCTGGTCACGGCCGTGGGCAAATACTGGATCTGCAAGCGTGCGCCGGCGATGATCAACGAGGCGGCCGAATGCATGGGCGGTGCCGGTTATGTGGAAGACAGCATCCTGCCGCGGCTGTACCGCGAAGCACCGGTCAACTCGACCTGGGAAGGTTCGGGCAATGTGCAGTGCCTGGATGTGCTGCGGTCGCTGTCGAAAGAACCGGGCGTGCTGGAAGTGCTGTTCAGCGAGTTGGGCGACGGCCACGGCGACAAGCACCTGGCCCGGCATATCGAGCACCTGAAGCTGGCGTTTACCGACACCCATGACATTCAGTACCGCGCCCGGCAGTTGACCGAGGACATTGCCCTGGCCCTGCAGGCCAAGCTGCTGCTGGAAGCGGGCAACTCGGCGGTCAGCGACGGCTTTATCGCCAGTCGTCTGGGTACCGGCGGGCGGGTCTACGGCACTTTGCCACGTGGGGTGAATGTCGAGGCCATCGTCGCTCGTTCGACGCCGCAGGGGTTCTGATGTGGTCGGTTTGGGTAAGGTCTTGCTTGCAATAGCTGTGGGGCGACCGAGCATTCACAGCTATAGCGAGTAAGCTATTGCATATTCAATTTGTTGAGTTGAAAAAGCAGATTCGAGTTCGGTTGTGACAGTAGACTCAATAGAGTGCGGTAGTCAGCTTTTGATTGCATTGAGTATATCGCGCACCGCGTCAGCAGCCTTGTCGAGCACGGCTTCCTCGCTAAGGTCGGTAGTGTCAATTTTTACACAGTTGATCAAGTGGCATCGTTCATAGCTAGACCGAACGCGATTCTGATAGGCAATGAAACTGTTAAGCCGGTTTTCGTCTCCCCCATCGTAAGCTCCACTTTCGCCAGGACGAAAAGAAATCTTCCGTTTCGCAGCAATAACGGGATCAACATCCAGGAATATCACGGCATCAGGCTTTCTAATCGTTGCGAATACCGCTGCAGCTTCGTCAGCTATATTTGTATCCTTAAGTAGGAAGCGAGCAAGATATTTATAGTACCACCCGTCGATAATGCAACTTTTTCCTGCTTTCAGTAGTGGCCTGATAGCGGCATGATCCGTGGCTTGAAACCAGGCAGTTATCAGATTCAGCCAGTGCCTGTCGCCTAATTGCTCCAAGGGAGCGTTGTCTGGGTAATCCCAAAGTATTTCACGCATTCGGGCCATATGGAATTCGGTGTATCCAGAGGCTACCGGAGGGCTGTTTTTATCAATAAACCTTAGACTGGGGTTGCTTTCACAAATTCTGTCATAGGTCGCCCTTGCTATCGTAGACTTTCCGGCCCCATCAGTGCCTTCAAATGCGATTAACACTGAACGTTCAGTTGAGAAGCTCATGAAAAACCTCCTAAATAGGCTTCCGTATCTAAAGAATTTCTTCCGCTTCCCTCGATTAGTGGCCGGAAGCCCTCTCTTTGATATATTTCCGACATTTTCTTTCCAAGCGATCTTAGAAAGTCTAAAGAAGGTCTTGGTTTTTTTGAGTACTGCGATCCTGCATCAGGGTGAAATACCGCGACAGCCGGAACTACTCCCATGTTCCCAAAATACTCGATACCCTCGATAATCGATTCTAAGGGTTCCATTCCAGCAACAAAGCCAACATACACATTGCCGCGCCCTAGGGTCTCGACTGCTGCCTCGAAGGCGGCGAAAAAACGTTCGCGTGTATAATCTTTGGATTTTCCTGGGCATACCTCGGAGAACAGCTTGGAGTTGAACACCTCTAAGCTCATGGACATGTTGTCGCCGAGACTTTTGAAACGATCAAAAAGGCGGAAATCTTTAGGGGGCATAGAGATTAAGTGGTATTCAAGATCGGTATTTTGGTTTATATTTTTTACCCGTGCCATTAAATCCATGTGTCTTGAGTATCCACGGTCATAATTTGGCGTGGTACCGCCATTAAACAATACCCTTTTGTATCGTCCGCTCTCTTCTCTGATCGCTAGGCTTACCGCCTCACCTGCCTGATCAGGTTTTATTCGCATTTTATGATCAGATAGATTCATTCTGGCGGATCCTAGAGAGCAAAATTTGCACTCGCGACCATTGTTGAAATAATAGCAGTGCCCTGGAGAAAAAATTCCGAGTGTTGAATTTCCGTAGACGGTCACATATTGCTCAAAAAGCTCCCCGCTACTCAAATATTTTCCGTAGGCTATAGGTCGCCTGGGAAACGTTATTTTTACGAAATTATTTTGGTTCTTGAGTACCGGTGTTCCGTTCTCTAAGTCTATGAAGATTGTTGAGGTCGGATTGTAGTTTGCAGCTGCAATAATCTGCCCATCTAAAATTATTTCTTGAGGGGTTCGAGCCCTTGAATTCAGGATGACGCTATCACCTGTTCCGTAGGCCCATCTTTTTTCAATGGATTCAGTCTGCTCTTTGTAGTGCTTTAAAAAGTCGTCGGTGAAGTTTACTCCGTTACAGAGAACCTCAAGCTTCAGTTTTACAGTGTCGGTTAACATGGAAATTTTCCTCGTCAAGTAATCCTATGTGATAATGTGTATAAGCTTATGAGATGACAAAGCGATCAGTGTTCCATAGTCTGAAATAGCAGCACTTGACGGAGGAAGGGCGAATCTCGGGGCTCCAGACGCATAAAATAACGAACCGCCAGCCTCTCTCAAAATCAATTCTGCTGCTGCAATATCACAACTGCGCTCATGCCCTGGCGTGTCTATATCAATAAAAGCATCAAGAGCTCCTGCCGCAATAAGGCAGATTTCCAGTGATGAGCATGAACAAACTCTAATCTTGTTGGATGCCCACATAAGATTTTCTATTTTTCTCTTTTTTTTACCTGTTCGAGGACGATGAAAGGCGATGCGCATATCCTCTATGCGACTAACTTTTCGAGTGTGCAGTCTTTTTAAAATAATAGGCGACTGAATGTAAGCGCCTTCGCCTGAGGCGGCGGAATATACTAAATCTCTTGAAATGTCATACACCCAGCCAAATGCATAGGCATCGTTATGGTAGAGTGCAACGCTGGATGTAAATGCTGGAAAACCCAAGATTGCATTATGTGTGCCGTCTAGAGGATCAATGAGTAGGTGAAAATCTCCAGTTTTGCCGAAATTTAGTGCTGACTCGTTGTCTTCAGAAAAGGCTGTGATGTTCAAGCCTGTACCGGCGATGCAGTCAAAGATGATACGTTGGCACTCCAAATCATAAGGGGTCATTGAATGACCTAGGTCCTGATTTTCTTTCGTATCTGGCAAGCAGGATAAGACTCCCGCCCAATAACGACGAAGTTCTTTTCTGGCCTCATACAGACCTTTTTCTAATTCGGCGATTTTTTCACATTTGAATAAAGGTCTCATATGGTTTGATCCACTATAAGCTGCATGTGCCAAAGATCTCTATCTAGCTGTGAGGTGTATGCTCGGACATCGAATAGCTTACCGGCGTAAACTGCATAATCGGCACCCATAAACGCACTAAATGATTTTGGAAATAGCGCTACTGTTTTGATTTCTACTGAATATTCGTATTTTTTTCTAATGGTGTTGGCTGCTTGCCTAAGGCTACCGCCGGTATAGGCCTTGTCTATAATTAGCCATGGGTCGCGGGATGAAGTCGGTGTGGGGAATATATCTTGAAACTCGATATTTTTATTGAGCAGGCTTGAGTCGTTTTGTCGATGTATTTCTAAGAAAAATACGTTCTGGTCCCCCGTTGCAGCCATGTATCCTAGCGCCAGAGGCAGGCCTGCTGATAACAGGAAAAGTTTGTTTTTTGATAGGTTTTCAATTTGATGCCAGATTTCGTGGTCTTCGTATATATACCTTGTGTTGAATATGCTGTTGCTTTCCAGTTGTTCATGAGATACGTATTGGCTGTAAAAAATACAGAGCCTGTTGTGAAAGTCTAAGGTGTTTGAATCGGCATTTGTGAGCAACCTGTTTTTGGCTACGCCTCTACTGGGCTTTTTTGTAGTGATAGGGAGGAAGCTGCTTTGAACGTGGCTAAAGGCTTCACTGATTAGTGAGTTTTTTATAATTGTAAGAGCCGACTTGGAAGGGCCGGAAATGGCTATTTCAGGTGACAAACCATTCCCTTCGACTCTGCCTATTCCTCCTCGCCCTTCTATTTTTCGAGTGCTTAAATTCAAGTGCTCCCAGATTTTTACAATATCATCGCAATGCATGCCGTTATAAATTGGGTCGAGGTTGCTTAGATCGCAAATCATCTCTTCGGGGTGGCGAAGTTCGAAAGAAGCTCGTTGGAGGTGGCATCCGTCTCGTATGGCATTGCGGTAAGCATAATAGTCACTCGTTTGGATTCCACTCAATGTTCTCCAGCCATGATGCTCGCTAATTATGGTTATCAGATTCGTGCGCTGATCAGGCAGGCAAGGTGAAAAGCTAGCATGACCCATCTTTTGCTCCTTGATAGGATTTGCAATATAAAAATCATCAAAATTAATAATTAAGAGATAGGTGTACAATAGAGGCGGCGTTTGCATGCTCGTTCAGTTGGAAATGAATTGACTACCGGAACGGTTTTTAGTCCCACTCTTTGAGAAGGGTCGTCAGTGATGGCGTGTCTTTTGCCGCGAAGTATTTTTTTCTGAAGTGGTACTCGCATTTCGATATTTTGTGTTGTGTCTGTTTTCGGCTATTGAACTCTTTATTCAATGCGGCAAGAGAATTTTGAGATGAGGGGTATAATTCTGATTTTTCTAGCAATTTTTCGATGGCTAAAAAAACCAGGTCCATGTAGTCCAGCGTGTCCTGGATGTACCTACGGCATTCCTCCTCCGTGACAGCACCTCTTCGGGCTAGTGAATAGAATTTTTCCTTGATGTCGTTGAAACCATCGATTCTAAAAATATTTGAATAAACCCACTTGTAGTGTTTGTTTGTTATTCCTGTTAAATAGGTGAAGCTCATTGTCGTCTTTAGCATCATGTCTCTTGCAATTTCGCATCCCATCCAGAGATTCCCCGACTGCCAGCAGCCTTGCACGTCCTGGAATGCGTAAAATACGGGGAGTTTTTCTCGATGTGCCACATAAATATGTTTCTCGATGGGGATTCTGGATTTTAACTCGCGAAATATTTCCTCGTTCTCTAATGCATGTCCTGTTAACGACCGGTGAATCACATTGTTCTCGGTATTTGATAGTACGGGCTCATATAGAAAACGTTGATCGTGAGCGACTTGTTCGTAGGTTTTTTCGATTTTTAGTATGAGAGTGTCAAGTTCGGCGAATGTTATGTAATCCGAATCAATGTGGATGCTGGTATCACCATAGAAATTCGTTGTGTTGTGAACGCCCTCGTTGCCGGTTATGTATCGATAATTGATGTCGGTGACCAGCGCGTGCTCGTTGGGTTCTACGTCACTTGCTTTAGGTCTTTTCTCGCATATAACAATGCAATCGATGTCGGAGTGAATTGTTCCAATGCCTTCAATGAGACTGCCTGAAATTACCAGGATGCTTGTGCTTTCCAGGATAACCTTGTCTCGCAAATATTTTTTTGGGATAGATATCTTTCCATCTAAAATGGAAACGCTGCCTTCGGATAGGCTTGATTTTGAGGTGTTGATGAGTGCTTTCGTTGTTTGAGGCTTCATTGTGCGAATACCTACTAGAAAGTTTGGTTGATCATCGTGTTGTGGTTTAACGCTAGCTCCAGAATAATTGTATTGTCAAAATTTTTACAAAATTTCAGAAGGTTCCTTAATGTATTAGGCGTAAGTTTTGAAGTTGGAGTGAATTTGTCGTTGGTTTCTGAAGGGATTTTCCTACGTGTTGTGCATTTTTTTGATTTAAAAATATGGAAAGAGAACTTCAAGGATGTTCAGGCCCAATACTGCACAGTAAGCGCCGGCTCGCTAGCAAGCCGGTTCTTATAGAGCGCGCTAAATTATCGGTCTTGAAGCATTTTTAAAGGCCGATGTAGTTTCTCGTCTAGTTCTGTGCCCGACAGCGCGGCGTCGAAAGGGGAGGGGGCTCCTGGAGGTACGGCGTTTCACCCTGAAAATGCTGCTACCAGACCCGACAGTAGGGCGTCGTGCTTTGACCCAGTGCGCAGGCATAGGCTGTGGTCTGATAAGCCACTGTTTCCGTCCGACGATGTTGCAGGCAAGATGAAGGTCTGCAACATCAGAAGACAGGATGCTCTCCGTGACCGAAGCTTTTATTGTCGTGCAATCCCCCGAACAGGCCGTAGACCGCCTGGCCGAACTCCATGAGCGTGCTACCTCGGCCCTGAGCCAGGCGCTCAAGCGTTACCTCAAGGACCGCGTCGAGCCCGATGCCGAACAGCGCGCCTTGTTCCGCTACCCCGAACTGCGCCTGACCTACACCTACCAGGGCGAAGTTCCGGCGACCACCCGCGCCTACGCCAAGGTCCAGTTGCCAGGCACCTACAGCGTCACCGTCACCCATCCGGCCGCGTTTCGCAAATACCTGCTGGAACAGCTGGTGCCACTGATGCGCGATTTCACCGTGACGGTGGAAGTCGGCGTCAGCGAACAGAACATCCCTTATCCCTACGTCGTCGAGCAGGGCGATGAACTGGCCGGTTCCGGCGTGACCGCCGCGGCCCTGGCGCGGGTCTTCCCGAGCACCGACCTGTCCGCCGCCACCGATGGCATCGCCGACGGCCTGCATGATTGGGAAAACACCTCGCCGTTGCCCCTGGCCCTGTTCGACGCCGCCCGTGTCGATTTCTCCCTGCGCCGCCTGGTGCACTACACCGGCAGCGACTGGCGCCATGTGCAGCCGTGGATCCTGCTGACCAACTACCATCGTTATGTCGACCAGTTCATCCTCCATGGCCTGGAGCAACTGCGCGACGACCCGCGCTTCGTGCGCATGGTCTTGCCGGGCAACGTGATCATCGACAAGGGCATGGACTACGCCGATGCCCAGGCCATTGCCGCCGCGGTGGTCTGGCATCGCTACCAGATGCCGGCCTATCACCTGCAGGCCAACGATGGTCATGGCGTGACCCTGGTGAATATCGGCGTCGGCCCGTCCAACGCGAAGAACATCACCGACCACCTGGCGGTGTTGCGCCCCCATTGCTGGCTGATGATCGGCCACTGCGGGGGCCTGCGCCAATCCCAGACCATCGGCGACTATGTGCTGGCCCACGCCTACATGCGGCGTGACGGGATTCTCGATCGGGTGGTACCGCCGAATATCCCGATCCCCGCCCTGGCCGAAGTGCAGATGGCCTTGCAACAGGCCGCGGCCAACGTCACCGGGGAGAAGGGCGACGATCTCAAGAAGCGCCTGCGCACCGGCACCGTGCTGACCTACGACGACCGCAACTGGGAGCTGCGCTGGGCCCAGGAACGTCCGCTGATCAACCTGTCCCGGGCGGTGGCCGTGGATATGGAAAGCGGTACCATCGCCGCCCAGGGTTATCGCTTGCGCGTGCCCTATGGCACCTTGCTTTGTGTCTCGGACAAGCCGCTGCACAGCGAAATCAAGCTGCCGGGCTCGGCGAACGCGTTCTACGAGCGTGCCGTCAGCCAGCATCTGAAGATCGGCATCGCCGCGGTGGACCTGCTGCGTACCGAACTGCACTCGCTGCATTCGCGCAAGCTGCGCAGCTTTGACGAGCCGCCGTTCCGTTAAGGGCGATTCACCCCGTCGGTGGGGTGAAATCCGCTTGCTGTGGGAGCCGGCTTGCCGGCGATGAGGCCCTGAAGCTTTGCTGCGCTGCGCAGGACGCCATCGCCGGCAAGCCGGCTCCCACGGAACCGCGTCTGGAAAAAAAAGCCGGTACGCCCTAGCATGACGGCTCCTGATCTGCAGATACCTCCGTCGCCATGTCCCGACCACCCCGTCCCGTCGTACGCCGTTCGGCTGCGAAAAGCCCCGTTGCGCCGCGTCGGGTCGCCAAGGCGCCGCCTGTCGAACCCAAGCTGATCCTGTTCAACAAACCCTTCGATGTGCTGACCCAGTTCAGCGACGGTGAGGGGCGCGCGACCCTCAAGGATTTCATCGACGTGGCGGGTGTCTACCCGGCCGGGCGCCTGGACCGCGACAGTGAAGGCCTGCTGCTGCTGACCAATGATGGCCAGCTCCAGGCGCGCATCGCCGATCCGAAGCACAAGCTGGCGAAAACCTACTGGGTGCAGGTCGAAGGTGTGCCGACGGCGGAGCAGATCGAGCGCTTGTGCAAGGGCGTCGAGCTGAACGACGGCATGACCCTGCCGGCCCAGGCCCGGGCACTGGAAACGCCGGAACTGTGGCCGCGCAACCCGCCCGTGCGCTTTCGCCAGAGCATTCCCACCAGTTGGCTGGAACTGATCATTCGTGAAGGTCGTAACCGTCAGGTGCGGCGGATGACGGCGGCGGTCGGTTTGCCGACCTTGCGCCTGGTGCGGGTGCGTATTGGGGACTGGACCCTCGAAGGACTCGATCAGGGCCAGTGGAAGGAAGTCCCAGCGAGCTTATAGGGAACCGGACTCGATCAGGCCGATCACCACGCTCTTGATCACGAACGCGGCGATACCCAGGCCCAGCACGAAGAACAGGATAAAGGTGCCGAAGCGCCCGGCCTTGGATTTTTTCGCCAGGTCCCAGACGATGAAGCCCATGAAAATGATCAGGATGCTGACCAGGCCGGTCATCATCCACTCTTCGAAAACGGCAGGATCCATCGAATCTCTCCAGCGCGAGCGGGGTAAAAAGCCGGCCGATTATACGCCAGGGGGAACCCGGGGACATTGACCTGCGTCGGTTTGACTCAGGCCCCGTGCTTCAGTTGCGCAGGTGGGTCAATGGCAGTTCGGTGCTGTTGAGCACCTGGTTCAGCACAAAGCTGGAGCGCACGCTGGTTACGCCTTCGATACGGGTCAGGTGCCCCAGCAGCAGCTTCTGGTAGTGGTCCATGTCCGGCACCACGACTTTCAACTGGTAGTCGGCATCCATCCCCGTCACCAGGCTGCATTCCAGGACCTGGGGCAGGGTGCGGATCGCCGCTTCGAAGTTCTCGAAGCGTTCCGGCGTATGCCGGTCCATGCCGATCAGCACATAGGCGGTCAGGCTCAGGCCGAGCATCTTGCGGTCGAGCAGGGCGACCTGGCGCGAGATGTAGCCGTCGTCTTCCAGTTGCTTGACCCGTCGCGAGCATGGCGACGGCGACAGACCGATGCGTTCGGCCAGCTCCTGGTTGGAGATGCGGGCATCGCGCTGCAATTCCGCCAGAATGCTCAGGTCGTATCGGTCGAGTTTGCTCATCATTCAGGCCTTTCTCATAACTATTGCGCTGAATTATCTATCTGAAGCGAATTATTGCGCAAGTTATGTTTATCCGAGCAATGTTCGCAATCCTCTGTCGTCGCGTCAGGCCTATTCTTATCACCAGAATCACTGCAACAGAATCACTGCCCGGACATAGAGTCCACAGCGGCCCGCCGAATCAGGCGCGCCGCGGCCGACAATCCTACAGGGTTGCCCCGGCCCCCGGGCTGCACACGGTCCAGAAGACGGTGTGAGGTGAGCCGGCGTCAAAAGCGCCGAGCACGGACGAAATTCTCCAAAGGGAGGCCGACGGGCCTCCCTTTTTTATTGCGCGAAATAAGTTGCGCGACTGATAAAGTGTTGCAGAACCGGAATCCGCTTTCCCAGTCTTATGGGTATGCCCTGAACCGCAGTGAGGAACCGCATGAAATCGCGCATCTGGCGTTTGGCAGGTGTTGGCTTGCTCTGTATGAGTGTCGGTGCGCAAGCGCTGGCTGAAGACCGGGGTGACGATAATCAGCAACATCCACATCCCAACGGCGGCCAGCGGGGCCCCGAAGGACGACCTGGCGGTAACGAGGGACGTCCGGCGAACAATCAGCCACGGCCGGAAAACAATCAGCCACGTTCACAGGCTCCGCAACCACGGCCGCAAGCGCCGGAAGTTCGCCCGCAGCCACAGGTGCGGCCGGAGGTGAATCAGGTTCGTCCGGAAAACAACCAGCGTTTCGAACGCCATGAGCAAAACCCTGGCGGCCAGTGGCAGGCCCGCCCGCCACAGAACGACCCGAACCAGCAGGCGCGTCCGGCACCGCCACTGCCGCAGAACAACCTGCCGATCCAGGGCCGGCCCGACACCGTGCGCCAGACCCAGGAACCGCTGCGCGGCAACTACTCGGACATTCCCCGGCGCAATGGCTACAACCCCAATCCGGGGTGGCAGCCGGGCAACAACAACGGCCGCCCCGGCGGTAGCTTCGATCATCCCAACGATCATCGCTGGGCCGGGCGTCCGTCCGGTCATGGCAATGGCTGGGGCCCGGGGCCGCAATATCGTCCGGGTTATGTGGTCGACCGCTTCCCCGACCGCAACTGGCGTGTGCCGTACCGTGGCCAGGACTACTTCTTCTCCGGCGGCTACTGGTACCGTCCGCAGGGGCCGCGCTATGTCGTGGTCGCGCCGCCGCGGGGGATCCGCGTCAGCTACCTGCCCGATTACGCGCGGGAAGTCTGGGTCGGCAGTTCGCTGTTTTTCCTCGCGGCGGGTGCCTACTACCTCTATCAGGAAGACACCCAGGACTACGTGGTCGTCGATCCACCCACCGCCGCGCCGCAGGTGGCTCCCGCGCCGTCGGGCAATGGTTATGACGTGGTGGCGTATCCGGCCAACGGCCAGAGCCCGCAGCAGGTGCAGCAGGACGGCGAGGATTGTTATCGCTGGGCCGTGCAGCAAAGCGGTTTCGATCCGGCCAATGTCACCTATGCACCGGATCCGGCGGTGGTGCAGACCTACCGCCAGGCCCAGGGCAACTGCCTGAGCAGTCGCGGCTACCAGGTCAATTACTGATCAGTCGCGGCGTTTCACCACCTCCCGGGGGTCGGCGTGCACCAGCACTTCGGCCTTCGGGTAGGCGGCATGGATCGCGTCGGCCGCCTGGTCGCTGAGGCCGTGGGCCACCGACAAGGTCAACTCTCCCGGCAACTCCAGGTGCAACTGCACGAACCAGTGGTTGCCGGAAACCCGTGTGCGCAAGTCATGGGCACCGAGCACCCCCGGCACGCCCTTGGCGAGTTCGAGCATGTGCTGGCTGATCTGCGGTGACAGCTCTTCATCCATCAGCACGGCAAAGCTTTCACGGCCGATCTGGATAGCGCTCCACAGGATATAGACCGAGATCCCCAGGCCGAACCAGGCGTCGACCTGGGCGAAGCCGAAGCTGGCCAGGACCAGGGCCAGCAGGATGCTGCCGTTGAGCATCATGTCCGAACGGTAGTGCAGCGAGTCGGCGCGCACGGCGGTGGAGCCGGTTTCGCGAATGACCCGGTGCTGCAGCACCAGCAGGGCGGCGGTGAGCGCCAGTGACAGTACGATCACACCGATGCTGATCCACGGCGCGCCCACCGGTTCCGGATGCTTGATCCGCTCCACCGCCTGCACCGCGATCAACACCGCGCTACCGGCAATGAACAGCGCCTGGGCCATGCCCGACAGCGACTCGGCCTTGCCGTGGCCATAACGGTGGTCGTCGTCCGCCGGGCGCAGGGCATAGTGCACCGCCAGCAGGTTGAGGAATGACGTCACGCCATCGAGCAGCGAGTCGGTCAATCCGGCGAGCATGCTCACCGAGCCGCTCAACCACCAGGCGATGGCCTTGGTCACGATCAGGATACAGGCGACCGACACCGAGGCCCGGGTGGCCAGGCGTAACAGGCGTGCGTGTTCCGGGCTGCTGCTCATGGGTGAGGCGATCCTTCTTCTCGGGTATCGGGGCGGTCAGGCATCAGGGGCGATCAGGGCTCAGGCGGACGGCCGCAGACCGTACATGGCGAGCTGTTGCAGGCTGCCCTTGTGCTGGATCAGGCGGGGGTCGTTGAGCGGCAGGGTCTGGCCCAGTTCGGCCTGGATGATGGCCTGCAGCTTGGTGTTGTCGACCTGGCCGTCGGCGCCGATGGCTTCCCGGAGTTTCTGCGGGGCGATCTGCGCGGTGGTGCCGCCAGGCAGGTAGATGGCGCCGGTGGCGAAGTCGATGCCGAAGGCGATCAGGCCGGGCAGTACATAGAACAGGATACCGATGGCGTCGAGCCCGGCCACCAGCGGGTCGATCTTGCCTTCGATCTGGCCGCGGCGATCCGGGAAGAAAATCGAACCACAGGCGGTCAACTGGGTCAGCAAGGTGGCGACCAGCACACCACCGATAACGCGTGAAGGAATACGCATGCAAAGATCTCCTGGAGGAAAGCCGAAACTATACAAGGGTCAACGCTTGAGACCCTGATTAATGCCGTGCAGTTCGCCGTTATACTCGGCAGTCAGTTTTGGAGCCACCATGATTTCCTTGCCGATTGATGAAGTTTTGCCTGCATTGCGCCAGGCCCTGGGCGAACGCCACGAAACCGTGCTCGAAGCCCCGCCCGGCGCGGGCAAGACGACCCGGGTGCCGCTGGCCCTGTTGCACGAGCCATGGCTGGCCGGGCAGACCATCCTGATGCTCGAGCCACGTCGCCTGGCGGCCCGCGCAGCGGCCGAGCGGCTGGCCAGCGAACTGGGGGAAAAGGTCGGTGAAACGGTCGGCTATCGCATCCGCCTGGACAGCAAGGTCGGTCCCAACACGCGGATCGAAGTGGTCACCGAAGGTATTCTCACCCGCCGGTTGCAGGACGATCCAGCACTGGAGGGCGTCGGGCTGCTGATCTTCGATGAATTTCATGAGCGCAGCCTGGATGCCGACCTGGCGCTGGCCCTGAGCCTCAATGGTCGCGAAATGTTTCGCGATGAGCAGCCGCTGAAGATCCTGCTGATGTCCGCGACCCTGGAAGGCGAACGCCTGGCCAGCCTGCTGGACGATGCGCCGGTGGTGCGCAGCGAGGGCCGCATGTTCCCGGTGACGACCCGCTGGGGGCGGGCCTTCCAGCCCGGCGAATTCATCGAGCCGCGGGTGGTGCAGACGGTACTCGAAGCGATCGATGATGAGAGTGGCAGCCTGCTGGTGTTCCTCCCCGGGCAGGCAGAGATTCGTCGGGTCCACCAGCAACTGGAAGAATCCCTGGGCGGGCGCGCGGATATCCTCTTGTGCCCGTTGCATGGCGAGTTGGACCTGTCGGCCCAGCGTGCCGCCATCGAGCCGGCTCCGGCGGGCAAACGCAAGGTGGTGCTGGCGACCAATATCGCCGAGACCAGCCTGACCATCGATGGCGTGCGGGTGGTGATCGATGCGGGGCTGGCGCGGGTGCCGCGTTTCGATCCGGGCAGCGGCATGACCCGCCTCGACACCCAGCGGATTTCCCGCGCCAGTGCCACCCAGCGTGCCGGCCGGGCCGGGCGCCTGGAGCCCGGTGTGTGTTATCGGCTGTGGTCCGAGGCCCAGCACGAGCAACTGGCGGCCTACGGCAGCGCCGAGATACTCCAGGCCGACCTCGCCGGGCTGGCCTTGCAACTGGCGCGCTGGGGCGTGACCCCGATCCAACTGGTCTGGCTGGATATACCGCCGGCTGCCGCGTACGCCCAGGCCCAGGACCTGCTCCAGCGCCTCGGGGCGTTGACGGCCAAGCCGGGCGAAGACTGGACCCTTACCCGCCACGGGCAGGCCATGGCCGAACTGCCGGCCCACCCGCGTATCGCCCACCTGCTGCTGCGCGGGCAGGCGCTGGGCCTGGCGCACATGGCCTGCGATGTCGCCGCGCTGCTGGGCGAACGGGATATCCAGCGCGGTGGCGGCGCCGACCTGCACACCCGCTTGGCCTTGCTGGCCGGCGAGGAGCGGGTGGCGCGTGGCGGCCAGGGCGGCGTGCAGCGCGCCCGGCAGCTGGCGCGACAATACCGTGGCTATCTGCGTGGCAAGGCCAGCGAGCCGGTGGCCGATCCCGAGCATCCACGCTGGTTGGGCGCGCTGCTGGCGCTGGCCTATCCGGACCGGGTCGCCCAGCAACGCCGGGCGGGTGGCGCCGAGTATCGCCTGGCCAACGGCCGTGCGGCGCTGTTCAGCGAAACCGACAGCCTGATGAAACAGCCCTGGCTGGTGATCGCCGACCTGGGCAGTCGCCAGGGCCAGCGCGAAGAGCGGATCTACCTGGCCGCGGAATTCGATCCGGCCCTGTTCGACACGGTGCTGGCCGAACAGGTGAGCAACGTCGATCAACTGGATTGGGACGAGCGCGAGGGCGTATTGCGGGCCGAACGCCAGCGCAAGGTCGGCGAACTGGTCCTCAGTCGCGAACCCCTGACCGGCCTGGATGAGGCGGCGCGCAGCCAGGCGCTGGTCAACCTGGTGCGGCGCAAGGGCCTGGAACTGCTGCCCTGGACGCCGGAACTGCGCCAATGGCAGGCGCGGGTGGCGTTGTTGCGCCAGCTGGACCTGGCGGACAAGGGCCAGAGCGAATGGCCGGATGTCAGCGACAAGGCGTTGCTGGCGACCCTGGAACACTGGCTGCTGCCGTACCTGGGCCGGGTTTCGCGGCTCAGTCATTTCGCCAACCTGGAGCTGGCCAATATTGTCCACAACCTGTTGCCCTGGCCGTTGCCCCAGCGTCTCGACGAGCTGGCGCCGCATCATCTGAGCGTGCCGTCGGGGTCGTCGATCCGCCTGGACTACAGCGAACAGCCGCCGATCCTGGCGGTGCGCCTGCAAGAGTTGTTCGGGCTGGCCGAGACGCCGCGGGTGGCCGGCGGCCGCCAGGTGGTGAAGCTGCATCTGTTGTCACCGGCACGGCGCCCGGTGCAGGTGACCCAGGACCTGGCGAACTTCTGGCGCAGCACCTACGCCGAAGTGAAGAAAGACCTCAAGGGCCGTTACCCCAAGCACTACTGGCCGGACGACCCGCTGGTGGCGGAGGCGACGGCGCGGATCAAGCCGCGCAAGTAGGGATCGTGTGGGAGCGGGCTTGCCCGCGAATGAGGCTGTGCGGTGTTCCAGGAACTGCGCGTTATCGTTCTTCGCGGGCAAGCCCGCTCCCACAAGGCAGCTCACACAGGCCCGCCCTCGCAGGACCCCGGGGGTGTTTATCGCGCTGGCGGCAGCAGGAAGCGCGCAATCACCGGCAGGTGGTCGGAGATTTTCAGGGTGTCGTCCTGGCGGACCTGCGCCTCGACCCGCCTCATCTTGGCGCTGTAGAAGAAGTAGTCCAGGGTGCGGTCCGGGCCACTGACCCCGGGATCGTTGGGGTAATGGGTCAGCCATTGCTCGCGGTCGATGCCGCTGGCTTCGCTGTTGCTCGGGATCATCGGGTACTTGTCCCACAGGACATGCAGCTCGCTGTCCGCCGAGTAGCCGCCGCGCAGCCTTGGTGGCAGGCGCAGGTACTGGCCCAGGGGCAGCAGGTTGAAATCGCCACCGATCAGCCATGGCGTGCCCTGGCCTTCGAGTTTATCCAGCAGGCGGGTGGTCGCCTGCACCTGGCGCAACTGGGTGTCGTTCTGGGCAAAGGGCGCCAGCTGGGTGTTGATCACCGCCAGTTGCCCGCCATCGCTCAGCGGCAGGTAATTGAGCAGCAGTGCCTGGCGGTGCTGGAACTGGCGCTGGATCAGGTTGGCCGGGACCAGGGGCAGTTGCAGGCGCTCGGCATGCTCGATCTGGTAGCGGCTCAGGGTCGCCAGCTTGCGCCCGACGCTGCCGAAGATATGCCAGTCGGGCACGAAGTCCGCCTTCCAGTCGAAGGCTTGCGAGCTGCACGGGTACAGGTCGGCGACACGCTCCTGGAGCAGCTTGAGCTGGTCCTGGTAGGCGCTGGCCTTGGCGTTCTCATCGACCTCCTGCAGCAGCACGATATCCGGCTGCTCGTCGCGGATGACCCGCGACACTTCGTCAAGGCTGAAGGCCATGTCTTCGCTGGTCGGGCGCTCGTCCTTGCCGCTGCCGTCGGCCATGTCGTACCAGAACACATAGCGCTTGCCCGCCAGGTACTGGATGTTCCAGGTCATCACCTTGAGGGCCTGGCCGGCGACCAGCACCGGCGCCTGGGCGGTACAACTGACCGGCAGCGTTTCCTTGCTGTCGGGATGCCAGCTCAGGGTGTAGATGAAAAGGCCCAGCAGGCCGGCGACCAGGGCCATGCTCAAGAGCGTGTAACGTAATAGACGGGTCATGGGCTCGGCTTATGACGTTGCAATATGGAGGGGAGCATAACCGACCGCCTTGTCACCGCCTAACCCTCTATTGTGAGGGATTGTCCCGTTAGCCCCTGTCAGACTTTTCGCTGATCAGCATGTACAGCCGGAAGAGTACGACGCTGGTGAACAGTTGCAGGAAGCTGTGGGCGCTGTCGATGACCAGTGTCAGCAGCGGATTCTGTGGCTCGGGATAGGCACTGGCGCTCAGGCCCTTGAGCAGCCACAGCGGTCCCATGACACAGAGGATGCAGGTGAAGATCCGCCAGAAATGCCCGCGGCTGAGGTTGAAACTCTCCTTCATCGCCCGTAGCGGTTCCCGGCCGCGCAATACCAGCTGGTATTCGGCAAAGGCCAGCACCACGGTCAGCCAGATGCCGGGAATGAAGTACAACGACAGCCCGAGCACGATGGCCACGGTATTCACCGCCGAGAGCAGCGCCATGCGCGGCCACAGGCGCAGGGACATGGCCAGCAGGTCGCGATTGAGCGGGGTTTCGCCGCGGGTCCGGGCATCGAGAAACAGGATCAGCGCCGCGGTGTACAGCGGGTACACCAGCAGTCCGGCCAACAGGTCGTAGGCGGGCGAGGCATCGGGGCCGATGGCGTTGTCCAGCAGTTGCTGGAGGACGGCCTCGAAGATCACCAGCGGCAGGCAGAGGCGGGCGATCTGGCCCAGGTTGCGCCGGAAGAAATACAGGGAGTCGCGCAATATGGTGAGCGGGTTCATGGGCTCGCTATCGAAGGTCAAAGCAAAGCGACACTTTAACCGATGAGGCGGGTCGACACTCAAATGTAAACGTTACGTAAGGATCATTGAAACTTCCTGTAACAGCCCCATAACTGATGTACGCCCGGGCCGTATCGGCCAGGGCGACCGATTTCTACCCGGCAATCTGATGAGGTCGCCATGAACAGCGAAGAGCAAACCCTGATCGATGGACTGTTTTCACGGTTGCAACAAGCCGAAAAGGATTCAGCCCCGCGTGACGCCCTGGCCGAGGCGCGGATCAAGGAGCATCTGGCGCGCCAACCGGCTGCGGCGTACTACATGACTCAGTCGATCCTGGTGCAAGAGCACGCGATCAAGAGTCTCGACGAGCAGAACAAGCAACTCCAGGCCCAATTGCAGCAGGCCCAGGCCGACCTGCAACAGGCTCGCGCCCAGAGCGCCGCGCCGGCGCCGAGCAGCGGTGGTTTCCTGTCGAGCATCTTTGGTGGTGGCAGTCGTGATCCGGCACCGGCTCCGGCTCCCGGCAACTCCGGTGGCGGCTGGCGTGAGCCGGCGCGCCCGGCATTCAATGCCCCGCCACAGCAGAACTACAACCCGCAGCCCGCCTACGCCCCGCAACAGGCGGCCCCGGCTGCCCCTATCGGCAGCGGTTTCCTCGGTGGCGCGCTGAAAACCGCGGCCGGCGTTGCCGGTGGTGTGATGCTGGCCGAAGGTATCAGCAGCCTGTTCCATCACAACCAGCAGCAGCCGCAGATCATCGAGGAAATCATCGAGCCGAGCCCGATGAGCAACAACGGCGGCGGTTGGGGCGATGACCAGCGCATGGCCAACAACGACTCCTGGGGCAACAACGACCAGGGCGGCTTCCTCGACAGCGACTACAGCGACGACAGTTCCTCTTCTTTCTCTGACGACGATTCCTACGTCTGATCCTCTCCAGTCCGGGGCGCCCTGGCGCTCCGGACTGCGTTTGCATGGCTGATTGTTCGCTGAATCTTGCCTCGGGCTGGCATACTGCGCGTCTACTCGCTTTCGAGTGTCCGTCACCCCCGCCAGTGCGCGTCTGCGCCATGAGGATTCACGGTGAAGAAAATCGCAGTGTTCGCCGACGTTCAGAACCTCTATTACACCGTGCGCCAGGCTTACGGTTGTCACTTCAACTATGCCGCCCTGTGGGCTGATATCAGCCAGCGCGGGCAGATCGTCGAAGCCTATGCCTATGCGATCGACCGTGGCGACAGCAAGCAGCAGCAGTTCCAGCAGATCCTGCGCAACCTGGGCTTCACGGTGAAACTCAAGCCGTACATCCAGCGCAGCGACGGTTCGGCCAAGGGTGACTGGGACGTGGGTATCACCATCGATATCATGGATGCCGCGCCGAACGTCGACGAGGTGGTGCTGGCGTCCGGTGATGGCGATTTTGACCTGCTGCTCGAGCGCATCATCGGCAAGCATGGGGTCGAGGCGGTGGCCTATGGCGTGCCGGGGTTGACGGCCAACTCGCTGATCCGCGCGGCGAGCCGCTACGTGCCCATCGAAGGCGCACTGTTGTTGAAAAACTGATGGGCCTGATCGTTCCCACGCTCCGCGTGGTAACGCAGTCCTGGACGCTCCGCGTCCATTTCTGAAGCAACGCGTATTCCCTGTCGCGCCGGGGGAGCGATCAACGGACTATTTGAAAGGGTTGGATTTTGGAACGTATTGCCGTCATCGACTTTGAAACCACCGGGATCTCGCCGAGCAGTGCCTGCCGGGCGACGGAAATCGCCGTGGTCATCCTGGAAGAGGGGCGCATCGTCGACCGTTACCAGAGCCTGATGAACGCCGGGGTGCGGGTGCCGGCCTTTATCGAACAACTGACCGGCATCAGCAACGCAATGTTGCGTACGGCGCCCTCGGCGGAGCGGGTGATGAACGAGGTCAACGAATTCGTCGGCATCACGCCGCTGCTGGCCCACAACGCCGCGTTCGACCAGAAGTTCTGGGACTTCGAGATGGGTCGCATCAAGCGCACGCGCCTGCAGAATTTCGCCTGCTCGCTGTTGCTGGCGCGACGCCTGATGCCGGCGGCGCCGAACCACAAGCTGGGCACCCTGACCGCCTACGCGCGGCTGCCGCATACCGGCCAGGCGCACCGGGCCATGGCCGACGCCGAGATGGCCGCGAACCTGCTGGCGCACCTGGCCGGCGAGCTGCGCGAAAAGCACGGGCTGCGCGAGCTGTCTCACGACCTGCTGTGCAAATTGCAGAAAGTACCGGCGGCGAAGGTGGGAGAGCATTTGAGGCGGTATCGGGTGGCCTGAGGCAAGCCCGCCCGCCACAAGCCCGTGCTCTGCTTCAGGCTCCCTGGCTGGCCGGAGCTACCTCTCAAGTAGCGCTTTTGTCCCGCATTTTTTAGGAAATGTCGTACTTCCTGTGGCGATCCGTGCTGTCTTTCCGGGATGAGCTGGCAACGCTAGCCTTTTCCGGTCATCGCCAAATCGGTGACAGGGCGTAGGAACCCTTGCAATTGACTCTTTCGATACTGAGCATCCACCATACTCGCTGGTTTTTTAGCCAGCGTGCCCCTTATGGTGGCCGTGCGCGGGCACGTTGATTCGTGGCCGAGTGTCCGAGAGAGCTCGGTTCCTACCCCGCGTACGGCTGCCACCCAAGTCCGTAGGAAGGCTTTATATGGCAGCTCCTTGAATCTCTCGGAGTATTCCAAAATGGGAAAAGTCATTCTCGAAAGTCTCGCTGAAACCATACAAAACCTTCTTGATAACGGTAGTGCTTATGACGTGTCAGAGCAGCTTGGTCTTGCCGTTAACGTTGCTTTCGAACCGCAAATATTTACTCGTCACCACCGCAAACTCCGCGCCTTGCTCCTGCATGACGAAGCCTGGTTCTGCGCCCGTGATATCGGGTACCTGATGGGCATCGAGTGGCATGAGCGCAAAGCGATCAAGCTTGATTCGGATCAGCGTCGACTGCTGAGCTTGCAGGGGAATGGCGGAGCAGAAGAACACCTGATGCTCAGCGAGTCGGGTGTCTACGCCATGCTGGTCTATCACTACCTGCCGGAGAACCGGCATCTGCGCCAGTGGCTGACGCACCAGGTATTACCCATGCTGCGCGACCAGCCGCAACTGGCCCTGACCCAGGCCCCGAGCCTGGGCTTGCTGGAATGGAACGGTGGTGCGCTGAGCCTGCTGCATTGGCGCAAGGAGCCCTGGATCCGCCTGCGTGATATGCCGCAGGTGGTGCCCGTCAGCGGTTGTGGCAGAGTCTGGTAGATAGCTATCGCGAGCAAGCTTGCTCCTACAGGACGGTGATGTACTCGAAGCCTGTGTACGAAGCCAATCCTGAGAGGCGGGGGGGGTCGGAACGCTGCGCAGAAGTCCTCGATACCGATAAAAGCTTCGCTGGCAAGCCAGGCTCCCACGGGATTTGTGTTTGCTCCGGCCTGTGCAGGGAGGGGCGCCGGGATCTTGTGGCGCAGCCCTCCAGGCCGCTAAAAGCCTGCTGGCATGCAGGGTTTGCGGCGTACACATGGCCCGTGCACGACGCGGTCCTGTAGGAGCAAGCTTGCTCGCGATGGGGTGCGAAGCGCCCCCAAAACCGGCAAACACGAACGTTCAGACGCAATGCAGGCTCTTCACCTTGCCATTCGTGTCCAGATGCCCCAACGGCACCCGCGGCTCGACGGCGCTCGACAGCACGATCGAGGTCTTGCTGAAACCGAACTGGGCAATCCGGTTGATCAATCCTTCCAGCTCTCCCATCGAGCCCACCGCCGCCTGCATGATCACGCAGGGATCGCCGGTCACCCGATGGCATTCGGTGATCTGCGGGATCTGCGCCAGGTCGTCATAGACCTGTTGCCTGCCGTGCTGGTTGAGCCGCAACTCGATCACGCACTGGATCGGCAGGCCGATCTTGGCCATGTCCACCTTGGCCTGGTAGCCGGTGATCACGCCGCTGCTCTCCAGCTTGGCCACCCGCTCGGCCACCGCCGGGGCGGAAAGGTTGACCTTGCGCGCCAGTTCGGCGAAGGAGGCGCGGCCGTTTTCCAGCAGGGCACCGAGGATCAAACGGTCGTACTTGTCCATCTACAAGACCTCTGGATCGCGAGCTTTCGAAAGCACGGTTTATACCCGTGATATCCATGTTTTAGAAAGTGTACCGGCCTGATAACGCGGTTTTGTAACTTATTATTTGTCGATGGCCTTTCTAGAATAACGCTCCCTTGTCCTGCCCTGAGCCGTCCATGCCTGCCCCACGCCGTTTTCCGTTACCGCTGATCGGTGCCTTCTTCGCGTTGTATTTCATCTGGGGTTCGACCTACCTGGGCATTCGTATCGGCGTGGAGTCCTGGCCGCCGCTGATGATGGGCGGCATTCGCTTCGTGATCGCCGGCAGTCTGCTGTACGCCTATCAGCGCTGGCGCGGCGTGCCGGCGCCGACCTGGCGGCAATGGAAAGCCGCGGGTGCCATCGGCGTGCTGCTGCTCAGTTTTGGCAACGGCGCGGTGACCCTGGCCGAACACACAGGCGTGGCTTCCGGTGTCGCCGCGCTGACGGTGGCCACGGTGCCGCTGTTCACCCTGCTCTGCGGCTATTTCTGGGGCGCGCGCAATACCGGCCTGGAATGGGCGGGGATCGTGCTGGGCCTGATCGGCATCGCCCTGCTGAACATGGGCTCCAACCTGCAAAGCAGTCCGTTTGGCGCGGTCCTGTTGTTGCTGGCCGCGGCGACCTGGGCCTTCGGTTCGGTGTGGAGCAAGCATCTGCCGCTGCCCCCCGGCGGCATGGCCAGTGCGGCGGAAATGCTGGTGGGTGGCGTGGTCCTGCTGCTGGCCAGCTTTGTCAGGGGGGAGCGCATGACTCAGATGCCCTCGACCGAAGGCTGGCTCGCGCTGCTCTACCTGATCGTCTTCGGCTCCATCATCGCCTTCAACGCCTACATGTACCTGTTGAAGCATGTGCGCCCGGCGGCGGCCACCAGCTATGCCTACGTCAATCCGGCCGTGGCGGTGTTGCTGGGCATCCTGTTCGCCGACGAACACATCGGCTGGCACGAGTGCATCGCCATGGGCGTGATCATCAGCGCCGTGGTGCTGATCGGTTTGCCGCAGTGGCGCAAGCCGAAAGAGGCCTGACAGGGTAAACTGCCGCGCATTGCTTCACTGCGCTGACACTTTCCCTATGGTACCTGCATGACATTCGCTACTCTCGGCCTGATCGAACCCCTGACCCGGGCCCTGGACACCCTCGGCTACAAGACGCCGACGCCGGTCCAGGCCCAGGCCATTCCCGCCGTGCTGGCCGGCCGCGACCTGATGGCCGCGGCCCAGACTGGCACCGGCAAGACCGCCGGTTTCGCCCTGCCGCTGTTGCAGTTGCTGACCATGGAAGGACCGAAGGTCGCCGCCAACTCGGTCCGCTCGCTGATCCTGGTCCCGACCCGCGAACTGGCCGAGCAGGTGCATGAAAGCGTGCGCCAGTACGCCGAGCACCTGCCGCTGAGTACTTATGCGGTGTATGGCGGGGTCAGCATCAACCCGCAGATGATGAAGCTGCGCAAGGGCGTCGACCTGCTGGTGGCCACGCCGGGGCGCCTGCTCGACCTGTTCCGCCAGAACGCGCTCAAGTTCAACCAGTTGCAGACCCTGGTGCTCGACGAAGCCGACCGCATGCTCGACCTCGGTTTCCAGGAAGAGCTGGGCAATATCTACAAGGCCCTGCCGAAAAAGCGCCAGACCCTGTTGTTCTCCGCGACGTTCTCCGATGCGATCCGCCTGCTGGCCGGGCAGATGCTCAATGATCCGCTGAGTATCGAAGTCAGTCCCCGCAACGTGGCGGCCAACACCGTCAAGCAGTGGGTGGTGACGGTCGACAAGAAGCGCAAGCCGGAACTCTTCGTGCACCTGTTGCGCAAGCACAAGTGGAAGCAGGTGCTGGTGTTCGCCAAGACCCGCAACGGTGTCGATCAGTTGGTGGAAAAACTCCAGGGCCTGAGTGTGAACGCCGACGGGATCCATGGCGACAAGCCCCAGGCAACCCGTCAACGGGCGCTGGACCGCTTCAAGGCCAGCGAGATCCAGATCCTCGTGGCCACCGATGTCGCGGCCCGTGGCCTGGATATCGAAGACCTGCCGCTGGTGGTCAACTTTGATCTGCCGATCGTCGCCGAGGACTACATTCACCGTATCGGTCGTACCGGTCGGGCCGGTGCCACCGGTGAGGCGATTTCCCTGGTGTGTGCCGATGAGGTGAACCTGCTGTCGGCCATCGAGACCCTGACGCGCCAGGCGCTGAGCCGCCGTGAAGAACAGGATTTCGAGCCTGAGCACCGTGTGCCGGAAACCGATGCGTCTGGGCAGGTGGTCAAGAAGCCGAAGAAACCGAAAAAGCCCAAGGCTGCCGGTGGTGGCGGCAAGCGCAACCTGGGCAAGTGGGTGGACAGCGGCGAGAAACCGGAAGACGTGGCGCCGCCGGTCAAGCCGGTGCGCAAGGTGCCGGTATTCAACACCGGGCCGCGTAAACGCAAGCCTTGAGGCGAGCGCCCTTGTGGGAGCCGGCTTGCCGGCGATTGCGATCTGAAGGTTGATCGTTCCCACGCTCCGCGTGGGAATGCCTCCCCGGACGCTCTGCGTCCGCTGCGAATCTGTGACGCGGAGCGTCACGAGCTGCATTCCCACGCGGAGCGTGGGAACGATCGGTGAATGGCCGCTGCTTCAGGCCTGCCGCCGCAACCACTCCAGCATCCCTTTCCCCGCCACCCGTCCGCTGGCAAAGCAGGCGGTCAGCAGGTAGCCGCCGGTCGGCGCTTCCCAATCCAGCATCTCGCCGGCACAGAACACGCCCGGCAACGCCTTGAGCATCAACTGTTCGTCCATGGCTTCGAAAGGAACGCCGCCGGCGCTGCTGATGGCTTCGTCCAGCGGGCGGGTGGCGACCAGTTTCAGCGGCAGGGCCTTGATCGCACCGGCCAGTCGAGCGGCGTCACCGAAGCAGGCGGCATCCGTCAGCTCACGCAGCAACGCCGCCTTGACCCCGTCGATGCCGACCTGGCTGTGCAGGTGCTTGGCCATGGAGCGTGAACCCCGCGGTTTCGACAGAGCGGCCTGGATCTGTCCCTGGGTCTTGCCCGGCAGCAGGTCGATTTCGATGATCGCCGAGCCGCTCTGGTTGATCTGCTCGCGAATCGGCGCGGACAAGGCGTAGATCAGACTGCCCTCGATGCCGCTGGCGGTGATCACGCATTCGCCCAGGCGTGGCACGCTATGTTGCAGGCCGATGGCGACGTTTTTCAGCGGGGCTCCGGCAAATTTGTCGCGCAGCAGCTCGCTCCAGGCCTCGACTTCAAATCCACAATTGCTCGGCTGCAGCGGGGCGACGGACACGCCTTGTTGTTCCAGCCACGGCAACCAGGCGCCATCGGAGCCCAGGCGCGCCCAACTGCCGCCGCCCAGGGCCAGCAGGGTGGCGTCGGCCTGGACCATGGTTTCACCGTCCGGGCTGTGGATAACCAGCTTGCCCTCCTGCCAGCCCGTCCAGCGATGGCGGGTGTGGATAACTACCCCGGCATCGCGCAGGCGCTTGAGCCAGGCGCGCAGCAGCGGGGCGGCCTTCATGTCGCTGGGAAAGACCCGGCCGGAACTGCCGACAAACGTAGTTATCCCCAGGCCGTGAATCCACTCGCACAGCTCGTCGGCGCCAAAGGCCCGCAGCATCGGGGCGATCTGCGGGGCGCGCTCGGCATACCGCGAAAGAAACGCCGGGTAGGGCTCGGAATGAGTGATGTTCATGCCGCCGACGCCGGCCAGCAGGAACTTGCGTCCCACCGACGGCATGCCATCGTAGAGGTCGACCCGGACGCCCGCCTGGCTCAGGACTTCAGCGGCCATCAGGCCGGCGGGGCCGCCACCGATAATGGCGACGCGGGGAGAGGGGGAGGAGGCTGTACGGGTCATGGCGGGCTGCGAAGTGGCGTGATAGGCGGGCATTCTACGTTTTCTTGTGGGAGTGGGCTTGCCCACGAAAAACGAAAACGCGGTATGTCGATAAAACCGCGGTGGGACTTTCATGGGCAAGCCCACTCCCACAGGGGAACTGCCGGGCTCATCAGGAGGGCTGTACGAAAAACATACAGCCATCTGTAGCCCTTTCTTTACGCGGGCTGTAGCGCATTTCACTCAGGTTATCCACAGGCGGTTCCACAGGCATTGTGGGTAAGCGAGCAGGCTTCAGTGACAACCTGATGACGTCCAGACCCGCTGCGCACTGTGGTGCAGGATGCCGTGGCGCCGCGCCAGGGCCTGGCGGTCCTTGCTGTAGCCGCCGCCGATCACGCCGACCACCGGGATATCCCGGCCCAGGCAATGGCGCAGGACCCGTTCATCGCGGGCCGCCACCCCTTCGTCGGTCAGTTTCAGGTAGCCCAGGGCATCGTCCTTGTGCACATCCACTCCGGCGTCGTACAGCACCAGGTCCGGCTGGTAGAGCGGCAGCAGGTAATTCAGGGCGTCATCCACCACCTTGAGGTAGTCGGCATCGCCCATGCCCATGGGCAGGGGAATGTCCCAATCGCTGCGGGCCTTGCGCGCCGGGAAGTTTTTCTCGCAATGCAGGGAAACCGTGATGGCTTCGGGAGTGTCTTCAAGGATACGGGCAGTGCCGTCGCCCTGATGCACGTCGCAGTCGAAGATCAGCACCCGGTCGACACGCCCGCTGGCCAGCAGGTAGTGGCTGATCACTGCCAGGTCGTTGAAGATGCAGAAGCCCGCCGGGTGATCGTAGTGGGCGTGGTGGGTGCCGCCGGCCAGGTGGCAGGCCAGGCCGTGTTCCAGGGCCTGTTCGGCGGCCAGCAGCGAACCGCCGACCGCGCGCACGGTACGCCGGGCCAGGGCTTCGTTCCAGGGCAGGCCGAGGCGGCGCTGGTCCTCGCGGGACAGCTCGCCGGCCATGTAGCGCTCGATATAGCCGCGGTCATGGGCCAGGGCGAGGATATCCACGGGACAGATCTGCGGGCGCAGCAGCTCCGGGTCGCGGGTCAGGCCGCTGTCCACCAGGTGATCGCGCAGCAGGCGGAACTTGTCCATGGGGAAACGATGCTCCGGTGGAAAGTCCGGGCTGTAGTCATCGTGGTAGATCAAAGGCAACGGCATGGCGAATTCATGTAGGAATGAGTGAAGGATCTTATCAGCGCGATACACTTGCGAGCAGGGAAACAGCTTTACAAGGAATCCTGAGGGGGATTGATGGAGCCGATACTGGAACTCGAGAGCGCGCGCCTGTTGCTGCGTCAGTGGCGCGATGACGACCTGCCGGAATTTGCCCGGATGTGCGCCGATCCTCAAGTGATGCGCTATTTCCCGGTCGCGCTGAGTCGCCTGGAGAGTGCCGCGCTGATCGGACGGATCCGCGGGCATTTCGCCGAACATGGTTTTGGCCTGTGGGCCCTGGAGCGCAAGGACAATGGCGCCTTTATCGGCCTGACCGGCCTGGCCCATGTCAACTTCGACGCGGCCTTCACCCCGGCGGTGGAAATGGGCTGGCGCCTGGCGCGCGAGCACTGGGGCCTGGGCTATGCCAGCGAGGCCGCATGGACTTCCCTGCGCTGCGGTTTCGATCGCCTGGCGCTGGAAGAAGTGGTGGCCTTCACCACCGAGACCAACACCCCTTCGCAGAAGGTCATGCAGGCCATCGGCATGCACCATGACCCCCTGGGCGACTTCGAACACCCCAGGCTGGCCGACGATCATCCGTTGCGCAAGCACGTGCTGTACCGCATCAGCCGCGACCAGTGGCTGGAAACCCTGCACGGATAACCCCGGGGTTGGCCGATCCGCTGCACCGCCGCTGATGGCAAACGCGGTATCATTCAAGGCCTGTGGCGAGTTGTTCAAGGCTCGGCCATTACAAGCACGGATGGCTTGATATCGTCTTTAAGTGAACCGTATTGCCCTGTGTGAGGAGCGTTTGAATGAGCCAAGTGCTGGAAGACCTGGTCGACTTGCTGACCCTGGAGCCCATCGAGGAAAACCTCTTTCGCGGGCGCAGCCAGGACCTGGGGTTTCGCCAGCTGTTTGGCGGCCAGGTGCTGGGCCAGTCGCTGTCGGCGGCGAGTCAGACCGTCGAGGAAGCGCGCCATGTGCATTCGCTGCACGGCTATTTCCTGCGTCCCGGGGATGCCGGCCTGCCGGTGGTGTATTCGGTTGACCGCGTACGCGATGGCGGCAGCTTCAGTACCCGGCGGGTGACGGCGATCCAGAAGGGCCACCCGATCTTTACCTGCAGTGCCTCGTTCCAGTACGACGAAGAGGGTTTCGAGCACCAGAGCAGCATGCCGCAGGTGGTGGGGCCGGAGAACCTGCCGTCGGAGCTGGAAATCACCCAGCAACGCGCCCACCTGATCCCCGAGCACATGCGTGACAAGCTGCTGTGCCCGAAGCCGATCGAAGTGCGCCCGGTGACCGAGAAGGACCCCTACAACCCGCAGCCGTCGGACCCGGTCAAGTACGTCTGGTTCCGCGCCGACGGTGCCCTGGCCGACTCGCCGGCGCTGCACAAGTACCTGCTCGCCTATGCGTCGGACTTCGGCCTGCTGACCACCTCGCTGCTGCCCCATGGCAAGTCGGTGTGGCAGAAGGATATGCAGGTCGCCAGTCTCGACCATGCCCTGTGGTTCCACGCCGACCTGCGCGCCGACGACTGGCTGCTGTATGCGATGGACAGTCCTTGGGCCGGCAATTCCCGTGGTTTCTCCCGCGGTAGCGTGTACAACCGCGCCGGTGTGCTGGTGGCGTCGGTGACCCAGGAAGGTCTGATCCGGCATCGCAAGGATTGGTCATGAGTTTGTCCGAGGTTCGTCACTGGGTGTTCGACATGGATGGCACCCTGACCGTTGCCGTGCATGATTTCGCCGCCATTCGCGTGGCCCTGTCGATTCCTCCGGAAGACGACATCCTGACCCACCTGGCAGCGCTGCCGGCCGACGAGGCGGCGGCCAAGCATGCCTGGTTGCTGGAGCATGAGCGGGATCTGGCCCTGGGCTCGCAAGCGGCGGTCGGTGCGGTGGAGCTGGTACGCGAGCTGGCCGGACGGGGTTATCGCCTGGGGATCCTGACGCGCAATGCTCGCGAACTGGCCCATGTGACGCTGCAGGCCATCGGTCTGGCCGACTGCTTTGCCGAAGCCGATGTGCTGGGCCGCGATGACGCACCGCCCAAGCCGCATCCGGGTGGTTTGCTGAAACTGGCCGAGGCCTGGGACGTCGCGCCGGCCGAGATGGTGATGGTCGGCGATTACCGCTTCGACCTGGACTGCGGACGGGCGGCGGGGGCACGGACGGTGTTGGTCAACCTGCCGGATAACCCGTGGCCGGAGCTCACGGACTGGCATGCCGAGGATTGTGTGGCGTTGCGGGAGATGCTGTCGGCTTGAGGGCCGCATCGCTGGCAAGCCAGCTCCCACATGGGATCGCATTGTGGCGCCTTGCGCGATCCACCGTGGGAGCTGGCTTGTCGGGGCGCCGCATCGCGGCGAAGGGGCCGGTCCAGGCAGCACATCCCCCGCCCTTTAACGCTGGAACAACGCCTTCTGCCCCTGTGGCGAAGTGAACATGCCGTCGCCGTTATGCCCGACCCCGGGCACCTCGACCAGAGTCTGCGCCAGCCCTTGCGGGTGACGTTGCTGCAGGTAGGCGAAATAGTTGTGTCCGCGAATCAGCCGATACGGGCCCTGGGCTTCCGCTCCGCAGCTCTTGTCCAGCGCCGGATGGTTCGGGTCGGTGTCCTGCTGGCCCAACAGGTAGGTGATAGAGCGTTGCACATAAGCCTGTTCCAGCTGCGCCGGCGATTGTCCCATGGCGTAGCTCGGCAGGTTCTGCAGGCCGTACTTCCAGTCGTTGAAGCCCGGGCAGGACGATGGATTGAATCCCGC
This sequence comes from Pseudomonas sp. Mn2068, assembly GCF_049319725.1. Lineage (NCBI taxonomy): Bacteria > Pseudomonadati > Pseudomonadota > Gammaproteobacteria > Pseudomonadales > Pseudomonadaceae > Pseudomonas > Pseudomonas sp. Mn2068. The sequence continues at coordinate 421,783 of NZ_JBMOUG010000004.1, read as the reverse complement.
CACCGGTCGCTGGGCACTGAACCAGGCATAGGACGACGGGTTGGCGATCACATACCGCAGCTTGATGCCGCTCCCGGCCAGTTGCGCGTCGCCGTGTCCCACCAGCGCATAACGCTGCACCACCTGGCCGCCGCCGGAGTGCCCGGCAATCACGACTTCACGCAGGGCCGGAAACTTTTTCCGATTGCCCAGGCGTTGCAGGACTTCATCCAGCGCGGCATAGGAACTCATTGGCGAAGGGCCGGTGGACGCCTCGCCGGCCATCCAGTCATTGCCCTGCCAGCGCAGCAGGTTGTCCGGCAGGTGATTGCGTCGTACATCGCTTTCGTTGAGGAACTGCGGCGCGATGATCAGCGTGTTGCTGTCCTGGCCGGCCTGGCTCGCGGCGGTCTCGGCGCTGTTGAGGTAGGTCATGGCATTGCGCAGCCGCCCGTGGACGATGATCAGCACCCGCTGCACATCGGGCATCGGCCCTTGCCAGTCGCGATTGAGGCCGACGCTCAACTCGCCGGCCGACAGCTTCAGATGATTGGGGCTGACTTCCTTGACCCCGTGTTCAGCGGCCTGGACCTGGCCACCGATGACGCACATACCCCACAACAATGATCCCAGCAGTGTTTTGTTCATTCACAGACTCTTGGCGGCGAAGGTATCGCATTGGTTGAGTTGCCCCTGGGCGAAGCCGGTCTTGAACCAGCGCACCCGTTGAGCAGAGGTGCCGTGAGTGAAGGAGTCCGGCACCACGCGTCCCTGACCCTGCTGCTGGAGGCGATCATCACCGATTGCGTTGGCGGCATTCAAGGCTTCTTCGATATCGCCGGGCTCGAGCCAGTTCAGGCGTTTCTGCGCGTGCCAGGCCCAGACGCCGGCCAGGCAGTCGGCCTGCAATTCCTGGCGTACCAGCAGGCCGCCGTCGCCTTCCATCTTGCGCCCCTGCTGGCGGGCGGCCTGCATCTTGGCGGAGACCCCGAGCAGGGTCTGCACGTGATGGCCGACTTCATGGGCGATCACGTAGGCCTGGGCAAAGTCCCCGGCAGCCTTGAAGCGCTGGGACATCTCGCGGAAGAAGTCCAGGTCGAGGTAAACCCGCTGGTCCGCCGGGCAATAGAACGGCCCGGTGGCCGAGGAGGCCAGGCCACAGGCGGAACTGACCTGGCCGCGGAACAGCACCAGGGTCGGCTCCTTGTATTGACGTCCGGCCTGCTGGAAGATCTGGCCCCAGGTGTCTTCGGTATCGCCGAGAATGGCCCGGACAAAATCCGCCTGCTCATCGTTGGCCGGCGGTGACTGCCGGGTTTGCGGGCTGACGGGCGCCGATTGCTGCTGGGTCAGTTGTCCGCTGAGTTGTCCGAGAATCTGCATCGGGTCCTGGCCCGTGAGCAAGCCGATGCCGACAATCAGCACCACGGCTGTCAGGCTCAAGCCCTTGCCGCCGCCGAAACGCAGTCCGCCACCTCCAGCATTGTTGTCATCACGAGCATCCACCACGTTGTCGCTGCGCCTTCCTTTTTTCCAAAGCATGTGGGAATCCTCTGTTTGTTGTGCAGATGAGTGTTGCTGCTGGGTGGGATAGCCGCCAGTCCGGTCGTCAGGCCATGCAGATAGAGGTCAGCCAGGGGATTTGGTTCAGAAGCCGCCGCTGACGGCTAATATCGGACACAATTGTGTCTGTCCTGACCTGCATGTCCCGACCGCAGCGGAGCCGCCCCACTCGTGAATATCGACACCCGTATCAAATTCCGCCACCTCGTGTGTTTTCTCGAAATGGCCCGCCAGGGCAGCCTGGCGCGGGCGGCGGATGTCCTGGCGGTGAGCCAGCCGGCGATGTCGAAGACCCTCAAGGAACTCGAGACGCTGCTGGAGACCAGCCTGTTCGTGCGCAGCAAAAGCGGCATCAGCCTGACCGAGGCCGGGGTGGCCTTCCTGCGTTACGCCGGGCCTTCGGTGCAGACCCTGCGCGAAGGCGTGCAGGCCCTGCGCGAGGGCGAGTACGCCGCTGGCGTGGTGCGGCTCGGCGTGCTGTCGACGGTGGAAAGCCTGTTGATGCCGGAGGTGGTGCGGCGCCTGCACGAACGGCATCCGGCGCTGGTGGTCAGTGTGGTGACCGGGCCCAGCGCCTACCTGCTCTCGCAATTGCGGGTCGGCGATGTCGACCTGGTGGTTGGCCGCATGACTGACAGCCCGGAGATCCAGGGGTTGACCTTCGAGCACCTGTACAGTGAATCCATGACCCTGGTGGCGCGGCCCGATCATCCGCTGTCGAGCGGTGCGCCGGATCGCGCCAGCGTGGAAAACTTCCCGTTGGTCCTGCCGCTGGCGGGCACCACCATCCGCAAGTTTGCCGACAGCCTGTTCGTGCAGTGCGGCATCCGCCAGTCGCGGCAGCGCCTGGAAACCCTGTCGGTGGCCTTGAGCCGGCGTTACGTGCTGTCCAGCGAGGCGCTGTGGATCGCGCCGCTGGATGCCGTGCGCCTGGACCTGGCGCGTGGCGAATTGTGCGAGATCGATCTCGGCCAGCGCGAGCCGGGTGGTTCCGTGGGCATTTCGAGCAATGCCAGCCTGCCGCTGTCGCTGGCGGCGCAATGGTCGGTGGAGATGCTGCGGGAAGTGGGGCAGGCGTATCGCGAAGGTCGTTATCCATAACCATTGGGTTATGGTTGTGCCCCGGCTTTTCAATATCCGCCGGTTCCCTGTTGGGGCACGCTGCAAGCGCGTGATTCATTCCTTGTAGCTTGCCGCTGCGTTTCCCCATAAAAACAACAGGAGATCGACATGTCTGAAGCAGACAGCAGTCGTTTTGTCATCCGTGACCGTAATTGGCACCCCAAAGCCCTGACCCCCGATTACAAGACGTCCATTGCCCGTTCCCCGCGCCAGGCGCTGGTGAGCATTCCGCAATCGCCCAGTGAAAGCACCGGTCCGGATTTTTCCCATCTGAAATTCGGTCGTTTCGATAACGACCTGCTGCTCAATTTCAACAATGGCGGCTTGCCCGTGGGCGAGCGCATCATCCTGGCCGGTCGGGTTTGCGATCAATACGGCCAGCCGGTTCCCCACACCCTGGTGGAAATCTGGCAGGCCAATGCCGGCGGGCGTTATCGGCACAAGAACGACCGCTACCTGGCGCCCCTGGACCCGAATTTCGGCGGCGTCGGCCGGGCGCTGACCGACCGTGACGGCTACTACAGCTTCCGCACCGTCAAGCCCGGGCCCTATCCATGGCGCAATGGCCCGAACGACTGGCGTCCGGCACATATCCATGTGTCCATCAGCGGCCCGTCGATTGCCACGCGATTGATCACCCAGTTGTATTTCGAAGGCGATCCGTTGATCCCGATGTGCCCCATCGTCAAGTCGATTGCCAATGCCGAAGCGGTGCAGAGCCTGATCGCCCGGCTCGACATGGGCAATGCCAATCCGATGGACTGCCTGGCGTATCGCTTTGACATCGTGCTGCGCGGCCAGCGCAAGACCCACTTCGAAAACTGCTGAGGAGACCGACCATGCCTGTTCAATTGCTCGCCGAAACCCCGTCACAGACCGCCGGTCCCTATGTGCATATCGGCCTGGCGCTGGCGGCTGCCGGCAATCCGCCGCGTCCGGAGGAAATCTGGAATGAAATGGCCAAGCCGGGAGCGCCCGGCGAACATATCCTGTTGCTCGGCAATGTCTATGACGGCAATGGCCACCTGGTGCGCGATTCCTTCCTGGAGTTCTGGCAGGCCAACCACGAGGGGGTCTACGACACGGCCTTCGATTCCGAGAAAACCTTCAACAGCTTCGGCCGCACGGCCACCACCTTCGATGCGGGGGAGTGGACGCTGGCGACCATCAAGCCGGGCGTGGTGAATGCGGCCGGCGTGCCGATGGCACCGCATATCAACGTCTCGCTGTTTGCCCGGGGGATCAATATCCACCTGCAGACCCGCCTGTACTTTTCCGACGAGGCCGAGGCCAACGCGAAATGCCCGGTGATCAACCTGATCGAGCAACCGCAGCGTCGGGAGACCCTGATTGCCCAGCGCTGCGAAGTGAACGGCAAGACGGCCTACCGTTTCGATATTCGTATCCAGGGTGAAGGCGAGACGGTGTTTTTCGATTTCTAACGTCGATGATCGTTCCCACGCTCTGCGTGGGAATGCTTCTCTGGACGCTCCGCGTCCGCTGTTGTGACGCAGAGCGTCACGGGCTGCATTCCCACGCGGAGCGTGGGAACGATCAGGGATGGGCTTGCCGGCGAACAGGCCAGCAAGCCTTGCCCAACCTTCGCCACGGCGAGATCAATCGACCAGCTTCGGAATCTTGCGCGGCGCCATGAAGTACATCCAGGTCAACGCCAGGAAATACATCGCCGGGATCAGCGTGAACAGTACCGCGTAGTTGTTGTTCGTGGTGGTCAGGATATAGCCGACCAACTGGGTCATGAACATGCCGCCGATGGCCGCGCACATCCCGCCGAAACCGAACACCGTGCTCATCATGTGCTTGGGGGTGTAGTCCATCACCAGGCTCCAGATGTTCGCGGTCCAGGCCTGGTGTGCGCCGATGGCCAGGGAGATCGCACCCACGGCGACCCACAGGTGGCTGGAACCGGCGGCCAGTATCACGCCGACGATGCAGCAGGCGAACAGCAGCATCGACAGCAGGCGGGCACGGATCGGGTTGATTCCGCGACCGATCAGGAACGACGAGAGGATGCCGCCGCCGACGCTGCCGAAGTCGGCGGTCAGGTAGATGATGATCAGCGGAATGCCCATCTGCGTCACGCTGATGCCCAGGTTGTACTGCTGGTTGAGGAAGGGTGGCAGCCAGTACAGGTAGAACCAGAACACCGGCGCGGTCAGCGAGTAAGCCAGGGCAAACGCCCAGGTGCCGCGCATGCGCAGGATCCGCGAGAAGGGTACGGCGGGCTGTTCCGGTTCGACTTCCTTCTGGATATACGCCAGTTCAGCCGGTTTCACCGATGGATGATCTTCCGGGTTGAAATACTTCAGGCCCCAGAACAGCAGCCAGATGCCGCCCAGCGCCGCCATGCACAGGAACGCCGCCTGCCAGCCCCAGACCTGCAGGACCAGGGGCAACAGCATCGGCGTGAACATCGCGCCGACGTTGGTCCCGGCATTGAAGATGCCGGTGGCCACCGCCCGCTCGCCGGCGGGAAACCACAGCCGGGTGGTCTTCACGCAGGCCGGGTAGTTGGCGGCTTCGGTCAGACCGAGGATGAACCGGCAGATCATGAAGCCCACCGCCGAGGTCGCCAGGCCGTGGGCGCCGGTCGCCAGGCTCCACAGCAGCACGGCGAAGAAGAACACGCGCTTCACGCCGATCTTGTCGATCAACCGCCCCTGCAGGACGAAACCGACGGCGTAACCGACCTGGAACCAGAAGTTGATGTTGGCGTAGTCCATCGCAGTCCAGCTCATTTCCTTGGCGAGGATGGGCTGCATGACGCCGAGGGCGGCGCGGTCGATGTAGTTCAGGGTGGTGGCGAAGAACACCAGGGCCAGCATGCCCCAGCGGGTCGTGCCGACGGCCATGGCGCCGCGGATCTTGTCGGCGATACCGCCGCGAGTGCCGCCCTGGGTGGCAGGGGAGCTTTGTGAAGTCGAGAGCATGAGCGATTACCCGTTTCTTGGAATTGTCTGGGTGGGTTTCTGCAGTTTGAAGCAATGCCTTGGCCTGGTTGATGGTGCGCAGTGAGCAAAAAACCGTCAATTCGCCGTGGGCCATTGTGGTCGATAATCGCACACAAAACTAACCAGTTCGTACACTTTGATTGATGTCCGGCTTGCCCTGCCTCAATAATCAATCCGGTTGCCGGAGGGCGATGGGATTCCTCCGTGGGGGCGGGCTTGCCCGCGCAGCTTCCAGCGATCCCAGGGGCCCTTTGCGGGCAAGCCCGCTCCCACAACTGCCCCGGCGTCTTTTGTCGGGGCTGGAGCGGTATCCAACAAAAACACCACCGCCAGGAGTCTACTTATGCAGCGTTCCATTGCCACCGTTTCCCTGAGCGGCACCTTGCCGGAAAAACTCGAGGCCATTGCCGCCGCCGGGTTCGATGGCGTGGAAATCTTTGAAAACGATCTGCTGTACTACGACGGCAGCCCCCGGGAAATCCGCCAGATGTGCGCGGACCTGGGGATCGCCATCACCCTGTTCCAGCCCTTTCGCGACTTCGAAGGCTGCCGCCGCGACCGCCTGGCGCGTAACCTGGAGCGCGCCGAGCGCAAGTTCGACCTGATGCAGGAACTGGGCACCGACCTGGTGCTGGTGTGCAGCAATGCGTCGGCCGACAGCCTGGGCGAGCGGCAGATCCTGGTCGACGACCTGCGCCTGCTGGCCGAACGCGCCGGCGCCCGTGGGTTGCGTATCGGCTACGAGGCGCTGGCCTGGGGCCGGCACGTCAACACCTACCAGCAGGTCTGGGATATCGTCCGCCAGGCCGACCACCCGAGCCTCGGCGTGCTGCTCGACAGCTTCCATACCCTGGCGCTCAAGGGCGATCCGGACGCCATCGCGCAGATTCCCGGCGACAAGATCTTCTTCGTGCAGATGGCCGACGCGCCGATCCTGGCGATGGATGTCCTGGAATGGAGCCGGCATTTTCGCTGCTTTCCGGGGCAAGGCGAATTCGACCTGCCGGGCTTTCTCGCGCCGATCATCAAGAGTGGTTACACCGGGCCGCTGTCCCTGGAGATCTTCAACGACGGTTTCCGTGCCGCGCCGCCCCGGGCGAATGCCGCCGATGGCCTGCGTTCGCTGTTGTACCTGGAAGAGAAAACCCGCGAGCGCCTGCTCCGGGAGGCTGGACCGAGCGCCACTCTCGACCCTCTGTTCGCGCCGCCGCCGGTCAGCGAAAACGAGGGTATCGAGTTCCTCGAGTTCGCCGTGGACGAAACCCTCGGTGCCCGGCTGACCCAGTGGCTGGAGCGCCTGGGCTTTGTCCACGCCGGTCAGCATCGCTCGAAAAACGTCAGCTTGTTGCGCCAGGGCGATATCAACCTGATCCTCAATGGCGAACCCTATTCCTTCGCCCACAACTTCTTCGAGGCCCATGGCCCGTCCCTGTGCGCCACGGCGATCCGGGTCAACGACAGCGCCAGTGCGCTGTCCCGGGCGATAGCCTACAAGGGCCAGCCTTATCGCGGCCTAGTCGGTCCCAACGAGCTGGAGCTGGCGGCGGTGCGGGCGCCGGATGGCAGCCTGATCTATCTGGTGGACAAGGAGGCTGCCGGGCAGAAACTCTATGCCACCGATTTCAACCTGTTGCCCGTCGCACCGATGCGGGCCGGTCTCAAGCGGATCGATCACATGGCCATGGCGCTGCCCGCGGACAGCCTCGACAGCTGGGTGCTGTTCTACAAGAGCCTGCTGGATTTCGAAGCCGACGACGAGGTGGTGCTGCCGGATCCCTATGGCCTGGTGAAGAGTCGGGCACTGCGCAGTCGCTGCAGTTCGATCCGCCTGCCGCTGAATATTTCCGAGAACCGCAACACGGCGATTTCCCATGCGCTGTCGAGCTATCGTGGTTCCGGCGTGCACCATATCGCCTTTGACTGCGACGATATTTTCGCCGAGGTCAGCCGGGCGAAAGAAGCGGGCGTGGCGTTGCTGGATATCCCCCTCAACTATTACGACGACCTGGCGGCGCGCTTCGATTTCGACGACGAATTCCTCAGCGAACTGGCCTACTACAACGTGCTGTACGACCGCGATGCCCAGGGTGGCGAGCTGTTCCACGTCTATACCGAGCCGTTCGAAGGGCGGTTCTTCTTCGAAATCCTGCAACGCAAGGGCGGTTACGCCGGCTATGGCGCGGCGAATGTCGCGGTGCGCCTGGCGGCGATGGCCAAATCCCGTAGCGGTGCCGTGCGCCAGGCCCGGCTTTAGCGCTCTGGGGCGAGGGAGTGGGGAATTGACCTGTCTCCCCGCTTCCTTCGCTGGGGGACGCAGCCCATAATCGCCAGCATCTGCCGAGAAGGCCGTGAGCCCAGAATGACCATGACTTCAGAACTTCCCGCCGCGCCTGACGTGTCCCTGCCCGCCGCCGTGCCGCGCAAGAGTCGCAAGAACAATCCCGAGAAGACCCGCGAGAACATCCTCCAGGAAGCGATTGTCGAGTTCGTCCAGCAGGGCCTTTCCGGTGCGCGGGTCGATGCGATCGCCGAGCGGACCCACACCTCGAAGCGGATGATCTATTACTACTTCGGCAGCAAGGAACAGCTCTACGTCGAGGTTCTGGAGAAGCTCTACGGCGAGATCCGCAGCACCGAGAGCCGCCTGCACCTGACGGAACTGGAACCGCGTGAAGCGATTCGGCGGATGGTCGAGTTCACCTTCGACCACCATGACCGCAACGTCGATTTCGTACGGATCGTCAGCATCGAGAACATCCACAAGGGGGAGTACGTCAAGCAGTCCCGGGCGATCCGCTCGATGAACGTCACCATCCTCGGCGCGCTGGGCGAGATCCTGCAACGAGGCGCGCAGCAGGGACTGTTCCGCAGCGGCCTGGACCCGCTGGACGTGCACCTGTTGGTGAGTTCGTTCTGTTTCTACCGGGTCTCGAACCGCCACACCATCGGTGAGATCTTCCAGATCGACCTGCCGGACGAGCAGATCAAGGCGCGGCATCGGGAGATGATCTGCGAATCGGTGTTGAGGTACCTACAGGCTTGATCGATTGTCCGGACGGGCGGGCGCTGCTCCTACGGCTATCGCATCCGTGCGGCGCTCGTCGCCTCCTGCGCCATCTGCAACTCTGCCCCTTGTAGCCACCTGCCGTAGTATTCCTTAAGTTCCTGCTCCCAGCCGATCACTTCATCCAGCACCTGCTCGGCCTGTTCTCGGGCAAGCGCGAAGTGCTCATGATGGCTGAGCAGGTTGCGGCGGCTGATCTGGGCTCCTTCACGACCGACAGCCATGGCCAGCGTCTGGGCGGGGCCTTCATCGAGAATGGGCAGCACGTCGTACATCGGCGAGAGACGCCATTGGCCTGCGGTCCAGATAATGGCGTGGTTGCGCGGGTGGTCGTCGCTGTTGCCGACCAGTGCGTTGTAGCACATGCGCTTGAACAGCTCCTGCAGATCTTTGTCGGGAACGCCACGGCGGCGCATCTCATCGGCGACACCCGCATAGCGCCAGTCATGCTGGGTCATCCACTCGGCGTCGAGCAAGGTGAGCGCGCTGAGCATGGGGAGGCGACTGCCGCCCTCGGCCAGCGGTGTCCGATCGAAGCGTTCCACCAAGAGCGTGGACGGGGTTTCGGCGTGCAGGGCCGTGCGGGCGACATTCAGGCCCTTGGAGGCGGCAAAGGTCATGCACGCGTATTCGACAGCCGGCAGGTCGTACTGATCAAAGCGGTCTCGGGGTTTGGCCAGGATCAGCATACCGTGATCCTGCAGGGTACGCTTCGGGCGGGCGCCGCCCAGTGAAGAACGCTGTTGGCGCAGGTTCAGTATCGAGACCGACTCCTGATCCAGTTGGCTGTCATAGACCGCTTCGCATGCCTCGACGAATTTTGCCAGGCCTCTTAATGTCGGCGCGGGCTCAGAGCCGAGACCTGGCGCTGGAGAGGCGGATCGCCCGACCATCAGGTTGCCAATACGGTCGTTGTTCGGTGACTTGAGCAGGAAGTCGAGGGTGGTCAGTTCCTGGCCATAGGCACGGTGAAGCAGACGCTCGCCCCAGCCGTCCGGCATGGCATCGTTGATAAAACCCGGGATGCCGCGATTCTTGGTGATGCCGGTATAGGCTTCGGCGCGCAGCGGATAGTTGATGGGGTCGGGGACCCAGCCATTGCTGGCCACGTAGTCGGGGGCATATAGAAATTCGCCGACCTTGCCCTGGAGCGTCAGTCGACCCAGGGTGACGACTTCACCTGTCTGCGGGTGTTCCATATAGATATAGGCGCGGGACATCAGAAATCCTCCGCCTTGGGTTTGGACAGGCGAACACGTCTCGAGGCCAGGCTCGCATGATTGTCCTCGTCCGTGACGTATCGTGTGATTTGCGAGGTGCCTTCGATCCCCTCCAGTGAACCGAAAATCATCTCGTTGATGCCCAGGCGCCAGAGCACCAGCATGAAGGACCTGAGGTCCACCAACTCCGAGCCATTCTCGATCTTGCGCAGCGTATGCTCGGAGATCCCGAGGCTGGATCTGAAGTCTGACTGGCGCAGGCCCAGATCCAGGCGTCTGGCTTTCACCAGTAGCCCGATTTTACTGAGGGTATCGCTACAGCCGACCGGAAAGAATGCCTTCATAACACTTACCAGGATGAGCCTTACCTTTGATAAGACTCACTGTAGCACGTCTTATGAGAAAGACGTTTTATTATAAGGCTCAATTTTGTGAGTCTTATGCAGGATAAGACTCATCACGGTGAGCCTTATAGACGCTGAAAGTGCTCCACCATCCGCTGCGCATCCGGCGTCAGGCCACTGAACAGTTCGAACGCCTTCACCGCCTGGAACACGGCCATGGTGCCGCCATCGAGCGTGCGGCAACCCAGGGCGCGGGCGTTGCGCAGCAGTTCGGTTTCCAGGGGGAAGTAGACGATCTCCGCGACCCACAGTGCCGCCCGCAGCAGTTCCAGCGGGACCGGCATGCCGGGCAGCTTGACCATGCCCATGGGGGTGGTATTCACCAGGCCGTCGGCACGGGCCATGGCGGCGGCCAGGTCGCTTCCGGCCCTGGCCCGGCCGCCATCGAAATGCCGGTTGAGGTTGTCCGCCAGGCTTCGCGCACGGTCGCTGTCGACATCGAATATCGTCAGTTGCCGCACACCTTCGGCGAGCAACGCATGAGCCACCGCCGCCCCCGCGCCGCCGGCACCCATCTGCACCACGTGTTCCACCGCGACGCCCTCGAGCCCGCGCCGAAAGCCTTCGGCGAAACCCAGGCAGTCGGTGTTGTGGCCCACCCGCTTGCCGTCCTTGAGCACCACGGTATTCACCGCGCCAATCCCTCGTGCCTCGGGGGACAATTCGTCGAGCAACGGAATGATCGCCTGCTTGCAGGGAAAGGTGATGTTCAGGCCTGTGAATGCCATGCGCTCGGCGGCCAGCAACAGGTCGGGCAGGGCATCGATGCCCAGTTGCAGCTGATCCAGGTCGATCAGCCGATACAGGTAACGCAAGCCCTGGGCATCGCCTTCGTGCTCATGCAGGGCGGGCGTGCGCGAACCCTGGATACCGGCGCCGATCAGTCCGGCCAGTACGCTGGTGCTATTGCTCCGGGACATTGCGCTCACCCCTTCAATGTCTGGCTGAAATAGTCCAGCGCCAGGCGATAACCGTGGCTGCCGAAGCCACACATCACCGCCTTGGCGATGGATGAGACGAACGAGTGATGGCGGAACGGTTCGCGGGCATGGACGTTGGACAGATGCACTTCGATCACCGGCAACTCGCTGGCCACCAGTGCATCGCGGATCGCTACCGAGGTGTGGGTCCAGGCGGCCGGGTTGATGATGATCCCGGCGCAACGCCCGCGCGCCGCGTGGATCCAGTCCAGCAGTTCGCCTTCATGGTTGGTCTGGCGAAATTCCACGGTCAGGCCCAACTCGGTGGCGGTACGACCGCACAAGGCGGAAATGTCCGCCAGGGTTTCATGGCCGTAGGTGGCCGGCTCGCGGGTTCCGAGCAGGTTCAGGTTGGGGCCGTTGAGCACCAGCACGATAGGCGGCATCAGGGGAGTCTCCGTTGTTGTTCTTGGCGTCGACCGCAAGGCATTCGGGTCTGTCTGGATAAAATGTACTAACTGGTTAATCCAAGTCAAATGCCAGCAAGCAACCCGGCGCAAACCGCGTGCTTTAGTGTTCGATCAACGAACAGTGTCGGGTTGGGGAGGGCAAAGGCATGGGGCGATGACGACCAGTGATCGGTCTGTGACTTGACGCTGTCTCGTTCAAGGAGAATACTCGGGAAAATTCATATAGATGACTGGATAACTACAAAAATGGACACACTTTCCAGCGATGAACGTCTTCCGCTCTATCAACGCCTGCGCGACGAGCTGGCCCGGCAGATTGCCAACAACCGCTGGCGTCCGGGCGAAGCGATTCCCACCGAAGCCGTACTGGCCGGCGAGTACCAGCTGTCCATCGGCACCGTGCGCAAGGCCATCGACAAGCTGGTGGAGGAAGGCATCCTCGAACGCCAGCAGGGTCGCGGCACCTTTATCCGCCGCCCGCAGTTCCAGTCTTCGCTGTTCCGCTTTTTCCGCTTCCAGAGCCTGGCCGGTGAACGGCAGATGCCGGAAAGCCGGATCCTCACCGTCGATTCCCTGCCCGCACCTTCCGCCGTCAGCCAGGCACTGGGGCTGCCGCCCGAGGCCGAAGTGATCCGTCTGGTCCGCCTGCGGTTGCTGGAAGGCACACCGCTGCTGGCCGAGGAAATCTGGCTGCCGCAAGCGCCGTTCCAGGCCCTGCTAACGGTCGACCTGGACCGCCAGGGGCCGCTGCTTTATCCGATCTACGAAGCGCTGTGCGGCCAGGTGGTCGCCTGTGCCGAAGAGACCCTCACCGCCGAAGCCGTGGGCGAGGTGCATGCGCGACTGTTGCAGATCGAGCCCGACAGCCCAGTGGTGGTGATCGAGCGACTGGCCCGTGACTACGCCGGCCGACCGCTGGAGTGGCGGCGTTCCCGTGGCCATGCCAGCCACTTCCGCTACAGCGTCGAGATCCGCTGAGCCCCGACCGGCTTCCTGTTCACCTATAAGGATAAGAAATCATGTTCAGTTGGTATCGCGACATCACTTCGCGGGAGCGCAAGACGTTCTGGGCCTGCTTCGGCGGCTGGTCCCTGGATGCCCTGGAAGTGCAGATGTTCGGCCTGGCAATCCCGGCGCTGATTGCCGCCTTCGCCCTGAGCAAGGGCGACGCCGGGCTGGTCAGCGGCGTGACCCTGATCACCTCGGCCATCGGCGGCTGGCTCGGCGGCACGCTGTCCGACCGCTACGGCCGGGTACGCACCCTGCAATGGATGATCCTCTGGTTCTCGCTGTTCACCTTTCTCTCGGCCTTTGTCACCGGGTTCAACCAGTTGCTGGTGGTCAAGGCATTGCAGGGCTTCGGTATCGGTGGCGAGTGGGCGGCGGGCGCGGTGCTGATGGCGGAAACCATCCAGGCCCGCTATCGCGGCAAGGTCATGGGCGCGGTGCAGAGTGCCTGGGCGATCGGCTGGGGCGCGGCGGTCGGGGTCTTCACCCTGATCTACACCTTCGTACCCGAGGCCATGGCCTGGCGCGTGATGTTCCTGGTGGGGTTGCTGCCGGCGCTGCTGGTGATCTATGTGCGCCGCAGCGTGGTCGAGCCGGACGGCACGCAACGCCAGGCCAAGGCCGAAGGGCGCGGCCTGCTGGCGTCGATGGCGGGGATCTTCCGTCCCGAGCTGCTGCGGGTCACGCTGCTGGGCGGCATCCTCGGCCTGGGCGCCCACGGCGGTTACCACGCGGTGATGACCTGGTTGCCGACCTTTCTCAAGACCGAACGCAACCTCTCGGTACTCAGCTCCGGCGGCTACCTGGCGGTGATCATCGTCGCGTTCTGGTTCGGCTGTATCGTCAGTGGCCTGTTGCTGGATCGTATCGGCCGGCGCAAGAACATCATCCTCTTTGCCTTCTGTTGCGTGGTCACGGTGCAGTGCTACCTGTTCCTGCCGCTGAGCAATACCCAGATGCTGTTCCTCGGCTTCCCCCTGGGCTTCTTCGCCGCCGGGATTCCGGCCAGCCTCGGCTCCTTCTTCAATGAGCTGTACCCGGCCGATGTGCGCGGCGCGGGCGTGGGCTTCTGCTACAACTTCGGCCGGGTGCTGTCGGCGGTGTTCCCGTTCATGGTCGGGCATATGAGCGAGTCGATGTCCCTGGGTTCGGCCATCGGCATCGACGCCGGGATCGCCTATGGCGTCGCGGTGCTCGCGGCGCTGGCCTTGCCGGAAACCAAAGGCCGCAACTTGCAGGGGGCCGCGCCGGATGCGCCACCGATCAGGCGCGCTGATGCCCGCCAGTTATCCTGAGAGCGTCACGAAACCTTGTGGGAGCGGCCGGTCGACGCTCGATTGCCTGCGATGAGGGCCGTGAGCCTTGCATCGCCTGATCGGCCACCACCGACGGCAAGCCGGCTCCCACAGGGCCTGTATTCACCTTTCCATAGATGAGTTCCATGTCCGAGATTTGCCCATTGCCGATTAGCGGCATCGATGCCCATGCCCATGTTTTCGAGCGCGGCCTGGGGTTGGCGGCCGCGCGCCGTTATGCGCCGGACTACGACGCCACCCTGGCCGACTACCTGGCGCGCTTGCAGGAAAACGGCCTGAGCCACGGCGTGCTGGTGCAGCCGAGTTTCCTCGGGACCGACAACCGCTATCTGCTGGCGGCGCTGCAGCAGGCGCCCGAGCGGTTGCGGGGGGTAGTGGTGGTCGAGCGCGACATTGCCTTCGAGGAACTGCGGCGCATGGCCGGACTCGGTGTTGCGGGCGTGCGCCTGAACCTGATGGGGCAGCCGCTGCCGGACTTTGCCGAGGCGTCGTGGCAGGTGTTTTTTCAGCACTTGCGCCGCCTGGACTGGCATGTCGAAGTGCATCGTCAACTGGAAGACCTGCCGGCGTTGATCCAGCCGTTGCTGGCGCACGGTTGCCGGGTGGTGGTCGATCATTTCGGCCGTCCCGATTCGCGGCTCGGGGTCGAGCAGCCGGCCTTTGCCCGCCTGCTGGCGCTGGGGGAAAGCGGGCGGTTGTGGATCAAGGTCTCGGCGATCTATCGGCTGGGTGGCACACCGATGGAAAACCTGCATTTCGCCGAGAAGGCCTTGTCGCAGATGTTGCAGAGCGTAGGGCCGGACCGGTTGCTGTGGGGCAGCGACTGGCCCCATACCCAGCATGAGCAGGACGTGAATTTCGCCTCCGAATTCGACCGCCTGCGCCGCCTGGCCTGCGCCGCGCCGCTGCGCCAGCATCTGCTGTGCGACACGGCGGCGCAGCTGTTCGGGTTTGTGACGGACTGAGTGGCGGTTGGCGCCCGCGAAGGACGCCACGCGGTGTATCAGGTCTTGCGCGCCGGCGTTCTTCGCGGGCAAGCCCGCTCCCACACAGGCTTGTCTGTTGCGCGGTTTCAGCGGCGGGTCAGCAGGACCCCGGATTCCATATGGTGGGTCCAGGGGAACTGATCGAACAGCGCACAGCGTTCGATGCGGTGGGTGTCGTGCAGTTGCGCGATATTCGCCGCCAGGGTCTCGGGGTTGCAGGAGATGTACAGGATATTGTCGAAGCGCCGGGTCAGTTCGCAGGTGTCCGGGTCCATGCCGGCGCGCGGCGGGTCGACGAACACGCTGCCGAACTCGTAGCTCTTCAGGTCGATACCATGCAAGCGGCGGAATGGCCGCACTTCATTCAAGGCCTCGGTCAGTTCCTCGGCGGACAGGCGCACCAGGGTGACGGTGTCCACGGCGTTCTCGTCGAGGTTGCTCAGGGCGGCATTGACCGAGGTCTTGCTGATCTCGGTCGCCAGCACCTTGCGTACCCGTGTCGCCAGCGGCAGGGTGAAGTTGCCGTTGCCGCAGTACAGCTCCAGCAGGTCGTCGGTGCGCTCGCCCAGTGCCTCATAGGCCCAGTTGAGCATCTTCTGGTTCACCGTGCCGTTGGGCTGGGTGAAGGCACCTTCCGGTTGCCGGTAGCTGAAGGTACGACCGGCAATCTCGAACTTCTCCACTACGTAGTCATGACCGATCACCACGCGCTTGCCCTTGGAGCGACCGATGATGCTCACGCCCAGGTCGGCGGCGAGTTGTTCGGCAGCGGTTTGCCAGTGCTCGTCCAGCGGGCGGTGATAGCACAGGGTGATCATCGCATCGCCGGCCAGGGTGGTCAGGAACTCCACCTGGAACAGCTTGTGGCTCAGGGGCGCGCTGGCTTGCCAGGCCGCCTTGAGCCGAGGCATCAGTTCATTGATGCGCAGGCTGGCGATGGGAAATTCTTCGATCAGGATCGGCGTGCGCTTGTCGTCCTGGGAAAACATCGCGTAGTGGCGTTCGCCGGCTTCGCGCCACAGGCGGAATTCGGCGCGCAGGCGGAAATGCTGCAGCGGCGAGTCGAACACTTGCGGTTCGGGTGCAGCGAACGGCGCCAGCAGGTCGCGCAGGCGCGCGACCTTGTCGTTGAGCTGGACGGCGTAGGTCGAGGAATCAAAAGTCATGCGTTGAACCAACCCAACTTGATCACAAACAGAATCGACAGAATCACCAGCGCCGGGTTCAGCTCGCGTGCGCGGCCAGACAGCAGCTTGATCGCGGTCCAGGCAATGAAGCCGAACGCGATGCCGTTGGCGATGGAATAGGTGAACGGCATGGCCAGGGCGGTGATGACCACCGGCGCCGCCTCGGTGACGTCATCCCAGTTGATCTCGGCCAGCCCCGAAGCCATCAGCACGGCCACGAACAGCAGCGCCGGGGCGGTGGCGAAAGCCGGGACACTGCCGGCCAGCGGGGCGAAGAACAGTGCCAGGAGGAACAGCACGGCGACCACGATGGCGGTCAGGCCGGTGCGGCCACCGGCGCTGACGCCCGCGGCCGACTCGATGTAGCTGGTGGTGGTCGAGGTGCCCAGCAGCGAACCGGCCATGGCGGCGGTGCTGTCGGCGATCAGGGCGCGGCCCATTTTCGGCATGTGGCCGTCCTTGCCCATCAACCCGGCGCGCTTGGCGACGCCGATCAGGGTACCGGAGTTGTCGAACAGGTCGACGAACAGGAAGGCGAAGATCACGCTGACCAGGCCGATGTCCAGGGCGCCCTTGATGTCCAGCTGCAGGAAGGTCGGCGCCAGCGACGGCGGGGCCGAGATAATGCCGCCGAACGGGCTGAAGCCCATCAGGATCGAGACGATGGTCACGCCGAGGATACCGATCAGCACCGCGCCGCGGACTTTCAGGGCGTCCAGGGCGACGATGACGGCAAAGCCCAGGGTGGCGAGGATCGGTGCCGGCTGCTTGAGGTCGCCGAGGCCGACCATGGTCGCCGGGTTGCTGACCACGATACCGGCGTTGTGCAGGGCGATCAGCGCCAGGAACAGGCCGATACCGGCGGCAATCGCCGAGCGCAGCGGCAGCGGGATGCTGTTGATGATCCATTCGCGGATACGGAAGATCGACAGCAGGAAGAAGCACACCGCCGAGATGAACACCGCGCCCAGGGCCACTTGCCAGGTGTGACCCATGTGCAGGACCACGGTGTAGGTGAAGAAGGCGTTCAGGCCCATGCCCGGTGCGAGGGCGATCGGATAGTTGGCGATCAGGCCCATCACGGTCGAGCCGATGGCGGCTGCCAGGCAGGTCGCGACGAACACCGCGCCCTTGTCCATGCCGGTTTCGCCGAGAATGCTCGGGTTGACGAACAGGATGTAGGCCATGGCCAGGAAGGTCGTGACGCCCGCGAGAATCTCGGTGCGCACATTGGTATTGTGTGCCTTGAGTTGAAACAGCCTTTCCAGCATCTCTGCTCCCCAATGGCGCGTTCGGCGCCTTGAATGAATCGGTCCCAACAGCAAAGCACAGACTCTGGCGGCCTGATGAAATTCGTCTGCGGGAAAAAGCCGCGCATCATACCAGCCGGTGGCGGGAATGGGGCGCGGTGGTGCGGTCATCGCGTGACCGCCTGGCACGAACTACTGCGAAATCCGTGCCTGAGGCATACTCTGCGGCAGACAAGGGGATTGCCTTAGGGAACAAATGATGAAACAAGTACTCAATCGCCTGGCCCTGTATGCCGGTGCACTGCTGCTATCGGCCGGCGGCCAGGCCCATGCGGCACCGGCGGCACCGCTGAAAGGGGTGGCAATCTATACGGTGGCGTCCGCGGGGGTGGTCGAGGATGTTTCCGACGGTCGCAAACGCACGCAAATCGCTCATCGCGGGCCGAATATCACGGTTACGGTCGTCGAGCTGGGCTATGGACGTGCACCGGGGGCGACGTTCAACGGCACCCCGCTCAGTTACAGCCAACGCAATTCCCTGTGTGAATTCAACAAGCCGTTCGTGCCCTGCAACGGTGGTGCGGTGGTCGGCTACAGCTATATATACGATCTGCAGGAGCAGCAGCAGGGCACCTTCAGCTTCAGTGACCGCTCCCTGACGATGCCGGTGCAGACGATGACGGCGACCATCGAGATCAACTGACAGGATCGATCAGGGCGGCATCAACCGCCCGCCGCGACGGTCTCGCGCTTTTCGACGTGCATGCGGTCACGGTTGGCCAGGGTCGGGAACAGTTTCATCCAGGTCCCGGTGACCACCAGGGTGCCGACCCCGCCGAGGACCACCGCCGGCACGGTGCCGAACCAGTGGGCGGTCAGCCCGGATTCGAACTCGCCCAACTGGTTGGACGCGCCGATGAACAGGCCGTTCACCGCGCTGACCCGACCGCGCATCTCATCGGGGGTTTCCAGTTGCACGAACGATGAGCGGATCACCATGCTGATCATGTCCGCCGCGCCGAGTATCACCAATACCGCCAGGGAAAACCAGAATGAGGTCGACAGGCCGAAGGCGATGGTCGCCACGCCGAATACCCCGACGGCGGTGAACATGACCCGGCCGACCTTGCGCTCCATCGGAAACCGCGCCAGCCACAGTGACATCAGCAGCGCTCCGACCGCCGGTGCCGAACGCAGCAGGCCCAGGCCCCAGGCGCCGGTCAGCAGGATGTCCTTGGCGAACACCGGCAGCAGGGCGGTCGCGCCACCCAGCAGCACCGCGAACAGGTCCAGGGAGATGGCCCCGAGAATGTCCGGGCGGCTGCGAATGAAACGAATCCCCGCCAGCAGTGAGTCGAGGGTCGCCTTGCCCTTGTTCAGTGGCGTCTGGCGTGCCGGCAGATTGAGCATCAGCAGGCAGGCGATCACATACAGGGCGACGGTCGGACCGTAGACCCAGACACTGCCAAAGGCGTACAGCAGGCCACCGAGGGCCGGGGCGACAATGGTCGCCAGTTGCTGCGCCGACTGTGCGGCCGCCACCGCGCGGGGGAACAGCGCCGGCGGCACGATGGAAGGCAACAGCGCCTGGGTGGTGGGCATCTCGAAGGAGCGGGCGGCACCGAGCAGGAAGGCCAGGATAAAGATCATCTCCCGGGTCACGTGATTCGTCGCGCCGCCGATGGCCAGGCTCAGGGCGATCAGGGCCTGCAGGGTCTGGCACAGCGCCGCGACCTTACGCCGGTCATAACGATCGGCGACATGCCCGGTGTGCAGCATGAACAGTACGCGTGGGGCGAACTCCACCAGCCCTACCAGGCCCAGGTCGAGCACGTTGCCGGTCAATTGATAGAGGTTCCAGCCAATGGCCACGGTGAGCATCTGGAAGCTGCTGGCGGTAAAGATCCGGGCCAGCCAGAAAGCGAGGAAAGGGCGGTGATGGCGCAGCAACAACGGCGTCTCGGTGGGCATCGGGGACTCGCCTGGGCAGGGGGTAGGGCAGATTATCATCCCCATGTAACAAAAAGTTGCTGAGCTGTCGGTGTTTTTCCCTTCGCCCGTTTTTTGCGGATCAGATGAAATCTGCACCTGAGGCAACCTGTCACGCGGCAAAAGACCACATAACCCGGTCGTCGGAATGGGACTACTCTTTTATCGTTGATTGATCCAGGTCACTTCCCTTTGCGGCGCCGATCTGGATCCGACTCCCTGCGTCGCGATGGTTTAAAAGAACGAATTCGAATTCGCCACACTCCATATCCGTGGGGGCAGTGGGTGCAGGCCTCCAGGTCGGCAGCCGGTATTACCTGACAGAGGAAGACTTATGTTCGGTTTGGAGGCACTTGATCTCGCCCGAATCCAGTTCGCGTTCACCATTTCATTCCATATCCTGTTCCCGGCCATCACCATTGGCCTGGCGAGCTACCTGGCGGTGCTCGAAGGGTTGTGGCTGAAGACGCGCAACGATACGTACCGCGATCTGTATCATTTCTGGTCGAAGATCTTTGCCGTCAACTTCGGCATGGGGGTGGTTTCCGGCCTGGTCATGGCGTACCAGTTCGGCACCAACTGGAGTCGTTTCTCGGACTTCGCCGGCGCGGTCACCGGGCCGTTGCTGACCTACGAGGTACTGACGGCGTTCTTCCTCGAAGCCGGTTTCCTCGGCGTCATGCTGTTCGGCTGGAACAAGGTCGGCCGCGGACTGCACTTCTTCTCCACGGTGATGGTGGCAATCGGCACCTTGATTTCGACCTTTTGGATCCTGTCGTCCAACAGCTGGATGCAGACGCCCCAGGGCTACGAAATCATCGATGGCCGGGTGATCCCGGTGGACTGGCTGGCGGTGGTGTTCAACCCGTCCTTCCCTTACCGCCTGATGCACATGGCCACGGCCGCGTTTGTCGCGACGGCGTTCTTCGTCGGTTCCTCGGCGGCCTGGCACCTGTTGCGTGGCCGGGATAACCCGGCGATCCGCACCATGCTGTCGATGGCCATGTGGATGGCGCTGATCGTGGCGCCGATCCAGGCGGTGATCGGTGATTTCCATGGCCTCAATACCCTCAAGCACCAACCGGCGAAAATCGCCGCCATCGAAGGTCACTGGGAGAACGTCGGCAACGAGCCGACCCCGCTGATTCTCTTCGGTTGGCCGGACATGAAGGCGGAGAAGACCAAATTCGCCGTGGAAATTCCCTACCTGGGCAGCCTGATCCTGACCCACTCGCTGGACAAGCAGGTGCCGGCGCTCAAGGAGTTCCCGCCAGAGGACCGGCCGAATTCGACCATTGTGTTCTGGTCGTTCCGCGTGATGGTCGGCCTCGGCTTCCTGATGATCTTCACCGGCCTGTGGAGCCTGTGGCTGCGCAAGCGCGACCGCCTTTACGAGAACCGCCTGTTCCTGCGCCTGGCCCTGTGGATGGGCCCGTCCGGCCTGATCGCGATCCTGGCGGGCTGGTTCACTACGGAAATCGGCCGCCAACCCTGGGTGGTCTACGGCCTGATGCGCACGGCGGATGCGTCCTCCGGGCATAGCCTGGTGCAGATGAGCATCACGCTGACACTATTTGTCGTGGTGTATTTCTCGCTGTTCGGCGTGGGCCTGGGCTACATGATGCGCCTGGTGCGCAAAGGGCCGAAGATCAACGAAGGCGCCGAGCCGAACCACGGTGGTCCCGGTCAGCAACGTACACCGGCCCGTCCGCTTTCCGCTGCCGATGACGGCGGTGAAAACGGCCACGGCGACAGCCTGAACAAGGGGAACTGAATCATGGGTATTGATCTTCCGCTGATCTGGGCCGTGATCATCATCTTCGGCATCATGATGTATGTGGTCATGGATGGCTTCGACCTGGGGATCGGCATTCTCTTTCCCTTTATCAAGGGCGACCGCGACCGCGACGTGATGATGAACACCGTGGCCCCGGTCTGGGACGGTAACGAAACCTGGCTGGTGCTCGGCGGCGCGGCGCTGTTCGGCGCCTTCCCGCTGGCCTATTCGGTGGTGCTGTCGGCGTTGTACCTGCCGCTGATCTTCATGCTGATCGGGCTGATCTTCCGCGGCGTGGCCTTCGAGTTCCGCTTCAAGGCCAAGGACCACAAGCGCCATATCTGGGACAAGGCTTTCATTGGCGGTTCACTGGCGGCGACCTTCTTCCAGGGCGTGGCCCTGGGCGCCTTCATCGACGGCATCCCGGTGGTCAACCGGCAGTTCGCCGGCGGTTCGCTGGACTGGCTGACGCCGTTCACCCTGTTCTGCGGCGTGGCGCTGGTGGTGGCCTATGCCTTGCTCGGCTGTACCTGGCTGATCATGAAGACCGAGGGCAAGTTACAGGAGCAGATGCATGACCTGGCGCGGCCGTTGGCGTTCGTCCTGCTGGCGGTGATCGGCATCGTCAGCATCTGGACGCCCCTGGCCCATGCCGAGATCGCCGCGCGCTGGTTTACCCTGCCGAACCTGTTCTGGTTCCTGCCGGTGCCGATCCTGGTACTTGTCACGCTGTACGGCCTGATCCGGGCGGTGGCGCGCAATGCCCATTACACGCCGTTCCTGCTGACCCTGGTGCTGATTTTCCTCGGCTACAGTGGCCTCGGTATCAGTCTGTGGCCGAATATCGTGCCGCCGTCGATCTCGATCTGGGACGCCGCCGCGCCGCCACAGAGCCAAGGCTTCATGCTGGTGGGCACGCTGTTCATCATTCCGTTCATCCTCGGCTACACCTTCTGGAGCTACTACGTGTTCCGCGGCAAGGTGACCCATGAGGACGGCTACCACTAGGTGATGGCTGATAGCTCGCGATGGCGCTCTTCGGGGCGTCATCCTTCCGACGACGAGGACCCCGACATGACAGGCAAACATTCGTTGCACGAGATCGAACAGGCCGAGAAGAAACCGCTCTGGCAGCGCCTGGGCTGGCTGGCGATGATCTGGACGGGCAGTGTGCTGGCGTTGTTCGTGGTCGCCAGCCTGATGCGCCTGTTCATGAACGCGGCCGGGCTGACCACTCATTAGTCTGGACGCTCCGCTCCTGCAGTTCTCCCTCACATATCCATCGCGCTTACTTGCGGGCCTTGAGGATGACGAACTTGGGGGTGGCCGCCACTTGTTCGACGCCCCTGAACAGGCGCGCCAGCTTGCTGTGATAGCCCAGGTGGCGATTGCCGACGATGTACAGGGCGCCGCCCACCACCAGCGCTTCACGGGCCTGCTGGAACATGCGCCAGGCGAGGAAGTCACCGACCACCTGCTGCTGGTGGAAGGGCGGGTTGCACAGCACTACATCCAGTGACTGCGACGCCTGGCCGGCGAGGCCGTCATCGGCGCGTACCGTCACCTCCCGTTCACCGAGTATCGCCCGCCAGTTCTCATGCGCCGATTGCACGGCCATGAACGACTCGTCCACCAGGGTGTAGTGGGCCTCGGGGTTTCGTAGTGCGCTGGCGATGGCCAGCACGCCGTTGCCGCAGCCAAGATCGGCGACCCGGGAGTTGCCCAGGTCGACGGGCAGGTGGGGAAGGAAGGCGCGGGTACCGATGTCCAACCCTTCGCGGCAGAAGACGTTGGCATGGTTGAGCAGTTCGACCGCCGGTTGATCGAGGGTGTAGCGCGTCGGGTAGGGTGAGTCGATAGCGGCTCTGGCTTCGGGGGTCGCGATCAGCAGGCGGGCTTTCTTCACCGCCAATGAGGCCTGTACCGGGCCGACGTAACGCTCCAGCAGATCTCCCGCGGCCCTGGGCAAATGCTTGACCATGGCCGCGGCGACCACCTGCGCGCCCGGCGCCAGTTGACCCTGCAGGCGGATCAGTTGTTCTTCCAGCAGCGCCAGAGTCTTGGGTACGCGGATCAGTACCCGGTCGAACGGGCCGTCCAGGGCCTCGCTGGCCGGCACATGGCGCACGGCATCGAAGGCCTTGCCATTGCGTACCAGGTTTTTTTCCAGGCCCAGGGCCGCCAGGAACGAGTCGCCGCTGCTGGTCAGTTGTACATGGCCTTCCAGGCTGGCGGCCAGGGCGCCGAAACTGTCGTTGAGCACCAGTACCCGGGTGTCGCGCGGGACCGCCTGTGCGGCCAGGTGGTCGAGCAGGTATT
Source organism: Pseudomonas sp. Mn2068 (assembly GCF_049319725.1). Taxonomy (NCBI): domain Bacteria; kingdom Pseudomonadati; phylum Pseudomonadota; class Gammaproteobacteria; order Pseudomonadales; family Pseudomonadaceae; genus Pseudomonas; species Pseudomonas sp. Mn2068. The sequence goes on along the minus strand of NZ_JBMOUG010000004.1, from coordinate 398,237 downwards.
GATCGGCTGCGTCGAACGCCTGCAGCGGTTCGTTCTGCTGTTCAGGCTGGCGGATCAGATCGAGTTGGGCGAACGGGCTTTCTAGCAGGGGCATGGGGTACAGGCTCTGGAGGACGGTTTGCGGCTGTCTTGAATCGGCGCTTGGAACAAGCGTGGTCTGCAACGGTAGGCAAGAGCGGGGATTTTACGTGGGTTTCGAGGATATTGCCTGTGGCATGTGTTGAGGGCAGGTCCTTCTGCCGGGTGATGGGGATGTCGAATCAGTACCGAATCAGTACAGCAGGCCGGACTTGGCGGCGCGCAGCACTGCCGAGGCCTTGTTGCTGACCCCCAGTTTTCTCATGATCGTGCTCATGTGAAAGCCTACGGTGCGTGCCGTCAGGTTGAGGATATTGGCGATTTCAGCCGCGGTCTTGCCTTCCGCCGTCCACTTCAGGATTTCGGTTTCCCGAGGTGAGAGCGGGTGGTAGCCCTGCGGCTGGCAGGAGTTGACCAGTCTTTCGGCCATATACGAATGCAACCAGTTGCACAGCCACAGGATATGACCCGTCTTCGAGTAGAACTCGCTGGACGTGATGGGCTCGTAGGTCCTGGCCAGGCTCAGAGTGCTGACGATACCGCGAATGTCGTGCACCGACTGCGACCAACCGTGGTTGAGGCCATGAGCCTGCATGTCGCGCCACAGTGTCGGCGTACTTCTGAATGTTTCCGGTACCCAGAGTATGGGAAACACCGAGCTGTGACAGTGAGCGATCAGTGGATCAATCGTAATGTAGTTGTTGCGCTGGTAACACGAGTTCCATTCGTTTGGGTAGTTGTCAAAAGACGAGCTGTTGGGTTGGATGCCTCCTAACAAGGTGCTGACTCTGAACGATACATAGGTAAAACGGATTTGCCCTGCCAGATTGAAAACTGCGTCGAAGACTGCCTGTTCTTCTTTTTCACTCATGAGCTGGTGCAGTTGAGTATCCTGCCAGTTCTCCATTGAGGTTCCCTTCCTTGACGCTTGGTGCGGTTCTCTTGGACCGAAGGTGCCTGAAGTAGTGTAGGAAAATTCCTGGTTTCGGTGTGGGTTTTTTATATGCTGATGATATTTTTATTTTCTTTAAATGCTATGTGTTATCGCGTCAAGTGTTGTTTTTCGCGTTAAATGATAGATGTCATTTTGATATGCTTTTTGTTTGATGTGGTGTAATTTTTTTGTGAAAAAAATGTGAATCGCGATGTTCTGATTATAAGTTTTTGTTTTTTAAGGTTGCTGTACTTTGTTTATAAAGTTGTACATGTTTTATGGCGAAATTTATACCACCACAAACCATCGGTGTTTCTCGGGCCGGCTTTGCGCGACACTGGGGCTTCAGCCCCGATGGAGCGGACCATGACCGCCAGCGCAGAAAAATTTACCCGACAGACCCTGCTCGATGTCCGTCCCCTGACCTCCAGCCTGTTTACCCTGCGTACCACGCGGGATGTCGGGTTTCGTTTTCGTGCCGGGCAATTTGCCCGTCTGGGCGTGACCAAGGCGGATGGCAGCGTGGTGTGGCGGGCCTACTCGATGGTGTCCTCGCCTCATGACGAGTTTCTCGAGTTCTTTTCCATCGTCGTGCCTGGTGGCGAGTTCACCAGTGAGCTGAGTCGTCTGGAAGTGGGCGATTCGTTGCTGGTCGAGCGCCAGGCCGTGGGTTATCTGACCCTGGATCGATTCGTCGACGGGCGCGATCTCTGGCTGCTGGCCACGGGGACCGGTGTGGCGCCGTTCCTGTCGATCCTGCAGGACTTCGAGGTATGGGAGCGATTCGAGCGGATCCTGCTGGTCTACAGTGCTCGCCATGAGCGCGAACTGGCGTACCGGGAACTGATCGCCGGCCTGGCCGAGCGTGACTACCTGGCCGAGCATGCCCACAAGTTGCACTTCATTCCTACTGTCACCCGCGAGCAGGTGCCGGGGGTATTGCAGGGGCGGATTCCCCAACTGATCGACAGTGGCGAACTGGAGCGCGCGGCCGGGGTGGCGCTGAGCGCCGAGCACTCGAGGGTGATGATCTGCGGCAACCCACAGATGATTGACGATACCCGCCAGGTGCTGAAGCAGCGCGATATGCAACTGAGCCTGAGCCGGCGTCCCGGCCAGGTCGCGGTGGAGAACTACTGGTAGTGGTCCGGGCTTGCATAAGCGGTCGGAAAATTGGCAATACGCTTTGTGAATACCTGAAACCTGTAGGAGCCCGGCTTGCCGGCGATGGCGTCCGAACGGGCACCGTAAGGCTCAAGGGCCTAATCGCCGGCAAGCCGGGCTCCTACAAGGGATCGCGTTGGGGCTGTCAGGGCCTGTTGTTCTGGGCCTTGAGCAGGTCGCGGATCTCTCCCAGCAACTCTTCTTCCCTGGTTGGCACTGGCGGCAGGCTCGGCGCCACGGCTTCCTCGCGTTTCAGGCGGTTGATCGCCTTGACGCCCATGAAGATGGCGAAGGCCACGATGATGAAGTCGATGCAGGTCTGGATGAACTTGCCATAGGCCAGGACCACCGCAGGCACATTGCCGTCGGCGGCCTTCAAGGTGACCGCCAGGGCACTGAAATCCACCCCACCAATAAGCAAGCCGATCGGTGGCATCACCACGTCGCCGACGAACGACGATACGATCTTGCCGAAGGCCGCGCCGATAATGATACCGACGGCCATGTCGACCACATTGCCTTTGACCGCGAAGGCCTTGAACTCACTTAGCACGCCCATAGGTTATTCCTTGTTACAGATGAGTTGAGTGACCGCAGTGTAATTCAGCCGCGAGCATCTTGCTCGATGCCCGGTTTGCCCGCGCCCGCCTTAATCGACCTGCTGTTCGGCGATAAGTTTGCAAAGTGCCACCAATCGCGCGAAATACTCGTCCCAGACGGTCCCGGCTTGTGGATTTTCTCAATCGGTGTCTTTGGGCATTTCTATTTAGAGAACGAGATAACGATCACTAGCCTCTGGTGAGCGCATCGGGATGCGCACTAAAAAAACCTAGAGGAATCCACCATGAACATCACCCCTGTGCCGGGGAGTTTCCCCGCGCGACGCGTGCTGGGCATCTTGACCGCCAGCCTGTTATCCCTTTCCGTTCACGCCGCCACTCTGACTCGCGACAACGGTGCTGCCGTGGGCGATAACCAGAACTCACAGACCGCCGGCAGTACCGGACCGGTCTTGCTCCAGGATGTGCAGTTGATCCAGAAGCTCCAGCGTTTCGACCGCGAACGTATTCCGGAACGCGTGGTACACGCCCGTGGTACCGGTGCCCATGGCACGTTCACAGTCACCAACGACCTGAGCGACCTGAGCAAGGCCAAGGTTTTCGCCGCCGGTGAGAGCACGCCGGTATTCGTGCGTTTCTCGGCAGTGGTGCATGGCAACCACTCTCCGGAAACACTGCGCGATCCGCGGGGGTTCGCCACCAAGTTCTATACCGCCGAAGGCAACTGGGATCTGGTGGGTAACAACTTCCCGACCTTCTTCATTCGCGATGCCATCAAGTTTCCGGACATGGTGCACGCGTTCAAGCCCGACCCGCGCACCAACCTGGATGACGATTCGCGCCGCTTCGACTTCTTCTCCCATGTTCCCGAGTCCACGCGGACCCTGACCGAGTTGTACTCGGACTCCGGTACCCCGGCCAGTTATCGGGAGATGGACGGTAACGGTGTACATGCCTACAAGTTGATCAACGCCAAGGGTGAAGTGCACTACGTCAAGTTCCACTGGAAGAGTCTGCAGGGGATTCGCAACCTGGATCCAAAAGGCGTCGTCGAAGTGCAGGGCCGCGACTACAGCCATATGACCAATGATCTGGTGCGTCATATCAACAAGGGCGACTTTCCCAAGTGGGACCTGTATGTCCAGGTACTTGCCCCGCAGGACTTGAGCAAGTTCGATTTCGACCCGCTGGATGCCACCAAGATCTGGCCCGGCGTTCCCGAGCGCAAGGTCGGGCAGATGGTCCTTGACCGTAATCCGGCCAACGTCTTCCAGGAAACCGAGCAGGTGGCCATGGCCCCGGCGAACCTGGTGCCGGGGATCGAACCGTCGGAAGACCGCCTGTTGCAGGGGCGCGTGTTCTCCTACGCCGACACGCAGATGTACCGCCTGGGTCCCAATGCGCTGCAATTGCCGATCAACGCGCCGCGGGTCGCCGTCAACAACGGCAACCAGGATGGCGCGATGAACAGCGGGCACAGCAGCACCGGCGTGAATTACCAGCCGAGTCGCCTGCTGCCCCGTGACGAGCCACCCGCTGCCCGCTACAGCCAGTCGGCCCTGTCGGGCACGACCCAGCAGGCGAAGATCCAGCGCGAGCAGAACTTCAAGCAGGCGGGGGATCTGTATCGCTCCTACAGCAAGAAGGAAAAGCAGGACCTGATCGAGAACTTCGGTGGTTCGCTGGCGACGACCGATGACGAGAGCAAGCACATCATCCTGTCGTTCCTCTACAAGGCCGATCCGGAGTACGGCGCGGGGGTGACCCAGGTGGCCAAGGGCGACCTGGCGCGGGTCAAGGCGCTGGCGGCGAAGCTGTCGGATTGAGCCGAACCTGAAAACACCATGCAACCTGTAGGAGCCTGGCCTGCCAGCGATGGGGGCGAGAGCGTCGCGGCAAGGCTCTAGGGCCTCTTCGCCGGCAAGCCGGGCTCCTGCAGATCCCTGAACCACCGTACCGTGATGTGTTGCCAGGGGCGTCGTCGCCACCCTTGCGGTGACGTGAATTCTGTAGGAGTACCCGCCATGCGTATTTATGCTTTCCTGCTTCTGCTGACCTGTGCCTTCGCCGTTTCGGCCCAGGAGCCGCCTGTTCCGGCGGATCCGGCCGCGCTCCAGGCGCAGCTCAAGGATTACTACTTCGATGCCGCCCGCCGTGGCGACGTCGAGATGCTCGACACCTTTATCGAAGCCGGCTACAGCCTCGATACCCGGGACGAGCAGGGCTACACCGCGCTGATCCTGGCGGCCTACCACGGCCAGGGGCCGGCGGTGGAGCGGCTGCTGGCCGCCGGTGCCAATGCCTGTGCCCAGGACAAGCGCGGTAACACCGCGCTGATGGGGGCGATCTTCAAGGGCGAAGTGAAGATCGCCCAGCGCCTGCTGAATGCCGACTGCAACCCCGATCAGCGTAACGCCGCCGGACAGACCGCCGCCATGTATGCCGGCCTGTTCAAACGCACCGGCCTGCTGGATGCCCTGGCGGCCAAAGGTGCCAACCTGGATGCCGAGGATCCCCTGGGTAACAGCGCGGCCCGTCTGGCGGATGGAGAAATCCGTACACCGGCGACGCGCTGATCGCTTCCGGCTGAGCTATCATCGCGGTTTTGCCATGGGGGTTGAGATGGCCAAGGCCAAGCGCATGTACGGCTGCACCGAGTGCGGCGCGACCTTTCCCAAATGGGCTGGCCAGTGCGGCGAATGTGGTGCCTGGAATACCCTGACCGAGACCCTGGTGGAAAGCGGCGGCGCGGCGGCGCCCAGCGGCCGTACCGGTTGGGCCGGACAGCAGGCGCAGATCAAGACCCTGGCGGAAGTCAGCGTCGAGGAAATTCCCCGTTTCTCCACCGCCTCCGGTGAGCTGGACCGCGTGCTCGGCGGCGGCCTGGTGGATGGCTCGGTGGTGTTGATCGGCGGCGACCCCGGCATCGGCAAGTCGACCATTCTCCTGCAGACCCTGTGCAACCTCGCCACGCGCATGCCGGCGCTGTACGTCACCGGCGAAGAATCGCAACAACAGGTGGCGATGCGCGCGCGTCGGCTGGGGCTGCCCCAGGACCAGTTGCGGGTGATGACCGAAACCTGCATCGAGACCATCATCGCCACCGCCCGGGTGGAAAAGCCCAAGGTCATGGTGATCGACTCGATCCAGACGATTTTCACCGAACAACTGCAATCGGCGCCGGGAGGCGTTTCCCAAGTGCGCGAAAGTGCGGCCTTGCTGGTGCGTTACGCCAAGCAGAGCGGCACGGCGATCTTCCTGGTCGGCCATGTGACCAAGGAGGGCGCGCTGGCCGGTCCGCGGGTCCTCGAACATATGGTCGACACGGTGCTGTACTTCGAGGGTGAGTCCGACGGTCGCCTGCGTCTGTTGCGGGCGGTGAAAAACCGTTTCGGCGCGGTGAATGAGCTGGGGGTATTCGGCATGACCGACCGGGGGCTGAAGGAAGTCTCCAATCCGTCGGCGATTTTTCTCACCCGGGCCCAGGAAGAAGTACCGGGCAGTGTGGTCATGGCCACCTGGGAGGGGACCCGGCCGATGCTGGTGGAAGTCCAGGCCCTGGTCGACGACAGCCATATGGCCAATCCACGGCGGGTGACCCTCGGGCTGGATCAGAACCGCCTGGCGATGCTGTTGGCGGTCCTGCACCGTCACGGCGGTATTCCGACCCATGACCAGGATGTCTTCCTCAACGTCGTGGGTGGCGTCAAGGTACTGGAGACCGCCTCCGACCTGGCGCTGATGGCGGCGGTCATGTCCAGCCTGCGCAATCGGCCGCTGCCCCATGACCTGCTGGTGTTCGGCGAGGTCGGTCTGTCCGGCGAGGTGCGTCCGGTGCCCAGTGGCCAGGAGCGCCTGAAGGAAGCGGCCAAGCACGGTTTCAAGCGCGCCATCGTGCCCAAGGGCAACGCGCCGAAAGAGGCGCCGCCGGGGTTGAAAATCATTGCCGTCACGCGCCTGGAGCAGGCGTTGGACGCGTTGTTCGAATAACGGGATGGAAGGAGTCGGCGGGATGCGTTTTATCGGTGCGGCGATGTGTTTGGCGGGATGGATGGTCTGGGCCGGTGCTGCCGGCGCGGCAACGGCCGCAGTGCCGGAAGGGTATCGGTTGGCCCAGGAGATGCCGACGGGAGATGGCGGTGCGCTGGAGTTGCTGGAAGATGCGCGGATCACCTCCGACTTGCATCAATCCCTGTGGGGCAACGGCAGCACCTTCGATGAGGATGCCTTTGACGACGACGCGCTGGCGAAGGATGTCGCGCGCACGCCCATCGTCGAGGCGCGGGTCCGGCTGATCTCGGCGGCCGGCGAGGAAGTGGAGAGTGTCGGCCTGGCCTACCCGCTGGCAACCCTGGAAAAAGCGCCGATGGACGGCATGCCGGCGCCGACGTTTTTCCTGACGGTCGACCAGACCGCCCCCATGGGCAGCACCAGCGGCCCGGCGACCCAGGTGCTGATGCCGGCCCAGCGCAAGCTGCAGCCGATGCAGTACCAGACGGCGGACGGCAAGCTCAAGCCGCTGTTCCTCGCCCAGACCGGCAAGGCGGCCTGGCAGGCCGGGGATTCGGCTCCGGAGATCCTGCAGGTGTCTTCGAGCGCGGCGGATGAGGAGGGCGAGGAGTTCGTCACCACCTACCAGACCTATCGTCTGAAAGACGGCGTCTGGCAGCTGACGGCCCGGGACGAGGCCGGCTACTGGGATTCGGAAAGCGATTTCCCCCAGCGTTCGGCCTTTCCCTGACCGGGTGAGAGTGGGCGCTACCGTGCTGGGCGGCGCGGTGCCGTTCAGTCGTCGAAGAGGGCGTCCAGCTCCCGCTCCAGCTCCGCTTCGTCGCCCAGGTTCAATTCGATCAGGCGACGCAGGTGCTGGATCGACTCCAGGCCGATATGCAGGCATTTGAAGCCCAGCTGGCCGTGATCGTCATGGACCAGTCGGGCGTCCATTTCCACGTGGGCGTCTTTGCCCAGGCGAATGTCGATCAGGAAGGTGCCGTGCGCACCCCTATGCCAGTTGCCCGGTCGCCGGACCAGCAACCCCTTGAGCGAAAGGTCCACCAGTTGTGCCGACCAGACCGTGGCCCCCTGACTGAGGGTGGTGACGGCATCGAAGGCGATGCGCTTGAAACGGCGGCGATTGATCGGGTGGCGTCTCATGTTCAGGTCTCTGTGCAGATTCGCTGACTATAGACCGCATGCCGGGCCAGGCAAGCGCCCGGGCGGGCCGTCGCGTGGTTCTGCCATGGCGGCGATGACAGGTTGATGTCCGCGGCGACAATAAAAGACCGCTCTATACCAATGTCGGTATAGCCATTGGTCGCTTTGGCGCTAAACTCAAGGTGGCTGTCTTTCTGTCCATCTGGCTGGAATATAAAAATGAAAAATAATAATAGCCCGCTGCGCCATCTACCCTGGCTGGTGCTGGCAATCGTGGGAGCGTGCGCCCTGGGCGTAGTGGCCTTGCGCCGCGGCGAGGCGATCAACGCCTTGTGGATCGTGGTCGCCGCCGTGGCGATCTATCTGGTTGCCTATCGTTACTACAGTCTGTTCATCGCCAACAATGTCATGCAGCTCGATGGCAACCGGGCGACGCCGGCGGTGTTGAACAACGATGGTCTGGACTATGTGCCGACCAACAAACACATTCTTTTCGGTCACCATTTCGCGGCGATTGCCGGTGCAGGCCCGCTGGTCGGCCCTGTGCTGGCGGCGCAGATGGGCTACCTGCCCGGTACGCTCTGGCTGATTGCCGGGGTGGTGCTGGCCGGCGCGGTCCAGGACTTCATGGTGCTGTTCCTGTCCACCCGCCGCAACGGTCGCTCCCTGGGCGACATGGTGCGCGAGGAAATGGGCCGCATTCCCGGGACCATCGCCCTGTTCGGCTGCTTCCTGATCATGATCATCATCCTCGCGGTGCTGGCGCTGATCGTGGTCAAGGCCCTGGCCGAGAGCCCATGGGGCATCTTTACGGTGATGGCGACCATCCCGATCGCGATGTTCATGGGCATCTACATGCGCTACATCCGTCCGGGCCGCATCGGTGAGATCTCGCTTGTCGGCGTGCTCCTGCTGCTCGGCTCGATCTGGCTGGGAGGCCAGATCGCGGCGGATCCGGTCTGGGCCAAGGCCTTCACCTTCACCGGCGTACAGATCACCTGGATGCTCATCGGCTACGGCTTCGTCGCCGCGGTGCTGCCGGTGTGGCTGATCCTGGCGCCACGGGACTACCTGTCGACGTTCCTCAAGATCGGTACCATCATCGCCCTGGCGATCGGCATCCTGATCACCATGCCCGAGCTGAAAATGCCCGCGCTGACCCAGTTCACCGACGGCACCGGCCCGGTCTGGAAAGGCGGCCTGTTCCCGTTCCTGTTCATCACCATCGCCTGTGGCGCGGTGTCCGGCTTCCATGCGCTGATCTCTTCCGGGACCACGCCGAAGCTGCTGGACAACGAAACCAACGCCCGCTACATCGGCTACGGCGGCATGCTGATGGAGTCCTTCGTGGCGATCATGGCGATGGTCGCCGCTTCGGTGATTGAGCCGGGTGTGTACTTCGCCATGAACAGCCCGGCGGCGATCGTCGGCGGTGATGTGGTGGCCGTGGCGCAGACCGTCAGCAGCTGGGGCTTTGCCATTACCCCGGATGCGCTCCAGGCGGTGGCCAAGGACATCGGTGAAACCACCATCCTTGCCCGTGCCGGCGGCGCGCCTACCCTGGCAGTCGGTATCGCGCAGATCCTCCACCATGTCCTGCCGGGTGAAAACACCATGGCGTTCTGGTACCACTTCGCGATCCTGTTCGAAGCCCTGTTTATCCTGACGGCCGTCGATGCGGGCACCCGTGCCGGTCGCTTCATGCTGCAAGACCTGCTGGGTTCCTTCGTGCCATCGCTTAAGCGCACCGAATCCTGGACCGCCAACCTGATCGCCACCGCCGGTTGTGTGGCGCTCTGGGGCTACCTGCTGTACCAGGGCGTGATCGATCCGCTGGGCGGCATCAACACCCTGTGGCCGCTGTTCGGTATCTCCAACCAGATGCTGGCCGGTATCGCCCTGATGCTCGGTACCGTCGTGCTGATCAAGATGAAGCGCCAGCGCTACATCTGGGTGACCTTGCTGCCGGCGGTATGGCTGCTGGTCTGCACCACCACCGCGGGCTTCATCAAGCTGTTCGATGCCAACCCGGCCATCGGTTTCCTCGCCCTGGCGAAGAAATACAGCGCCGCGCTGGACGCCGGGCAAGTACTTGCCCCGGCCAAGGACATCGCGCAGATGCAGCACGTGATCTTCAACGCCTACACCAACGCGACGCTGACGGCGTTGTTCCTGTTCGTGGTCTTCAGCATCCTGTTCTACGCCCTCAAGGTCGGTGTCGCGGCCTGGGGCAACAAGGAGCGCACGGACAAGGAAACACCGTTCCAGGCCGTGCCTGAAGCCTGACAGGGGAATACTGCAATGTTCAATGACCTGAGTCGCCTCGGCAAATACCTCGGTCAGGCCGCGCGCCTGATGGTCGGCATGCCCGACTACGACACCTACGTGGAACATATGCAGAACAAGCACCCGGACAAGCCGGTGATGACGTACGAGGCGTTCTTCCGGGAACGCCAGGAAGCCCGTTATGGCGGCAAGGGCGGGCCGAAGTGCTGTTGATCCGAGGACGCCCTGTCTTACAAGGCTGAACACCGTCACTGTGGGAGCCCGGCTTGCCGGCGATGGCGATCTTGCGGATGCCATCGCCGGCAAGCCGGGCTCCTGCAGTTTTTTACGTAGGGGAGATTCTGGTTTGTCAGTTCCTATTCCTGTTACCGTCCTGAGTGGTTTTCTCGGTGCCGGCAAGACCACCTTGCTGCGCCATCTGCTCAAGGCCGAGCACGGTCTGAAAATCGCCGTGATCGAGAACGAATTCAGCGACGCCGGTATCGACACCCAATTGCTGGGGGCCGAGCCGGTGCAAGTGATGACGCTGTCCAACGGCTGCGTCTGCTGCACCATCCACACCGATTTGACCAAGGCCCTGTACCTGTTGCTCGAACGCCTGGACAGCGGCGAAATCGCCTTCGACCGGCTGGTGATCGAGTGCACCGGGCTGGCTGATCCGGCGCCCGTGGCCCAGACCTTTTTCATCGACGAGGAATTGCGCGAGCGCTATATCCTCGACGGCATCATCACCCTGGTGGACGCCGCCCATGCCGAGCACCACCTGACCCAGACCATCGCCCAGGCGCAGATCGGCTTTGCCGACCGCCTGCTGGTAAGCAAGCGCGACCTGGTGGACGAGGTGACCTTCAATGCCTTGAGCGAGCGTCTGACGCGGATCAACCGACGGGCACCGATCCGTATCGTCGAGCATGGCCGGATTGATCTGGCCGAATTGCTGGATGTGCGCGGTTTCAACCTGAATGCCGACCTGGGCGGCGGCTTGAGTCTGCGCCCGGTGAGTAAGGCGCCCTCCATCGATCGCATTTCCAGCCTGGTATTGCGCAGCGACCAGCCGCTGGATCTCGACCGGCTCAGCGAGTTCATGAACGAGCTGCTGGAGGATCATGGCAAACAGCTGTTGCGCTACAAGGGCGTGCTGAATATCGCCGGAGAACCGCGCCGCATGGTGTTCCAGGGCGTGCTCAAGCTCTATGGTTTCGACTGGGACACCGAGTGGGAGGACGGCGAGGCCCGGGAAAGCGTGATTGTGTTCATCGCCGATGACCTGCCGGAAGAGAAGATCCGCGCAGGTTTTGCCCGGATGACTGGCGACTGAGGGGATCAGTTGCAGGAGATGGCTTGCCGGCGCTGGTGCCTGCAAGAGCGATGCAAGACTTGCCGGACTCATCGCCGGCAAGCCGGCTCCCACGGGATCAGGACAATCCGGACAGCTGATCCAGATGATCCACCAGCCGCTCGATGGCCGCCCTCGGATTCCCGTTCTCCAGCTCATGGAGCATGGCTTCACGGGCCGGCCAATCCTCGCGGTGTGTCGACTGCTGTGCCTGCGCCAGTCCGGTCAGAGGCACCAGCCCGCCGAGAAAATGTGCCAGGGGCGCGTTGCCGGCCATCCTGGCCAGCTCCAGATGAAACTCGCCACCCAGCCTGATTGCCGCGCTTCGCCGGTGGTCTTCAACGCTTCGGCGTTCGCGGGCGACCAGCGCATGCAATGCCTCGAAGCGCAGTCCGCCAGCGTTGCCGCAGAGCAGCTGGATCACGCTGGTTTCAGCCAGTCGCCGGGCCTGCAGGGTCTGTTGCAGCTGTTCCGCACCTGGTTCGGCGACCCGCGCCCGCTGGTTGGGGCGAGTGAGGATGACCTGTTGTCGCGCCAGGCGGCCGAGCACCCGCCGCACCTGGCTACGACCCGCGCCGTAGGCCTGCATCACGGTTTCTTCGCTCAGGCCCGTGGCGAACCGGCGGTCGAGAATGTCTTCGAATACCCGGGCATAAAGCGTCTCGGCGCAGCAGGCCGGCCCTCGTGGCTGGACGAAAGCGCGCGTGGCGGTGAAGGGCAGGGGTGTCGCTACGCTGTTCATGTCCGGTCTCCCTCGACGGCTGGTTATTGCTCGGTGCTGCCCAGATGGTCGTCCGGGATGGTCAGTTCGATGCCCATGCGCAGTCCCTCCTGGAGGATGTGCCGGCGCATTTGCGCACTGGCCAGGGCGCTGTTCTTGTTGCGGATGGCGCGCACCACGGCTTCGTTTTCCTGCAGGCGCTCGGCCAGGTGCTCGGGCGAATTGCGCAGGACCTCGGCGCTCTGCTTGAGGGCATTGGCGGTCTGCTGCACCACGTTCTGGAAAATCGGGTTGGAGGTCAGGGCGAACAGCTCTTCATGGAAGGCGATATAGGCATTCATCCCGGCTTCGCTGTCGTTGGCCTCCAGGGCTTCGCGCATGTCCATCAGGGTCAGGCGCAACTGGCCGATTTCCTTGCTGCTGATGGACTGCGCCACCAGGCCGACGATAAACGGCTCCAGGGTGTAGCGCAGTTGCAGGATGTCTTCGAGGCTGGCATCGGCGACGCCGCTGTGGACGGCCGTGGTCTCGTCGGGGGCGGCATCGAGTACCACCACGCCCTTGCCCGGCATCGAACGCACCAGGCCGAGGGTTTCCAGGACGGTCACCGCCTCGCGCAGGCTTGGCCGGCTGATGCCCAGTTGTTCGGCCAGTTCGCGCTGGCCCGGGAGCATTTCGCCGGAGCGCCACTGGCCGCGGGCGAGGGCGGCGCGCAGTTTTGCTACCACTGAATTGACGACGGTCGATGAGCTGATCACGGTTTACCCCCTGTTGAAACGGTCTGGCCGCGACCCGGGCCGGCGCGGTTTTCGCCAGCCCCGGGTGCGGGGTAAGCGCCCGTCCCTGGACGCGGCACCTCAGAACTCCTGCTGATGGGCCGGCGCCGCCGGCTTTCTTGGTTGAAACCCATAGCCTTGCTGGCCATCGAGGACCTTGTGGGCCCGCTGCACATCGATGTCCTTTTCCCAGCGGGCGATGGCCACGGTCGCCACACAATTGCCGATCAGGTTGGTCATGGCCCGGCCGATGCCCATGAACCAGTCGACCGCCAGCACCAGCACCAGGCCGACCACCGGGATCGCCGGAATGGCCGTCAGGGTGGCCGCGAGGATCACCAGGGCCGAGCCGGGAATCCCATGGGCGCCCTTGGAGGTGATCAGCGACACCAGCAGGATGGTCAGCAGGTCGGTCAGCGCCAGCGGCGTACCGGTGGCATTGGCGATAAACACGATGGCCAGGGTCAGGTAGATCGAGAAACCGTCCAGGTTGAACGAGTACCCCGTGGGGATGACCAGGCCGACCGTCGAACTGCCGATGCCCAGGTGTTCGAGCTTGCGCATCACCTGCGGCAGCACTGCATCCGACGAGGCCGTGCCCATCACGATCAGCAACTCTTCGCGCAGGTATTTGAGGAAGGGCAGGATCCGCAGGCCGGACACGCGCATCACCAGGCCGAGGATCAGCAGCACGAAGGCCAGGCAGGTGACATAGAACAGGGCCACCAGGCTGCCCAGTTGCCGTAGCGATTCCAGGCCGTAGGTGCTGGTGGTGAAGGCGATGGCGCCGAACACGCCGATCGGCGCCAGGCGCACGATCATGCCCATGATGCGGAAGATCACATGGCTGAGTTCGTTGATCAGGCGGGAGATGCCCGACGCGGACTCGCCCACTAGGTTCAGGGCGCTGCCGAACAGCACGGAGAACAGCAGTACCTGGAGAATGTTGTTGTCGGCAAAGGCTCCGAGCACCGAGTTGGGAATCAGCTCCATCAGGAACTGCGTGGTCCCGCGCAGATGCTGGCCGCGATCGGCGAGATCGCCCATGGCCGCGGTGGACAGTTGCTCCAGGTGAATGTTGGCGCCGCTGCCGATGCCGGTGGAGTAGGCCAGGATCAGCCCGATCAGCAGGGCGATGGTGGTCAGGACTTCGAAATAGATCACCGACTTGAGGCCGATCCGCCCGACTTTCTTCAAGTCGCCGGCGCCGGAGATGCCGCTGACCACCACGCAGAAGACGATCAGTCCGATCAGCATCTTGATCAGCTTGATAAAGCCGTCGCCGAGGGGTTTGAGCTGGGTGGAGAATTCGGGAAGGGCGAGTCCGCAGATGATGCCGAGCATCAACCCAAGGACAACCTGGAGGAAAATCGAACGCGAGCACCATCTGAGCATGAGGAGGATCCTGGTCGGCGTTCCGTTATCCGGGCCTGGGGCCGCAGCTTCGGAACTTAATTGTTGTGGTCTTACCGGTATGTCCAGTGCGGGGTCAGTCTACGCCCGGTTTTTTCGCAGGCACAAGGGTTTTTTCGCGAAATTGGTAGGACTGGTCTGACCAGTAATGCTGGTCCTGTAGGAGCTGGCTTGCCGGCGATGAGGCCCGCGAGAGCGATGCAAGCCTCAAGACCGCCATCGCCAGCAAGCCGGCTCCCACAGGATGGTGCTTCGCCGCCAAGGCGCTGCTCTGCTACGAAGGGGCGACGGACGGCGAGTTTTCTCCAGGCGAAAAAAAGCCCGGTCATCGCTGACCGGGCTTTTTCAATGTTGCGTCAAGCGGGGTTTATCAAGCGCCGTAGACCGGCAGCTTCTTGCAGATGGCCTTGACCTTCTCGCGAACGGCGTCGATCACCGCTTCGTTGTTCAGGTCGGCCAGGATGTCGCAGATCCAGCCGGCCAGCTCGCGGCATTCGGTTTCCTTGAAGCCACGGGTGGTGACTGCCGGGGTGCCGAAACGCAGGCCGGAGGTGACGAACGGGGAGCGTGGGTCGTTCGGTACCGAGTTCTTGTTCACGGTGATGAACGCCTTGCCCAGGGCGGCGTCGGCGTCTTTGCCGGAGATGTCCTGCTTGATCAGCGACAGCAGGAACAGGTGGTTCTTGGTCCCGCCGGAAACCACGTCGAAACCGCGCTCGATGAACACTTCGGCCATGGCCTGGGCGTTCTTCACCACTTGCTCCTGGTAGGCCTTGAACTCAGGCTGCAGGGCTTCCTTGAAGCAGATCGCCTTGGCGGCGATGACGTGCTCCAGCGGGCCGCCCTGGGCGCCCGGGAATACCGCGGAGTTCAGCTTCTTCTCGATGTCGGCGTTGGCGCGAGCGAGGATCAGGCCGCCACGTGGACCGCGCAGGGTCTTGTGGGTGGTGGTGGTGACGACGTCGGCGAACGGCACCGGGTTCGGGTAGACGCCAGCGGCGACCAGGCCGGCCACGTGGGCCATGTCGACGAACAGGTAGGCGCCGACTTTGTCAGCGATTGCGCGGAAGCGTGGGAAGTCGAGGATCTGCGAGTAGGCGGAGAAACCGGCCACGATCATTTTCGGCTTGTGCTCGACCGCCAGGCGCTCGACTTCGTCGTAGTCGATCAGGCCGTTGGCGTCGATGCCGTACTGCACGGCGTTGTACAGCTTGCCGGAGGAGGAAACGCTGGCGCCGTGGGTCAGGTGGCCGCCGTGGGCCAGGCTCATGCCCAGGATGGTGTCGCCGCCTTGCAGCAGGGCCAGGTAGACGGCAGCGTTGGCCTGGGAGCCGGCGTGTGGCTGGACGTTGGCGTAATCGGCGCCGAACAGTTCCTTGGCGCGGTCGATGGCCAGTTGCTCAACCACGTCGACGTATTCGCAGCCGCCGTAGTAACGCTTGCCCGGATAGCCTTCGGCGTACTTGTTGGTCAGGACCGAGCCCTGGGCTTCCATCACCGCGGGGCTGGTGTAGTTTTCCGAGGCGATCAGCTCGATGTGCTCTTCCTGGCGCTGAGCTTCTTGCTCCATGGCGGCAAAGAGATCGGCGTCGTACTTGGCAATAGTCAAATCACGGCTGAACATGGCGGTCCTCAAGGATCGGGGGCAGAAAAGGAAGGCATTCTAACCCAATGGGTTTTATCTGGCATATGAAAGGGCATCATGTCGCAGATAAGCGGTGTTCAGGTTTGCCGGCGGCACCTGCCAGGGCCTCTTCCCGGGCAAGGCCGGTTCCTGCGACTTTGCATCATGTGCAAAACCCGTGGTCGCCCCCATACTGGTGGGAGCCGGGCTTGCCCGCGAAAGCGTCGGTCCCGGCGCCACGGGCCTGTCAGTCGAACATGAACAGCGCATCGTTACTGAATTGTGCCTCGAAGCGATTGGCGGCCATCGGCCTGCCGAACAGGTAGCCCTGCACTTCGTCGCAACCGTGCTCGCGCAGGAAGTCCAGCTGCTCGTGGGTTTCCACGCCTTCGGCGATCACCGCGAGGTTGAGGCTGTGGGCCATGGCGATGATGGCCCGGGCGATCTGCGCATCCTGTTCGCCCGACGGCAGGCCGTCGACGAAGGTGCGGTCGATCTTCAGGACGTCGATGGGGAACTGCTTGAGGTAGTTGAGCGACGAGTAACCGGTGCCGAAGTCGTCCACGGCGATGCTCAGGCCGAGGTTCTTCAGGCCGGCGAGGATCAGCATCGCCTCGCTGACTTCGCGCATCAGGATACTTTCGGTCAGCTCCAGCTCCAGGCACGCCGGCGGCAGGCCGGTGTCCCGCAGGATGGTGGCGATCCGCGTGCCCAGTTGTCCGTCGGAGAACTGTCGTGCGGAAATGTTCACCGAGACCTTCGGCACCCGGACCTTGTTCTGGTGCCAGGTCTTGAGTTGGCGGCAGGCCTCGGACAGCACCCAGTCACCGACATCCACCACCAGCCCGAGCTCTTCCAGGACCGGGATGAAGTCGCCCGGCGGTACCAGCCCGCGTCGTGGATGGCGCCAGCGCAGCAAGGCTTCGGCGCCGGTCAGGCGCTTGCCGTCGCCGCTGAACTGCGGCTGGTAGTAGAGCACGAACTCGTTCTGTTCCAGGGCGTGGCGCAGGTCGCTTTCCAGTTCCAGGCGCTCCAGAGCGCTGGCGTTCATGTCGGCCTGGTAGAACTGGAAGTTGTTCTTGCCGCGCTCCTTGGCGTGGTACATCGCGGTGTCGGCGTTTTTCATCAACTGACTGAGTTCGCTGCCGTCCTGCGGGCTCAGGGCGATACCGATACTGGCGGTGACGAAAAACTCCCGTCCTTCGAGGACAAAAGGCGTCACCAGGCTCGAAAGGATCTGCTCGGCGACGTGGATCGCCCGGTTCAAGGCCATTTCGCGAGTGACCCGTGGCTGCAGGAGCAAGGTGAACTCGTCGCCGCCCATGCGCGCCACGGTGTCATCCTCGGCGACGCAGGCCAGCAGGCGCGTGGCCATTTCCTTGAGCATGCGGTCGCCGGCGGCATGGCCGAGGGAGTCGTTGATCGGCTTGAAGCGGTCGAGGTCGAGGAACATCAGCACCACCCAGGACTTCTGCCGCTCGGCCTGTTGCAGCGCGGTGTGCAGGCGGTCCTGGAACAGCGTGCGGTTGGGCAGGTGGGTCAGGGCGTCGTAGTAGGCGAGGCGATGGATCCGCTGCTCGCTGGCCTTGCGCTCGCTGATATCGCTGAAGAAGCACACGTAGCTGGCGAGGTCGCCTTCGTCGTCGAGTACGGCGGTGATGCCGACCCAGGCCGGATAGTGCTCGCCACTGCGGCGCTTGAGCCAGACTTCGCCTTCCCAGGTGTTGTGCTGTTGCAGTTGCTTGAGCACATAACGCAGGTGGGCTTCCTGCTGGTCGTCGACCGTCAGCATGTTGGGCAACTGGTCGAGGACATCGGACACGGCATAACCGCTGACGCGGCTGAAGGCCTCGTTGGCCTGGACGATATAGCCGGCCGGATCGGTAATCAGGATCGCCGAGGTCGAGTGCTCGAATACCGTGGCGGCCATGCGCAGGTCTTTTTCCGCGCGGCGCTGCTGGCTGATATCGCGACCGACACCGAGAATCCCTTCGAAGGCGCCGTGCTCGTCCCAGACCAGCACCAGGCGCAGTTCGATCGGGATCTTGCGGCCATCGGCCCGCAGGCAGTCGAACAGGAACAGCTGGGTCTGTACCTGGCTGCGCAGCTCGGCCAGTTGTTCGGGCTTGTCCAGGGCTTTGCTGACCCGCTCCATCAATTGGTAGATGCCGGTCAGTTGCGTCGGGTTGGCGATGGTCGAATGCCAGCCGTTCTTGAATACCCAGTCGACTTCATAACCGAGCACGGCATGCACCGACGGACTGACGTAGTTCAGGTGCAGCTTGCTGTCGGTGGAGAAGATCACATCGCTGATGCTTTCGGCGAGCATTCGGTAGCGCTGTTCGCTGTCGCGCAGGGATTCGCTGGCTTCGATCTGGTCGGTGATGTCCTTGGCGACGCCGATGATCCGCGTGACCTGGTCGTATTTATCCCGGGCCAGCGCCTGTTCGCGGATCTCGAAGCGCCGCCACTGGTTGTCGCGGTGGCGGAAGCGCAACTGGCACTGCAACAGCTGGCTGTAGCCGGCGTGGCGCTGCTGGTGGCGCAGGCGGTGGTAGTGTTCGGCGTCTTCGGGGTGCAGCAGGATTTCCCAGAAGTACTCGCCCATCTGGTGCAGTTCGCTCTTGTTGTAGCCGAGCGTCTGGCCCAGGTGGTGGTTGCTGAAGATCATCCGCTGGCTGATCACGTCCTGGACGTAGAGGTGATCCGGCACGGTGCGCACGACATCCGACCAGAACCCTTCGCGCTCCAGCAGCGACAATTCGATCAGCTTGCGGCTGGTGATATCGGTGATGCTGAGGATGACCGCCGGGTAGTCGCCGGGATCTTCCGGCAGGCGCAGCACCAGCCACAGGTGCTGGTCCTGGCCGTGGGCATCGGTGAGCTTGATCTCCAGTTCCAGTTGGCTCTGGTGGTTGATCAGCGCCTCCACCAGCGGGTAGCCGATACCGGTGATCTGGGTCGGGCAACCGTCTATCAGGCACTTCCAGGCGGTCTCGCAGGAGTCGACATTGAGCAGGCGCAGCGCGACCAGGTTGACTTCGGTGATGCGCAATTCTTCCAGCAGCAGGCGACGGTGTTCGGGATCATGGGCGATCCAGCGCTTGAGGCTTTCGCTGTCGGTCAGGTGGTTGTCGGCGAGAAAGGCCGGCAGCCCCGACAGGTCGAGGACGCACAGTGCCACGCCGGTGCCTTCGAAGATGTCCTGGTAGCGGCGGCGCCCTTCATGGACCTGGCGCTGGCGCCGGCGCATATTGATCAGGGCCAGCACCGGCAGCATCGACAGCCCCAGTCCCAGCAGGCACTTGCCGATCAGCGCCGGGAGCAGTTCCTCGAGTACCTTGCGCTGGTCGAACAGGCCGCGCAGCTGCCAGTCGCTGTTGGACAGCGGGACGATCAGCACGCTGTTGGCTTCGTCATCCGGTTGCAGCACCGAAGGCCGTGGGGTGATGTCGTTGTCACGGCTGATGACGCGATGGTTCAGGCGGTTCTCGATGACCCAGGTCGGCTGGAATTTCTGCTCGGACTGACGGGTGAGGCTCTGGAACAGCGTCGGTGCCAGGCGCAACGCCCAGTAGCCGTTGGTCTCGCCGCTGGCCTGGCGCAGCAGCAGGTGCACCATCGAGCCGTCGTCGTCATTGGTGAAGTAATAGGTCTGGGTGCGACTGCTGCGCCGGACCAGTTCGGCGAGGTAGTCGGCATCGTGGCTGTCGACGGCGCTGTCGCTGATGATGTTGCCCTTGGCGTCGAGCAGGGCAATGCTCTGGATGTCCGGCAGGGACAGGCGCAGCTTGCCGAGCAGTTGCTGTTGCTGCTCGCGGTTCTCGGGCTTCTCGAAGATCGGCAGCAGGTTGGCCGCGATCTGCGCATTGAGCTTCATGTTCAGACTGACGTGATCGGCCAGTTCGGCACTGTAGTCGATGCTGTATTGGCGCTGGATCTTGCGGGTGTGCTGGAACTGATCGATCAGTTGCCAGAACAGCAGGGCGAGCAGGAACAACACCAGTATCGCCAGTACGCCTTTGATTGTGCCGCGCAGGGGTGTGCCGGACACATGACGGGATGCGCGCGCGGGCGATGGCGGGTTGGCGTTGGTCAAACTGTGATCCTGCGGTTGGGCTGGATTGGCGCGACGTGCACTATAAGCCGGACGCCCGAAGGGCGGCTAGCATGCCTTGACTTGTGGCAAAGTGCCAGCCCCGTTCGACCGAGCGGTTTGCCCTGTTTCACGCATTCAGGTAGCTTTGCCGGTTACGCGGGAGTTTTGCGCTCCTCTTTGAGGCCGGGATCGGCGTTGCGTTTGACAAGCATGATGCATGCCGCACTATCCCGCCTTGTCCGAGCTACGCTCGCGCCTTTATTCATCAGTCACTGACGCTAGGTTCTCCATGGCTCAATACGTCTTCACCATGCATCGGCTGAGCAAAGTTGTTCCGCCGAAGCGGGAAATCCTGAAAAACATCTCCCTGTCGTTTTTCCCGGGCGCCAAGATCGGCGTTCTTGGCCTGAACGGTTCGGGCAAGTCCACCCTGTTGAAAATCATGGCTGGCGTCGACACCGAGTTCGACGGTGAGGCGCGGCCGATGCCGGAGCTGAATGTCGGCTACCTGCCGCAGGAACCGCAACTGGATCCGACCAAGACCGTGCGTGAAGTGGTCGAGGAAGCGGTCAGCGTGATCAAGGACGCCCAGGCGCGCCTGGACGAGGTCTACGCTGCCTACGCCGACCCGGACGCCGACTTCGACAAGCTGGCCGCCGAACAGGCCAAGCTCGAAGCCATCCTGCAGGCCAGCGATGGTCACAACCTGGAGCGCCAGCTGGAAGTCGCCGCCGATGCGCTGCGCCTGCCGGCCTGGGACGCGAAGGTCGAACACCTGTCCGGCGGTGAAAAACGCCGCGTGGCCCTGTGCCGCCTGCTGCTGTCGGCTCCCGACATGCTGCTGCTCGACGAACCGACCAACCACCTGGACGCCGACTCCGTCGCCTGGCTGGAGCACTTCCTGCACGACTTCCCGGGCACCGTGGTCGCGATCACGCACGACCGTTACTTCCTCGACAACGTTGCCGGCTGGATCCTCGAACTCGACCGCGGCGCGGGTATTCCGTACGAAGGCAACTACTCGGGCTGGCTGGAAGCCAAGTCCGATCGTCTGGCCCAGGAATCCAAGCAGCAGTCGGCCCATGAAAAGGCCATGAAGGAAGAACTGGAGTGGGTGCGCAAAGGCGCCAAGGCCCGCCAGTCGAAATCCAAGGCCCGCCTGCAGCGCTTCGAGGAAATGCAATCGCAGGAATTCCAGAAGCGCAGCGAGACCAACGAGATCTACATCCCGGCCGGTCCGCGCCTGGGCGACAAGGTCATCGAGTTCAAGAACGTCAGCAAGGGCTATGGCGACCGCGTGTTGATCGACAACCTGTCGTTCAGCATGCCCAAAGGCGCGATTGTCGGCGTGATCGGCGGTAACGGTGCCGGTAAGTCGACCCTGTTCCGCATGCTGATGGGCAAGGAAACCCCGGATTCGGGCAGCATCGAGATCGGTGAGACCGTGCAACTGGCCTGCGTCGACCAGAGCCGCGACGACCTCGACGGCAGCAAGACGGTGTTCCAGCAGATCTCCGACGGTTCCGACCAGATCCGCATCGGCAACTACGAAATACCGTCGCGTACCTACGTCGGTCGTTTCAACTTCAAGGGCGGCGACCAGCAGAAGTTCGTCAAGGACCTGTCCGGTGGTGAGCGTGGCCGCCTGCATCTGGCCCTGACCCTGAAGGAGGGCGGCAACGTCCTGCTGCTCGACGAACCGTCCAACGACCTCGACGTGGAAACCCTGCGTTCCCTGGAAGAAGCCCTGCTGGACTTCCCGGGCGCGGCCATCGTGATCTCCCACGATCGGTGGTTCCTGGACCGTGTGGCGACGCACATCCTGGCTTACGAAGACGACTCGCAAGCGGTGTTCTTCGAAGGCAACTACACCGAATACGAAGCGGATCGCAAGAAACGCCTCGGCGACGCAGCGGCCCAGCCGCATCGCGTACGGCACAAGAAACTGGCCTGATCAGGTCGGTGGTCGAGAAAACGGAGCCTTCGGGCTCCGTTTTTTTTGCCTGTCGTTCCCAGGTGCGACCCGGGTGGGCGATGGCCTTTTTATGGTGCGTTTTGTGCCCTGAATACGGAATATTTATATAAATTGCACCATTTAAATTCATAACTGCGACATTTTGCACTGTCGTAGTGCTCTTTCAATTGCTACAGTCCGGGTCAATCTCCTGATAACGACAACTCATTGACGAGACTTTTCCATGATCGAATCCGTTGACCACTTCCTCGCCCGCCTGAAAAAACGCGACCCGGACCAACCGGAATTCCATCAGGCGGTGGAGGAGGTCCTGCGCAGTCTCTGGCCGTTTCTGGAGAGTCATCCGCACTACCTGGCCTCGGGCATTCTTGAGCGTCTGTGCGAGCCGGAGCGGGCCGTGGTGTTTCGCGTGTCGTGGGTCGACGACCAGGGCAAGGTCCAGGTCAATCGTGGTTTCCGTATCCAGATGAACAGCGCCATCGGCCCCTACAAGGGCGGCCTGCGTTTCCACCCGTCGGTGAATCTCGGTGTGTTGAAGTTCCTCGCCTTCGAGCAGACCTTCAAGAACGCCCTGACTTCGCTGCCGATGGGCGGCGGCAAGGGCGGCTCGGACTTCGATCCCAAGGGCAAGAGTGACGCGGAGGTCATGCGTTTCTGCCAGGCGTTCATGAGCGAGCTGTACCGGCATATCGGTGCCGACGTGGACGTCCCGGCCGGTGATATCGGAGTCGGCGCCCGGGAGATCGGCTTCCTGTTCGGTCAGTACAAGCGCCTGGCCAACCAGTTCACCTCGGTACTGACCGGCAAGGGCATGACCTACGGCGGCAGCCTGATCCGTCCGGAAGCCACTGGCTTTGGCTGTGTGTATTTCGCCGAGGAAATGCTCAAGCGCAAGGGCGATGGGGTCGAGGGCAAGCGCGTGGCGATCTCCGGTTCCGGCAACGTTGCACAGTACGCCGCGC
This sequence comes from Pseudomonas sp. Mn2068, assembly GCF_049319725.1. Lineage (NCBI taxonomy): Bacteria > Pseudomonadati > Pseudomonadota > Gammaproteobacteria > Pseudomonadales > Pseudomonadaceae > Pseudomonas > Pseudomonas sp. Mn2068. Next base: position 375,155 of record NZ_JBMOUG010000004.1, on the reverse strand, counting down.
GCAAGGTCATGGACCTGGGCGGCAAGGTGATTTCGCTGTCCGACTCCGAAGGCACGCTGTATTGCGAGGCCGGCCTGACCGACGAACAGTGGCAGGCGCTGCTGGAGTTGAAGAACGTCCAGCGCGGGCGGATCAGCGAGCTGGCGCAATGCTTTGGCCTGGAGTTCCTCGCCGGCCAGCATCCGTGGACCCTGAGCTGCGATATCGCGCTGCCCTGTGCGACGCAGAACGAACTGGACGCCGAGGCGGCCCGGACCCTGTTGCGCAATGGCTGCCTGTGCGTGGCCGAGGGTGCGAACATGCCGACCACCCTGGAGGCTGTGGATATCTTTATCGAGGCGGGCATCCTGTTCGCCCCGGGCAAGGCTTCGAATGCCGGTGGCGTGGCGGTCAGTGGCCTGGAGATGTCACAGAATGCCATGCGCCTGTTGTGGACCGCCGGCGAGGTCGACAGCAAGCTGCACGGCATCATGCAATCGATCCATCATGCCTGCGTGCATTACGGCGAGGAAAACGGCCGGGTCAACTACGTCAAGGGCGCGAACATCGCCGGCTTCGTCAAGGTCGCCGAGGCCATGCTCGCCCAGGGTGTGGTTTAAGCCGGGTCGATGCGCAGGATCTCGATCAGTTGGTCCCCGGCCGGTCGTTTCCACAGCACTTCATCGCCGGGGTGCGCGCCGAGCAGCGCCCGTCCCAGCGGCGAGCCCCAGTTGATCAGGCCGCTGGCGTAGTCGGCCTGGTCTTCGCCGACGAGCTGGACCTGTTGTTCCTCGTCCTGTTCGTTGGCGAAGGTGACGCGGCTGCCGATCTGCACCACTTCGCTGGAGGTCGCCGGAGCGGCCAGCATGGCGCTGGACAGGCGCTGGTTGAAATAGCGCAGGTCTCGTTCGATATCGGCCTGGCGCTGTTTGTCGGCCTGTTCACCGAGGGCACTCTGCCGGCTGTATTCGGCCTGCAACCCGGCAACGCGTTCCTGCAACTGGGCCAGGCCCGTCGCGGTGACGTAGTTGGGCTGCGTGCTGACCTGGCGCTCCACCGGCTGGCTGGCCTGGGCGGCGGCGCTGTCTTCGTTGACGAAGGCACGACTCATGGCATTCTCCCGTGCATGGCATATGGACCATGCTCGCAGGATTCGGTGCCGGGGAATTGTCCGAAAGCGACCTATTGCGAACGGTAGGCCCGTGCGGCGTCACGGTCTTTCTCCTGTTGCCAGGCGCGTTCGCGCTCGTCCCAGTGGCGGTTCTTGTAGGTGTCGCGGTCCTGATTCTCGAGCATGGCCTGGCATTGCCGAAAGCCGTCATCCCAGCCCGTGGCGTATTCACGTTCCTGGAGATAGCGGGAAACGTTCTTGCGGAATTCGCCGGTGATCGCGCCGGCGGCTTGCCGGCCACTGCCGCAGCCGTCGTCGAAGCCATCGGCGAACGCCGGTGGATAACCCTGGGCGAGCAGGTGATCGTGGGTCGATTCACAGCCCGCCAATCCCATCATTGCTGCCAGCAACAGCCAACGCCACATCGTGATACCCGTACAGATCGACCCCTATGGAGTTGAGTGTAGAAGGTCGCGCGTGAGCGTAGCGTCAAGAGGTTGTGATGAACCTGTTGGGCCTGTTCGCGCTCCTGTGACGTCGGGCAATGAGCGGTTTGTGCGTCTGGGCAGTAAACTTTTCCGACCCGGGTCGTTATCTTTCTGTTCAGGTTAAAGCAGTACCGGGCGCTCTGCGCCAGGTGTTTCAGTCCCGCGCCAGGGCGTGGGGGAATCGCAGTCGAAAGAAAGAGAGTCGTGTATGAGTTGCTTCAAACCCCATGGCGTGGGTGTCGGCCTGACCCTGTCCGCCTGTGTTGCCGTGGGTGAACCATTGCCGGAGAGCTTCCTTGTGGAGCGGTATGGCCTGTTGCCTATTCCCACTCAGGCAGTGGCATCGCCAGCACCTGACGAGAAGTCTCCCCGCCGGTTTCATTTGCAGCCCGAAGCCCCGCCGGTGGTTCTCCGCTTTGGCGGACGGACTACATCGGGTGATGTGGGCAATATCACCATCGACAATATGGCCCGGCGCGATTACCAGCATTGCCGGCGTTTACGGGGCGAGTTTCTGGAGCGCAAGTTCGGCCGGACGGCGGTGCAGTCCGCACAGTTGAACTTTCAGTGTGAATAGCCCTGTCTGTGGTCTGCGTCGAATACAAAATACCGTCTGGGCATGGCTCCTGTAGGCGTTGGCCAGGAATGGCGATGTCAAATTCACCGCCGTCATCGCCAGCAAGCCGGCTCCTACAAGTCTATGTTTCGGCACAAGTCTATCGACATACCGGGCTCCTTGTAGGAGCCGGCTTGCTGGCGATGGCGTCCGAGCAGGCGCCGCTCAATAGTGATACCACTTCAGTTCCAGCATGACCTCGTTTTCCGCCGAGGCCAGTTTGCTGAACTCGCGCTGGGCGCTCAGGCGCAGGCCCAGGTTGCGCGACAGCTCCCATTGCTGGTTGAGGCTCAGGCTGCGGCGTACTTCGCCATTGGTGAAGTAGTCGCCCTTGGCTTCCACGCTGAGATTGCCCAGCGGGTTTTTCCACAGCAGCCCGGTATCGAACCCGGCGGCCGGTGAGACGAACGCGGCGAAATCGGCATTGTGTTCCACGCGCACGGTGCCGAGGGCGAATCCGAGCAGCTCATCGTTCAATTGCCAGGTACCGCCGGCCCCGCCATTGACGTGGCTGACCAGGGTCTGGTCATCGTGCTTGCCCGGCACCCGCTCCAGGCCGCCGGTCACTTGCCAGGACCAGGGTTGCAGCAGCGCGTTGCGCGGTGTCAGCGAGCGAATGGTGGCCAGGTCCAGTTGCTGCAATTGCCAGTGGTTGCCTTCGTACTGGCGCAGTTTCATCTGCAGGATTTCGATCTGGGCGCCGAGAGGGAAGCCCTCGGCGTTGTCGTTCAGGTCGTGATAGGCCATGCGCAGGCCGTACTCGCCGAAGGCCTTGTCGCCGCGGGTGCCGATCCCGGCCTGCCAGGTGCGCGACTCATGGCCGTTTTCCGGCAGTCCGGGCGGCGTGATCTGCAACTCCGGCGCGGGGTTCTGGTTGATCGCCCGGAGCAGTTCGAAGCTGCGTTGCGAGCGCACCGGGTCGCGCTCCAGGCCGTTGGCCCGATAACGTTCGAGGCGATAGGCGGCATCGACGATCAGCGCCTGGCGGGCCCTGGGCTGGGCCTTGAACAGCGGGTCCTGGAGGACTTTCTGGTCGGCGCTGACTTTCAGGACCCAGGCCTGCTCATCGTCCGTCAGGGGCTTGGCCCGTTCCAGCAGTTCGCGTTCACGGGACGGGCGATAGTCGATCCTTTCCACCAGGCCGGCCTCCTTGACCGCCTTCACCGTGTCGGTGGGGATGGCGGTCAGCGGGAACTGCCCGGTCAGGCGCAGGCTCGGGCGGGCAACCTGCAGCAGTTCCAGCAGGCGATAGGAGCAGTTTTCGTCGAAGAAGAAGTAGTCGAACTGGATCTGCTTGAGTTCCCAGACGTGCTCGACCATGCGTTGGGTTTCTTCAGGCGTGAGGTTCAGCCGGTATTCCCACAGGTCGCGGTTTTCCAGGCTGCGGTATTCGGAGAGTTTTTCCTGGTAGGGCACCAGGGCGAACAAGCCGGGGTAGCCGCCCATCAGGCCTTTCCAGGCATACAGAATGCTGTTGTCCGAGCCTTCGATATAGGCCCCGAAGTTGATCGCGTAGCTGAGCAGCGCGGTCTGGTCGCGCTGGACATCTTCCTGGTCGATACGCAGCAGGGTGTGGCCGAACATCGACGAGGGGCTGTTCAGGTAGGCCGCCGGAAAGATCATCACCGTGCTGTGGGGCGAGACGTTCTTGAACCACTGGTTGAAGTCGGAGCAGTCCGGGGCCGGCAGATCGGTCAGTTGCAGTTGCGCCTTGAGCCAGCGGCTGCGGGCCGGGTAGACGCACTGGGCATGCTGGTTGCCGGCGCTGGCCGGGGCATACAGCGCGGCGACGGTGGCTTTCAGTTCCGCATCCGGGTGATGGGCGCCGTCGGCGGCGAGGAAGAATTTCTTGTCGCTCACATAGCTGCGCCAGCCGCCCAGCTTGGCGCTTTCGTAATGGCCCAGGGAGATCCAGAAGGGATCGTCGGCCAGTTGTTGCAAACGTTGATCATCGATGTGCGAAGCGGCTTGGAGCGGGGCGCAGACACAGAGCGCCAGGTAGGCAAGGCGTTTGAGCATGATGGGCAACTGTTGTCAGGCGAAAGAGGGTCGGGCAGGGAATGCCCGCTCCAGGAGGAGCGGGCGGGTCAGGCTCAAGCCTGGGTTGCGTACTTGGCCAGGCGTGGATCGCTCTTGAGTACGGCCAGGGTGTTGGTATGCACGTCGTCGGCGGTCACGTCAGCCTTGCTGAAGATCTGCTGGAAGTGCTCATGGGTCACAGCGGCGAAATGGGCACGGTCTTCCGGTGCCACCCCCAGGACCACGGCATAGGTGGTCAGTGCTTCGCCCTGACCCTTGGCCATGTCTTCCGACAGCTCGTTCATCATGCCATTCATGGCAATCCAGGATTTGCCACCGTAGGTCAGTGCGTCTTTGGTGGTGCAGCCGTTGGTGCCGGACGTCATCCCGAAGGTGGCGTTGCCGGAGGTGCCGTTGGTGGTGGAGGCCAGGAAGTGTGCGGGGGTGCCACGTTGACCTTTGAACAGCATGTTGCCCCAACCGCAATCCGGGCCGCCTGGCGCCTGCGCCAAGGCCTGGAAGGAGACAACGGTGAAGAGAGTACCGAGAAGAATCCGTTTCATAGCTTTGTTCTCTTTATGTGCATACCAATGGACAAGGGTGTCCGGCCTGTGAGAGCACCGGTGGGCCGGTTATCAGTCCAGCCGCGCATGTTGGAGTTTAGGCACGATCCAAGGGTTCCGTGGTTTTTTCCCTTTATGAATAAGATATACACCTTCTTGTAGTCCGGCTCCCGGGGCTTTTGTCCCGCTGCGAGGATTCACCTGCCACTTGCCTTGCCAGCCGGGTACGGCCAGCGCCAGAATGCCTTCATCTGCCCCGCCTGATGTAAGGAAGCCCGATGCCTGATTCTGTTGCTGCCAGCCTGCGTCTAGCGCCCGAAGCGCTGACTCGCCCTTTCTCCGCTGAACAGTTCAGCTTCTCTACCACCAATGATCTGGAGCCCTTTCGCGGTGTGCTTGGCCAGGAACGCGCGGTCGAAGCATTGCAGTTCGGTGTGGCGATGCCACGCCCCGGTTACAACGTATTTGTCATGGGAGAGCCCGGCACCGGGCGTTTTTCCTTCGTCAAACGCTACCTGAAGGCGGAAGGCAAGCGCCTGCAGACCCCCTCGGACTGGGTCTACGTCAACAATTTCGATGAGCCGCGCGAGCCACGGGCGCTGGAGTTGCCCGCGGGCGAGGCCGGCGCGTTCATCAGCGATATCAACGGTCTGATCGACAATCTGCTGGCGACGTTTCCGGCGGTGTTCGAACATCCGTCCTATCAGCAGAAGAAAAGTGCCATCGACCGTGCGTTCAACCAGCGTTATGACCGCGCCCTGGATGTGATCGAGCGCCTGGCGCTGGAAAAGGAAGTCGCCTTGTATCGCGACAGCACCAATATCGCCTTTACCCCGATGAGCGACGGCAAGGCCCTCGACGAGGCGGAGTTCGCCCAGTTGCCGGAGGCCGAGCGCGAGCGTTTCCATACCGATATCGCCGATCTCGAAGAGCGTCTCAACGAGGAGCTCGCCAGCCTGCCGCAGTGGAAGCGCGAGTCGAGCAACCAGTTGCGCCAGTTGAACGAAGAGACCATTACCCTGGCCTTGCAGCCTCTGCTCGCCCCGCTGTCGGAGAAGTACGCCGAGAACGCGGCAGTCTGTGGTTATCTGCAAGCGATGCAGGTCTACCTGCTCAAGACCGTGGTCGAGCAACTGGTGGACGACAGCAAGACCGACGCGGTTGCCCGCAAGTTGCTGGAAGAACAGTACGCGCCGAGCCTGGTGGTCGGGCATCCGGCCAGTGGCGGGGCGCCGGTGGTGTTCGAGCCGCATCCTACCTACGACAATCTGTTCGGCCGGATCGAATACAGCACCGACCAGGGTGCGCTGTACACCACCTACCGGCAATTGCGCCCGGGGGCGCTGCATCGCGCCAACGGTGGTTTCCTGATCCTCGAAGCGGAGAAGATGCTCAGCGAGCCCTTCGTCTGGGACGCGCTCAAGCGCGCCCTGCAATCGCGCAAGCTGAAGATGGAGTCGCCCCTGGGCGAACTGGGTCGCCTGGCGACCGTGACCCTGACGCCGCAGATGATCCCGCTGCAGGTCAAGGTCATCATCATCGGTGCGCGCCAGTTGTACTACACCCTGCAGGACCTGGATCCGGACTTCCAGGAGATGTTCCGGGTGCTGGTGGACTTCGACGAAGACATCCCGATGGTCGACGAAAGCCTGGAGCAGTTCGCCCAGTTGCTCAAGACCCGCACCTCGGAAGAGGGCATGGCGCCGCTGACCGCCGATGCGGTGGCGCGCCTGGCGACCTACAGTGCGCGCCTGGCCGAGCACCAGGGGCGTCTGTCGGCGCGGATCGGCGATCTGTTCCAGCTGGTCAGCGAGGCGGATTTCATCCGTCACCTGGCCGGTGACGAACGCACCGATGCCGGCCATATCGAACGGGCGCTCAAGGCCAAGGCCACGCGGACCGGCCGGGTCTCCGCGCGCATCCTCGACGATATGCTGGCGGGGATCATCCTGATCGATACCGCCGGCGCCGCGGTGGGCAAGTGCAACGGCCTGACGGTGCTGGAGGTCGGCGATTCGGCGTTCGGCGTGCCGGCGCGAATTTCCGCCACGGTCTATCCGGGCGGCAGCGGTATCGTCGATATCGAACGCGAGGTCAATCTCGGGCAGCCGATCCACTCCAAGGGCGTGATGATCCTCACCGGCTACCTGGGCAGCCGTTATGCCCAGGAATTCCCCCTGGCGATCTCCGCGAGCATCGCCCTGGAGCAGTCCTATGGTTATGTCGATGGCGACAGCGCTTCCCTGGGCGAGGCCTGCACGCTGATTTCGGCCTTGTCGAAGACCCCGCTCAAGCAATGTTTCGCCATTACCGGTTCGATCAACCAGTTCGGCGAGGTGCAGGCGGTCGGTGGGGTCAACGAGAAGATCGAGGGCTTCTTCCGGCTCTGCGAGGCCCGTGGCCTGACCGGCGAACAGGGTGCGATCATCCCGCAGGCCAACGTCGCCACGCTGATGCTTGACGAGAAGGTCCTGCAGGCCGTCCGGGCCGGGCAGTTCCATGTGTATGCGGTGCGTCAGGCCGACGAGGCCCTCAGCTTGCTGGTAGGCGAACCCGCCGGCGAGCCGGATGCCGACGGTCAGTTTCCGGAAGGCAGCGTCAATGCACGGGTGGTGGAGCGCCTGCGAGTGATCGCCGAAATGATCAGCGAGGATGACCTCAAGGAGGCCGAGAGAGAGGCCGCCGAGCAGGCGCTGGCGGAGGTCAAGCCGTCCTGACGGCGCGCATGGACTGTGGGAGTGGGCTTGTTGTGGGAGCGGGCTTGCCCGCGAAGCTCCTGGCGTTCTCAAGGGCCTCTTCGCTGGCAAGCCAGCTCCCACAAGTTCCGCAAGGGCGGGGGTCAAGGCTTTGGCGCCCGTTCCCCTGGCGCCCGTTGGTCCTCCAGGTCCTTGCGCCCGGTGGATTTATTCTATTCTCTGGGCAAGGACATCCACTGTAGTCACTGGAACGATGCAGCCTTCACGTCGGAGGCTGAAGACAGGACCTACCGAGGGTCGCCGCCATGTCGCGCAGCCTTTGTCTTACCCGCCAATGCCTGGGCCTGGTCACCCGTATCGAATGCGTCATTCGCCCGCTCGCCGGGGATAACGGGATGTGGACCCTCTTGTTCGCCGCCGGAATGGCCGGTGAGCAACCCTCCGCAATCAAATCCCAGGGCCCTTTCCACGGCCCCTTCGTCGCCGAATCGATCCTCGACTCGATTGTCGAAAGCCTGACCCTGCACGGCTACGAACTGGCCGAGGAACCGCAGATCTGGCGCCTGCACCTGCAGGCCCAGCTACGGCAGATCAACGGCGAGCGCGGTCGACATCCGGGTGGCTACGAGCTGCACTGAGGATTACTCGGCGGGCTCGTTGCTCTGGACCTTGTCGAGCTTGACCTCGAAGCCGTACTCGACGGTCTGCAGGTCGGTGCGCTGGTAGCTTTCCAGTTGCGTCGGTTGCCCGTAGAAATAGTGCACGTCATAGAGCGGCGGTGAGTCGGCTTTCTCGTTGTGGCTGGTGGCGAGGATTTCCTTCAGGTAGTTGCCGCTGTCGTCCTTGGCGTAGAAGCGCCAGGACTCGGCCGGGAACAGTTTCTGGTCGACCACCAGGGCATTGCCCTTGAGTTCCAGGCCCTTGGGCAACTGCCGGGCGTCCAGGGTGTTTTTCTGGATATCGGCGAGAAACAGCGGTATCGAGCCGATGGCATAGGCCGGCGTTTCCGGGAACAGGTTGAGGTCGTAGGTGATGGTGCCTTCCAGCGGGTTGACCTCGAACGCTTCCTTGGGCAGTTCCAGCGGTTCGCCGCGTTTTCCCTGCTCGTCTTCGGCAAAGAACGTCACCGGGCTGTCGCCGGGGTTGAAGGATGAGCCGAGCAGTTCGTCGTTGAACGTCTTCGGATGGTCGAACTCGATGCGCGCGGCGCTGGCGTCGTCCACGGACTGGCTGATGCTGACACTCTTTTTCAACTGCTCGGCGTCGAGGTCGGCGTCCTTGAGGTAGTGGGGCGCCTGGTCGTCGTAGACCACCACCGGCATCGGCAGCGGCTGGATGTCCTTGCTGGTGGTGTCATCGAACTGGCGTATCGGGAGGTCCAGTTCCTTGCGGTTGACGGTGGCATCGGAGAAATCCAGCACGCTGATTTCCAGCTTGTCGATCATGCCGTTGAAGTACACACGGGTGTAATGGCTGCTCTGCCTGGCCTCGAAGGCTTTCTGCTCATCGTCGAGTTTCTTCTCGAACGCGTCGCTCCAGCTCTTCTGCTTGAGCATCTCATCCAGTTGCTGCTGGTAGAAGGCGATCTGCGCGGCGTTTTCGTTGATCGACCCCGAGCGCGAGAGGAACTGGCCGGTGCTGTCCCTGGCCTGGGCGATCAGCGGGTTCAGCGCCGTATCGCCGACCTGCGCCGCCTGGGGCGCGCTGTTGCTCAGTTCGATCTCGGCATTGTTCTTGTCGAGCGAGACCAGGGTCAGGCTGATGTTTTCGCTGGTCTGCCGCTTGCCGATATCCTTGCGGGTCAGGTCGAAGGTAAAGACCTTGCGCGGGGCGATCACCTCGACCTTGCCGTGCAGGGTCAGGGGTTGGGGCTGGTTGCGGTTCTCGACTTCCACCCCGTCGACGTACGGGTAGGTCACCGTCAGGTCGTCGGGATTGGTCATGTTGGCGCTGGACGGGCTCAACTGGATGCCGGGATCGGTCTCCGACCATTCGGGCTGGAAGGGTACGACCTGCTTGTTGCTCAGGGTCACCGACTGCCATTCCAGGGCATGGGGGAAGGGAAACTCGGTCGGATAGTTGAAGCTGAACGGGAAAATCGGCTGCAGGTCGGTCAGGTAATCGGAGCTGGAGGCCTTGCGCAGCACGAACAGCCCGTTGATGTAGGTGTCGGCCAGGGCCTGCGGGGTCGGGTAGTGCTTGAGCAGCGCCAGGGCATCGTCGCTGTACTCGGTCTCGATCGGCTTGTCCCGCAGGCGCAGGCGGGCGCGTTCGAGCAGCAGCAATGAGCCGCCGAGGTCCGCGACGGCATCCTTGAGCTTGGGATCCTGGATCGTGTCGAGGGTCTTTTCGAATTCTGCGGTTCTTTCCTCGAGGCTGGTCTGTTGTTGCTTGTCATTGGGGGAGCAGCCGCTCATCAGCAGAGCTACCGAGAGTCCGAGGCAACCCAGGGGGCGTCGCAAATCCATTGTTCAGTTTTCCTGTCCACAGTGCATGCGCGATGTCGTTGATGCCGACACTAGCAGAAAATCGCTTTTGCAGAGCTGTCCCTGTGTTGAACGAGGCGTCTGGCGGGAGCTTTTTCCCTCGGGTTTCACGGCTGGTATACTCGCCGCCATTTCAGGCGATATGTGAGATTCATGGAACGTTTTATCGAAAATGCAATGTATGCCTCGCGCTGGCTCCTGGCGCCGATCTACTTCGGGCTGTCCCTGGGGTTGCTGGCATTGGCGCTGAAGTTCTTCCAGGAAGTGTTTCACGTCATCCCCAACGTGTTTGCCATGGCCGAGGCCGACCTGATCCTGGTGCTGCTGTCGCTGATCGACATGGCGCTGGTGGGTGGGCTGCTGGTGATGGTGATGATTTCCGGCTACGAGAACTTCGTTTCCCAGCTGGATATCGATGAAGAGAAGGAAAAGCTCAGCTGGCTGGGCAAGATGGACTCCACCTCGTTGAAGATGAAGGTGGCGGCTTCCATCGTGGCGATCTCTTCGATTCACCTGCTGCGGGTGTTCATGGACGCCAAGAACGTCGATCCGGTGCACTTGCAGTGGTATGTGATCATCCACATGACCTTTGTGATCTCGGCCTTCGCCATGGGTTACCTGGACAAGCTGACCAAGCACTGATCGTCACGCTCCGTGGCCGTGTTCGCGCCGCCCGTCCGTTGTGAAACGGACGGGCGGCGTGGTTTTCGCCTTGTGCTTTTGTCGGGTCAGGCATATGCCTGTCTATAGCCCAGTCCGAAAAGTCGAGGTGCGCCCATGAACCTGCAAGAGCTGAACAGTTTCGCCCTCGCCGGGCGGATCGACGAGTTGAACCTGATCTCCCTCGAAGGCGGCATCTATCTGCTGGAAGCGCGGATGCACGGCGCGGCCTACCCGCTCAACGACGATCATGGGCAGACCCTGCACCTGCGTTCGGTGGAGCATGCCAGGGAGGTGCTGGAACGAATGCCGAAGCTGCCGTTCCACCTGATCCATACCTCGGTGCACGACGAAATGTGCGGGATGCCGGCCAGTGCCGAGGACAGCCTGAAGGTGCCCATCGCCTTCCATTCTGGCTGGTGAGGCTGCTGACAGCGGACGCTTCTGTGCTAGTCTGCTCGCCCTTTTTGGTTCCGGGCGCGAGGGGAAATGCCGTATTCCAGGGTGTTTTCCAGAGCAGACCCATAGCGGAGCAGTGTTATGTCCGAAGTAAATCTGTCCACCGACGAAACCCGCGTCAGCTACGGCATCGGCCGTCAGCTGGGCGACCAACTGCGTGACAACCCGCCACCGGGCGTGAGCCTGGACGCGATCCTGGCCGGTCTGACCGACGCGTTTGGCGGCAAGCCAAGCCGTGTGGGCCAGGACGAACTGTCCGCCAGCTTCAAGGTCATCCGCGAAATCATGCAGGCCGAAGCGGCCGCCAAGGCTGAAGCCGCGGCAGGTGCCGGCCTGGCATTCCTGGCTGAAAACGCCAAGCGTGACGGCATCACCACCCTGGCATCGGGCCTGCAGTTCGAAGTGCTGACTCAAGGTGAAGGCGCCAAGCCATCCCGTGAGGACACCGTGCGTACTCACTACCACGGCACCCTGATCGACGGCACCGTGTTCGACAGCTCCTACGAGCGTGGCCAGCCAGCCGAATTCCCGGTAGGCGGCGTGATCGCCGGCTGGACCGAAGCCTTGCAACTGATGAATGCCGGCAGCAAATGGCGCCTGTACGTGCCGAGCGAACTGGCCTACGGCGCTCAAGGCGTTGGCAGCATCCCGCCGCACAGCGTTCTGGTGTTCGACGTCGAGCTGCTCGACGTTCTGTAACCCGCCGCACCCGCCTCTCCATGGGGGCGGTCCTTGTGTGGGAGCAGGTTTGCCGGGATGTCGGACCGCCGCGAAGGCGGTCTTACTGCCACAAGCAATGTGGCGGATGTACCGGCCTCTTCGCGGGCAAGCCCGCTCCCACAGACACCGTTGTCATACCTGCAGCTTGCTGTTCAGGTCTCCCGTCGGGCGCAAGGCCCGGGCATAGCAGAACAGAAACAGGTTGCGCACCAGTTCCTTGAGCACCAGCGGTTCACTGGAGCTCAGGCCGCTGACATCCAGGTCACCCTGGTCCTGCAGTTCATTCAGGGCTTCTTCTTCCAGTACCGCACAGACTTCACCCGTTTCCCGATGCAGGATGCGCAGGTAAGGGTGTGGGCGGTCCAGCCAGGCATCGATCAAATAAGTCATGGTCTCATCTCCTTGATAGGTTTCAATGAGAATAATTCTTATTCAAAGAATAGCAAGTGCCTATTGGCGGATTCCTGGTTTTTCTGTGGGGGAATTGTCGGGCGTCAAGCGCAAGGGGGGATTGATCGTTCCCATGCTCCAGCGTGGGAATGCCTTGCTGGATGCTCTGCAGGCGCCGCGGAGCGCCACTGGATGCGTTCCCACGCAGAGCATGGGAACGATCGAGCTGGCGTTTGCTCAGACCTTTCTGACGAACTCGGACTTGAGTTTCATCGGGCCGATGCCATCGATCTTGCAGTCGATATCGTGGTCGCCGTCGCACAGGCGGATGTTCTTGACCTTGGTACCGACCTTGACCACCAGGGAGGTGCCCTTGACCTTCAGGTCCTTGATCACGGTGATGGTGTCGCCGTCCTGCAGGACGTTGCCCACGGAATCCTTTTTCACGCTGTCGTCGGACGCGGTCTCGGCTTCGCCGGTGGCGGACCACTCATGGGCGCATTCCGGGCAGACCAGCTGGGTACCGTCTTCGTAGGTGAATTCGGAATTGCATTTCGGGCAGGGTGGCAACGTGCTCACTAAGGCTCCTCGGGTTCGGGAAGGCTAAAAGCGCACATTATATAGGGTTTTTAACGAAGGAGGGGGCGCGACAACGCAAGACAGGTTGACGCAGGACGTTGCAGGAGCCCGGCTTGCCGGCGATGACGTGCGCAAGAGCAACGCATCGTTCAAGGACCTCATCGCCGGCAAGCCGGCTCCTACGGTAGGCCGTTATTGGCCTCAGTGAGTGCGGGCGACCGCGAACTCGCTCAGTTCCACCAGTGCATCGCGATACTCGCTGGCCGGCAGGGCCTCCAGGCAGGCGATCGCCCGGGCGACGTAGTCACGGGCCAGTTGCGCGGTGTATTCCAGCGAGCCCGAGGCTTCGACGGCGGCGCGGATGCTTTCCAGGTCCTCGATCCCGCCCTTCTGGATCGCCTGGCGCACCAGGGCCGCCTGCTCCGGCGTTCCTTCACGCATGGTGTAGATCAGCGGCAGGGTTGGCTTGCCTTCGGCCAGGTCGTCACCGACGTTCTTGCCCAGGGTCTCGGCATCGCCCTTGTAGTCCAGCAGGTCGTCGACCAGTTGGAAGGCCACGCCGAGGTGGTCGCCGAAGGTACGCAGGGCTTCGGCCTGTTCCGGCGTCGCCTGGCACAGGGCGGCGGCGCTGTGGGTGGAGGCCTCGAAGAGCATCGCGGTCTTGCCGCGGATGACTTCCATGTAGGTTTCCTCGGTGGTGCTGGCGTCGCGCACCTTGGACAACTGCAGCACTTCGCCCTCGGCGATGATGCGCGTGGCCTGGGAGAGGATCTTCATGACCGGCATCGAACCCAGTTCGACCATCATCTCGAAGGAGCGCGAGTACAGGAAGTCGCCGACCAGCACGCTGGGAGCGTTGCCCCACATGGCGTTGGCGGTGGAGCGGCCACGGCGCATGCCGGACATGTCGACCACGTCGTCGTGCAGCAGGGTCGCGGTGTGCAGGAACTCGATGGTCGCCGCCAGCAGGCGCAGGTCATCGCCTTCGCGCCCCAGGGCCTTGCCGCACAGCAACACCAATAAAGGACGCAGGCGCTTGCCCCCGGCCGAGGTGATGTAGTCGCCGATTTTCGAGACGAGCGGCACCCGGGAAGTCAGCTGCTTCTTGATGATGCCGTCGACGGCGCTAAAATCGTCCGCCACCGCGCGGTAGAATGCTTGGGGTTGCATCAGCGAGAGTCGCTCCAGAAGGGTTGCGCGGCATGCTAGGGCGGGGGTTCCGGCCTGTCAAGGCAGGATACCGGGCCACTTGCAAGGATCAGGCGGCTTGCGTACAATCGCGCACCCTGAACTTCCTGGGCAGCACCTGCCTTACGCAATTGCACTTGGGCCGTTCCAGCCCCATGCAGCCATGCCAGCCAATACCTTTACCTATAAAGCGCTGGGTGAGCAGGATTATCGGAGAAATACCATGTCTTACGCAGTAATCGTTACCGGCGGCAAGCAGTACAAAGTCGCTCCAGGTGAATACCTGAAGATCGAAAAACTGGAAATCGCCACTGGCGAATCCGTTACCTTTGATCGCGTTCTGTTGGTCGCCAATGGCGATGACGTGAACATCGGCGCTCCAGTTGTTGCTGGCGCTACCGTTGTGGCTGAAGTGATCTCCCAAGGTCGTCACGATAAAGTCCGCATCATCAAGTTCCGTCGTCGTAAGCACCACATGAAGCGTATGGGCCACCGTCAGTGGTACACCGAGATCAAAATCACCGGTATTCAGGCTTAATTTCAGCCTAATCCCCTTTTTGGAGAATTGAACTCATGGCACACAAAAAAGCTGGTGGTAGTACCCGTAACGGTCGCGACTCAGAAGCCAAACGCCTTGGCGTGAAGATGTATGGCGGCCAGGCTATCAAAGCGGGCAACATCATCGTGCGTCAGCGCGGTACCCAGTTCCACGCCGGTTACGGCGTTGGCATGGGCAAGGATCACACTCTCTTCGCTAAAGTCGAAGGCGTGATCAAGTTTGAAGTAAAAGGCGCTTTCAACCGCCGTTACGTGAGCATCGTCGCGGCTTAATTGCGAGAATGCTGGAGAAGCCCCGTCTTGCGACGGGGCTTTTTCGTTTGTGGGGTGAGTCTCTTGCAAAGCTGTTTGTATGGGCTGCCGGCGCTGGATTTTTCGGTCGTTGATTGAGGTCGCCGCGCTCATCTTTGCAAGGGTCTTATACTTGATGTTTGTGGTTATTCGGCTCGTCCCGGTGGCGAGAGGCGTGTGTTATGAAGTTCGTTGATGAAGTATCGATTCGCGTAAAGGCTGGTGACGGCGGCAACGGTTGCATGAGCTTCCGTCGGGAAAAATTCATCGAAAACGGTGGCCCCAACGGGGGTGATGGAGGTGATGGCGGTTCGATCTACATGGTCGCCGACGAAAACCTCAACACCCTGGTGGACTACCGCTACACCCGGCACTTCGATGCCGAGCGTGGTTCCAATGGTGGCAGCACCGACTGCACTGGCAAGAAGGGCGAGGATCTGGAGCTGCGTGTGCCGGTCGGCACCACGGTGATCGATTCCGCCACCCAGGAAGTCATCGGCGACCTGGTCAAGGCCGGCCAGCGCCTGCTGGTCGCCCATGGCGGCTGGCACGGTCTGGGCAACACCCGCTTCAAATCCAGTACCAACCGGGCGCCGCGTCAGACCACGCCGGGCAAGCCGGGCGAGCAGCGCGACCTCAAGCTGGAAATGAAGGTGCTGGCTGACGTCGGTCTGCTGGGCTTGCCGAATGCTGGCAAGAGTACCTTTATCCGCTCGGTCTCGGCCGCCAAGCCGAAAGTGGCGGACTACCCGTTCACCACGCTGGTGCCGAACCTGGGCGTGGTCAGTGTCGACCGCTGGAAAAGCTTCGTTGTCGCGGATATCCCGGGCCTGATCGAAGGTGCCTCGGAAGGTGCCGGCCTGGGGATTCGCTTCCTCAAGCATCTGGCGCGTACCCGTCTGTTGCTGCACCTCGTCGACATGGCGCCGCTGGATGACAGCAGTGCGCCGGATGCCGCTGAAGTGATCGTCAACGAACTGGCCCGCTTCAGCCCGTCCCTGGCGGAGCGTGATCGCTGGCTGGTGCTGAACAAGTGCGACCAGATCCTCGAGGAAGAGCATGAGGAGCGGGTCAAGGAAGTTGTCGACCGTCTGCAGTGGACCGGTCCGGTCTATGTGATCTCGGCAATTGCCAAGGAAGGGACCGAGCGTCTGACTCGCGACATCATGCGCTACCTGGAAGATCGTCTCGATCGCCTGGCCAACGATCCGGCCTACGCCGATGAGCTGCGTGATCTCGACCAGCGTATCGAGGATGAGGCGCGTGCCCAGTTGCAGGCACTGGATGACCAGCGGGCCCTGCGCCGCAGCGGCGTCAAGAGCGTCCATGACATCGGTGACGATGACTGGGATGAAGAAGATGTCGATGACGAAGATGGTCCGGAAATCATTTACGTCCGCGACTGATTCATTGGTTAAACTACTACGCCGCTCACTGAAGCGGCGTTTTAGTCTCTGTAAAACGTAAATCACATAATCGCGTGGATGGTGCTCGGTCGTGCCATTCGCTGGCTAAGGTTGGAAGATCATGCGGAGCAAGGTGACAGGTGCGCAGCGTTGGGTCGTGAAGATCGGCAGCGCACTGCTGACGGCGGACGGCAAGGGTCTGGATCGCGCGGCAATGGGTGTCTGGGTTGAGCAGATGGTGGCCTTGCACGAGGCTGGCGTGGAGCTGGTGCTGGTGTCTTCGGGTGCCGTGGCGGCGGGCATGAGCCGGCTGGGCTGGACGGTGCGACCGAGTGCCATGCACGAGTTGCAGGCGGCGGCGGCCATTGGCCAGATGGGCCTGGTGCAGGCCTGGGAGTCGAGCTTTGCCGAGCATGGTCGTCATACCGCGCAGATCCTGCTGACCCATGATGACTTGTCCGACCGCAAGCGTTACCTCAATGCGCGCAGCACCTTGCGGGCCCTGGTGGAGCTCAAGGTAATCCCGGTGATCAACGAGAACGACACCGTGGTCACCGATGAAATCCGTTTCGGCGACAACGACACCCTGGCGGCGCTGGTCGCCAACCTGGTGGAAGCGGACCTGCTGGTGATCCTGACGGATCGCGACGGCATGTTCGATGCCGACCCGCGCAACAATCCCGATGCCCAGCTGATCCATGAGGCGCGTGCCGATGATCCGGCGCTGGACGCGGTGGCGGGCGGTACCGGCGGCGCCCTCGGGCGTGGTGGCATGCAGACCAAGCTGCGCGCGGCGCGACTGGCGGCACGCTCCGGCGCGCATACCATTATCGTCGGCGGTCGTCTGGAGCGGGTCCTGGATCGCCTTAAGGCGGGCGAGCGCATCGGTACCTTGCTGTCGCCCGAGCGCGGCATGCTCGCGGCGCGCAAGCAGTGGCTGGCCGGGCATCTGCAGACCCGTGGCACGCTGGTGCTGGATGACGGTGCGGTCAACGCCCTGGCGCGTGATCACAAGAGCCTGCTACCGGTGGGGGTGAAGCTGGTGCAGGGTAGCTTCCGTCGTGGCGAAATGGTCGTGTGCGTGGCTGCGGATGGTCGTGAGATTGCCCGCGGGCTCGCCAACTACAGCGCTCTTGAGGCGCAGAAGATCATTGGTCAGTCGTCGGATGCGATTGTCGGCTTGCTGGGTTACATGGCGGAGCCGGAACTGGTTCATCGCGATAACCTTATTCTGGTGTGATGGGTTCGAGGGAGAAGGGCATGGGGTTGGCAAGAGGATTGTTGAGGTTGTTCCTGGCGATGCCGTTGTTGGCATCGGCCGAGGAAATCGGCCAGGTGTCCACGGTGTTCAAGTTCGTCGGGCCGAATGACCGGATCGTGGTCGAGGCGTTCGATGATCCGAAGGTCGAGGGCGTGACCTGCTATCTGTCCCGTGCCAAGACCGGCGGCCTGAAAGGTGGTCTGGGTCTGGCGGAGGATCGTGCCGAGGCGTCGATTGCCTGTCGCCAGGTCGGGCCGATTCGCTTCAGTGGTGAGCTGAAGGATGGTGACGAGGTGTTCAAGGAGCGCACGTCGCTGGTCTTCAAGACCATGCAGGTGGTGCGTTTCCTCGACAAGAAGCGCAATACGCTGGTGTACCTGGTCTATAGCGATCGGTTGATCGAGGGCAGCCCGCAGAATGCGGTGACGGCTATTCCGATTCTGCCTTGGCCGAATCAGTGAGAATCAAGGGTTGCCCGCTGCTATTGGTTGTCGCGAACCTGTAGGAGGCAGGCCTTGCTCTTGCGGAGTTGATAGATCGTTCCCACGCTCCGCGTGGGAATGCCGCCCGTGACGCTCCGCGTCACAAGTCGCAGGCAATAAAAAACCGACCCTGGGGTCGGTTTTTTAACAAGCGTGTCGCTTAGGCTGCAGCAGCAAGGTTCAGAGCCTTGATGTGGCCATTCAGACGACCTTTATGGCGAGCAGCCTTGTTCTTGTGGATGATGCCTTTATCGGCCATACGGTCGATAACAGGAACAGCCAGAACATAGGCAGCTTGCGCTTTAGCAGCGTCTTTTGCGTCGATGGCTTTCACTACGTTCTTGATGTAGGTACGAACCATGGAACGCAGGCTGGCGTTGTGGCTGCGACGCTTCTCAGCCTGTTTTGCACGTTTTTTGGCGGAAGGTGAGTTGGCCACCGTCGAGCTCCTCGAAAGACTTTTTAGGAAATAGCAAACAAAATAGGCCGCGAATCATGCCGATGAGTTGAAGTCTTGTCAAGGGCAGGCGATGCGTTCCGCTGAGTGGTATATGTGGGACACCGGGATATTTCTTTCCGGCGTACGACCTGTAAACTCGCGAGCTTTGGCTCTGTGCTGTTGCGGCGCGGAGTATCGCATAGCTGGGCGCTTTATTCGCCTGTTCTTTACCCAAAGGCACACAATCCTTCAATGAATCTGCTCAAGTCGTTGGCCGCCGTCAGCTCTATCACGATGATTTCCCGGGTCCTGGGGTTTGTTCGCGATACCATCATCGCGCGCGCCTTCGGCGCCGGAATGGCCACCGATGCCTTCTTCATTGCCTTCAAGTTGCCCAACCTGCTGCGCCGGATCTTTGCCGAAGGGGCCTTTTCCCAGGCGTTCGTGCCGATCCTGGCAGAGTACAAGAGCCAGCAGGGCGAGGAGGCGACCCGCACCTTCATTGCCTATGTGAGCGGCATGCTGACCCTGGTCCTGGCCCTCGTCACGGTGCTCGGAATGGTGGCCGCGCCCTGGGTGATCTGGGCCACCGCGCCCGGCTTCACCGATACGCCGGAGAAGTTCAAGCTGACCGCCGACCTGTTGCGGGTGACCTTTCCTTATATATTGCTGATCTCGCTGTCGTCCCTGGCCGGCGCGATCCTCAATACCTGGAACCGCTTCTCGGTCCCGGCCTTCGTGCCGACCCTGCTGAATGTCAGCATGATCATCTTTGCCCTGTTCCTGACGCCGTATTTCGACCCGCCGGTGATGGCGCTGGGTTGGGCGGTCCTGGCGGGCGGCCTGGCGCAACTGCTCTACCAACTGCCGCACCTGAAGAAGATCGGCATGCTCGTGCTGCCACGCCTGAACCTGCGCGACAGCGGTGTCTGGCGGGTCATGAAGCAGATGCTGCCGGCGATTCTCGGGGTCTCGGTGAGCCAGATTTCGTTGATCATCAACACCATTTTCGCCTCGTTCCTGGTGGCCGGATCGGTGTCCTGGATGTATTACGCCGACCGCCTCATGGAACTGCCCTCCGGCGTGCTGGGCGTGGCCCTGGGCACCATCCTGCTGCCGATCCTGTCCAAGACCTATGCCAGCAAGGATCGCCACGAGTACTCGCGCATCCTCGACTGGGGGCTGCGCCTGTGTTTCCTGCTGGTGCTGCCGTGCTCTCTGGCATTGGCGATTCTCTCCGAACCCTTGACCGTTTCGCTGTTCCAGTACGGCCAGTTCAGTGCCTTCGATGCCTCCATGACCCAGCGGGCGCTGATCGCCTACTCGGTCGGCCTGCTCGGGATCATCATGATCAAGGTGCTGGCGCCGGGCTTTTACGCGCAGCAGAACATTCGCACGCCGGTGAAAATCGCGATTTTCACCCTGGTGGTCACCCAGTTGCTCAACCTGGTCTTTATCGGGCCGCTGGCCCATGCCGGGCTGGCCTTGGCCATCAGCGGCGGCGCCTGCATCAATGCCGGCCTGTTGTTCTGGCAGTTGCGCAAGCAGAAGCTGTTCATCCCGCAGCCGGGCTGGAGTCTGTATCTGCTGAAGCTGCTGGTCGCTGTCGGCATGATGTCGGCGGTATTGCTGGGCTTGATGCACTGGATGCCGGCCTGGGACCAGGGGCACATGCTCGAACGCTTCCTGCGCCTGGGGGCGCTGGTGGTTGCCGGGGTGCTGGCCTACTTTGGAATGCTGTTGCTGCTGGGCTTGCGCCTGCACCATTTCAATCGCAAGTCGTTGATGTGAGGGAGCGCCGCGTTTCTGTGGGAGCCGGGCTTGCCCGCGAAGCTTTTAGCGCTCTCCGGGCCTTGTTCGCCGGCAAGCCGGGCTCCTGCGGGGGCATGTGTCGACGCGTGACAGGTATTAAGCCGGGCCCGGTATGGTTATAATCGACCACTTTATGAGCAAGAAGCGCGTTATGCAGCTGGTTCGAGGCCTCCACAACCTGCGTCCCCGGCATCGGGGCTGTGTCGCCACTATTGGCAACTTTGACGGTGTTCATCGTGGTCACCAGGCCATCCTGGCCCGACTGCGCGAGCGTGCGCTGGAGTTGGGCGTGCCCAGCTGCGTGGTGATTTTCGAGCCGCAGCCCCGGGAGTTCTTCGCTCCGGAGACCGCGCCGGCCCGCCTGGCGCGCTTGCGCGACAAGCTGCAACTGCTGGCCGCCGAGGGCGTGGACCGGGTGCTGTGCCTGGCGTTCAACCAGCGCCTGAGCAAACTCAGTGCCGCCGAGTTCGTCGATACGATCCTGGTGGACGGGCTGGGTGTGCAGCATCTGGAGGTCGGTGACGACTTCCGTTTCGGCTGCGACCGGGCCGGCGATTTCGATTTTCTGCTGCAGGCGGGTAACGTCCGCGGCTTTACCGTCGAGGCGGCGCAGACCGTCGAACTCGATGGCTTGCGGGTCAGCAGCACCCAGGTGCGTAACGCCCTGGCGGCAGCCGACTTTGCCCTGGCCGAGCGTCTGCTCGGCCGTCCGTTCCGGATTGCCGGACGGGTGTTGCACGGACAGAAGCTGGCGCGCCAATTGGGTACGCCAACGGCCAACGTGCAGCTCAAGCGCCGTCGGGTGCCGTTGACCGGGGTCTACCTGGTCAGCGTCGAGATCGACGGCCAGCCGTGGCCGGGCGTCGCCAATATCGGCGTGCGACCCACGGTTTCAGGTGATGGCAGCGCTCACCTGGAAGTGCACCTGCTGGATTTTGCCGGTGATCTGTATGACCGGCGTTTGACCGTGGTTTTCCACCACAAGCTGCGCGATGAGCAGCGATTCGCCTCCCTCGAGGCGCTCAAGACGGCGATCAATGCGGACGTCGCCGCCGCCCGTGCCCACTGGCAGGGTTCACCGCTTAAAAAGAGCCTGAAATGACCGACTACAAAGCCACGCTTAACCTCCCGGACACCGCCTTCCCGATGAAGGCCGGCCTGCCACAGCGCGAACCGCAGATCCTGCAGCGCTGGGACAGCATTGGCCTGTACGGGAAGTTGCGCGAGATTGGCAAGGATCGTCCGAAGTTCGTTCTTCACGACGGTCCTCCATACGCCAACGGCACGATTCACATCGGTCATGCGTTGAACAAGATTCTCAAGGACATTATCATCCGTTCCAAGACCCTGGCCGGCTTCGATGCGCCGTATGTGCCGGGTTGGGACTGCCATGGCCTGCCGATCGAACACAAGGTCGAAGTGACCCACGGCAAGAACCTGGGCGCGGACAAGACCCGCGAACTGTGCCGTGCCTACGCCACCGAGCAGATCGAAGGGCAGAAGTCCGAGTTCATCCGCCTGGGCGTGCTAGGCGACTTCGCCAACCCCTACAAGACCATGGACTTCAAGAACGAGGCCGGTGAAATCCGTGCCCTGGCCGAAATCGTCAGGGGCGGTTTCGTGTTCAAGGGCCTCAAGCCGGTGAACTGGTGCTTCGATTGCGGCTCGGCGCTGGCCGAAGCCGAAGTCGAGTACCAGGACAAGAAGTCCTCGACCATCGACGTCGCGTTCCCGATTGCCGATGAGTCCAAGCTGGCCGCCGCGTTCGGCCTGTCGTCGCTGACCAAGCCGGCCTCGATCGTGATCTGGACCACCACCCCGTGGACCATCCCGGCCAACCAGGCGCTGAACGTCCATCCGGAGTTCACCTACGCCCTGGTCGATGTCGGCGACAAGTTGCTGCTGCTGGCCGAGGAACTGGTGGAGTCCTGCCTGTCCCGCTACGGCCTGGAAGGTGCGGTGATCGCCACCGCCAAGGGCGAAGCTCTGGACCTGATCAACTTCCGCCACCCGTTCTACGATCGCCTGTCGCCGGTCTACCTGGCCGACTACGTCGAGCTGGGCGCCGGTACCGGCGTGGTTCACTCCGCCCCGGCCTACGGCGAGGACGACTTCAAGACCTGCAAGCACTACGGCATGGTCAATGACGACATCCTCACACCGGTACAGAGCAATGGCGTGTACGTCGACTCCCTGGAGTTCTTCGGCGGCCAGTTCATCTGGAAGGCCAACCCGAACATCGTCGACAAGCTCAGCGAAGTCGGTGCCCTGCTGCACACCGAGACCATCAGCCACAGCTACATGCACTGCTGGCGCCACAAGACCCCGCTGATCTACCGCGCCACCGCGCAGTGGTTCATCGGCATGGACAAGGCGCCCGTGGCTGGCGATACCCTGCGCGAGCGGGCGCTCAAGGCCATCGAGGACACCCAGTTCGTGCCGGCCTGGGGCCAGGCCCGCCTGCACTCGATGATCGCCAACCGTCCCGACTGGTGCATCTCCCGCCAGCGCAACTGGGGCGTGCCGATTCCGTTCTTCCTCGACAAGGAAAGCGGTGAGCTGCACCCGCGTACCGTCGAGCTGATGGAGCAGGTGGCCCAGCGTGTCGAGAAAGAAGGCATCGAGGCCTGGTTCAAGCTGGATGCCGCCGAACTGCTGGGTGACGAAGCGCCGCGGTACGACAAGATCAGCGACACCCTCGACGTCTGGTTCGACTCCGGCACCACCCACTGGCACGTGCTGCGTGGCTCGCACCCGGTAGGCCACGAGAGCGGCCCGCGCGCCGACCTGTACCTGGAAGGTTCGGACCAGCATCGCGGCTGGTTCCATTCTTCCCTGCTGACCGGTTGCGCCATCGACAACCATGCGCCGTATCGCGAACTGCTGACCCACGGTTTTACCGTCGACGAAGCCGGCCGCAAGATGTCCAAGTCCCTGGGCAACGTGATCGCGCCGCAGAAAGTCAACGACACCCTGGGCGCCGACATCATGCGCCTGTGGGTCGCCTCGACCGACTATTCGGGCGAAATGGCGGTGTCCGACCAGATCCTGCAGCGTAGCGCCGACGCCTACCGGCGTATCCGCAACACCGCGCGTTTCCTGCTCTCCAACCTGAGCGGCTTCAATCCGGCCACCGATATCCTGCCGGCGGACGAAATGCTCGCCCTGGATCGCTGGGCGGTGGACCGTGCACTGTTGCTGCAACGCGAACTGGAACTGCACTACGGCGAGTACCGTTTCTGGAACGTCTACTCCAAGGTGCACAACTTCTGCGTGCAGGAACTGGGCGGTTTCTACCTCGACATCATCAAGGACCGCCAGTACACCACCGGGGCCAACAGCAAGGCGCGGCGCTCCTGCCAGACCGCACTGTTCCACATCTCCGAGGCGCTGGTGCGCTGGATCGCGCCGATCCTGGCCTTCACCGCCGACGAGCTGTGGCAGTACCTGCCGGGCGAGCGCAACGAATCGGTGATGCTCAATACCTGGTACGAAGGCCTCAGCGAACTGCCGGAAGGCTTCGAGCTGGATCGCGCCTACTGGGAGCGGATCATGGCGGTCAAGGTCGCGGTCAACAAGGAAATGGAGAACCTGCGGGCAGCCAAGGCCATTGGCGGCAACCTGCAGGCGGAAGTCACCCTGTTCGCCGAAGAGGCACTGGTCACCGACCTGAACAAACTGAGCAACGAACTGCGCTTCGTGCTGATCACCTCCACCGCGACCGTGGCGCCTTTGGCGCTGGCGCCGGCGGATGCCGTGGTCACCGAGGTGCCGGGCCTGAAGCTCAAGGTGGTCAAGTCCGGCCACGCCAAGTGTGCCCGTTGCTGGCACTGCCGCGAGGATGTCGGGGTGAACCCGGAACATCCGGAAATCTGCGGTCGCTGCGTCGACAACATCAGCGGCGAAGGCGAGGTGCGTCACTATGCCTAATGCCGGTGCCGGCCGTTTCGGCCGCCTGGGCTGGTTGTGGTTGAGCGTGCTGGTCCTGGTCATCGACCAGGTCAGCAAGCTCCACTTCGAAAGCTCACTGACCATGTACCAGCAGATCGTGATCATTCCCGACTACTTCAGCTGGACCCTGGCCTATAACACCGGCGCGGCCTTCAGCTTCCTGGCTGACAGCTCCGGCTGGCAGCGCTGGCTGTTCGCCCTGATCGCGGTCGTGGTCAGTGCGGTGCTGGTGGTCTGGCTCAAGCGCCTGGGGCGCAACGAAACCTGGCTGGCCATCGCCCTGGCACTGGTGCTGGGTGGGGCGCTGGGCAACCTGTACGACCGCATCGCCCTGGGTCATGTGATCGACTTTATCCTGGTGCACTGGCAGAACCGCTGGTACTTCCCGGCGTTCAACTTTGCCGACAGCGCCATTACGGTGGGCGCGGTGATGCTGGCGCTGGACATGTTCAAAAGCAAAAAGTCCGGAGAAACCGTTCATGACTGAACACGCAGTGGCTGAGCAACGGATCGGTCAGAACACCCAGGTCACCTTGCACTTCGCCTTGCACCTGGAAAATGGCGACACGGTCGACAGTACCTTCGACAAGACCCCGGCGACCTTCAAGGTTGGCGACGGCAGCTTGCTGCCGGGCTTCGAAGCGGCCTTGTTCGGCTTCAAGGCCGGTGACAAGCGCAGCCTGACCATCCCGGCGGAAAATGCCTTTGGCCAGCCCAACCCGCAGAATGTGCAGATCATCCCGCGTTCGCAGTTCCAGGGCATGGAGCTGTCGGAAGGCTTGCTGGTGATCTTCAACGACGCGGCCAATACCGAGCTGCCTGGTGTGGTCAAGGCCTTCGATGACGTCGAAGTGACCGTCGACTTCAACCATCCTCTGGCCGGCAAGACCCTGACCTTCGATGTGGAAATCTTCGAGGTCAAGGCGCTGTAGGAGCCGGCTGGCTGGCGATAGACCGCGCAAGCGGTCAAACTGATCTGAAACCCGCGCGCAAGACACGAGGCACAGCATGCAAATCAAACTCGCCAACCCCCGTGGCTTCTGCGCCGGCGTGGACCGGGCGATTGAAATCGTCAACCGGGCCCTGGAAGTCTTCGGACCGCCGATCTACGTGCGTCACGAAGTGGTGCACAACAAATTTGTCGTCGAAGACCTGCGCGCCCGCGGCGCCATCTTTGTCGAGGAGCTGGACCAGGTGCCGGACGACGTCATCGTCATCTTCAGTGCCCACGGCGTTTCCCAGGCCGTGCGCAGCGAGGCGGCCGGTCGCGGGCTGAAGGTGTTCGATGCCACCTGTCCGCTGGTCACCAAGGTGCATATCGAAGTCGCGCGCTACAGTCGCGATGGTCGTGAATGCATCCTGATCGGCCACGCCGGGCACCCGGAAGTGGAAGGCACCATGGGGCAATACGACGGCAGCAACGGTGGCGCCATCTACCTGGTGGAGGACGAGAAAGACGTCGCCGCCTTGCAGGTGCGCAATCCCGACAGGCTGGCCTTCGTGACCCAGACCACCTTGTCGATGGACGACACCAGCCGTGTCATCGACGCCCTGCGGTCTCGGTTCCCGGCCATTGGCGGGCCACGCAAGGATGACATCTGCTACGCCACGCAAAACCGCCAGGACGCGGTCAAGCAACTGGCGGACGAATGCGATGTGGTGCTGGTGGTCGGCAGCCCGAACAGCTCCAACTCCAACCGCCTGCGTGAGCTGGCCGAGCGCATGGCGACCCCGGCCTACCTGATCGACGGCGCCGAAGACATGCAACGCAGTTGGTTCGAGGGTGTCGAGCGCATCGGCATCACCGCCGGCGCCTCGGCACCGGAAGTACTGGTGCGCGGGGTGATCCAGCAGCTTCAGGCCTGGGGCGCCACCGGTGCCGATGAGCTGGCCGGTCGCGAGGAGAACATCACGTTCTCCATGCCTAAGGAACTACGCGTTCGCTCGTTGCTCTGAGCCTGCAGTCTGACAGAGCGCCTCCGGGCGCTCTCGTGTATCGATCCGCGCTCTGCCGGTGGAGGCCAGTACCACCCGCAGGTGGCTGATGGCTTGCTCCCTCGCGCAGACATGCAGCGTGCCTCCCCTCGATGAGCCGTTCTCGTAGCGCAGTTCGCCCAGGCTGGTGAAGCGGATAAAGCTGCGCATGGTGGTATTGCCCCTGATGGGGGTTCTGCCATCTCCGCGTCGCTCACTCAGGACCGGGTTGTCCGGGTCCTCATGGCCATTTCCGTTCTGGTCGATCACGATCCTCCAGCCACGGCTCCAGTCGCCTTCCAGCGGGTGAATGATCACGCTTCGCTGGCGCAGGATCGCTTCGGTGCGGGCCGTGCGCAGGCCGGTGGCGAGTTCATCGGCCGAGACTCTTCGGTGCTGGGAGTCCATGAGGTCCCTGAACGACGGAAAGGCCAGATGGGCCAGTAGGGCGATCAGGGCCAGCCCGACCAGCAGTTCGATCAGTGTGAAGCCTCGCGGTGACATATCGGCCGACTCCCTGTTTATTTTGATGACAGTGCTTCCGTGCACTGGTCCATCCAAAACAACCGTATATCCTGTCGTCGGTTGTCTGGAGGACAGGGCTAGTTATAGTCCAGAGCAGGCGGGGTGGGGAGTACGCATATGTTTCAACGTACCAGAGGTTTCACGCTGGTCGAGCTGATGGTCGCGGTGGCGGTGCTGGCGATTCTGGTCACGGTCGCGGCACCGGTGTTCACCAGCAGCATCCAGAAGACCCGAGCCGATTCCGAGGCCAGCGACCTGATGCGCGCGTTGAATTATACCCGTCTCGAGGCGATCAACCGGGGGGTGAATGTGCGCATTGCGCCCACGGCGGTCGGAGGCTCCTGGACCCAGGAACTGACCACTCGGCTGAGCCCAGCGGGGAACGTGCTGCGGGTGACTCCGGCCATGTCGACGGCGGCGACGGTGGCGAGCAATAACGTGGCGTTCATCGAGTTCAACAACCTCGGTGGGCTGGCCAGCCCGGCGGCCAATACCACCCTGACCTTTGTCGAGGGGGCCTACACCAATGCGGTCACCGTGTGCCTGACAGGGCGGATCGTCCTCAATGGAGTGTGCCAATGATGCGTAGCGATCAACGGGGCACAACCCTGGTGGAAGTGCTGGTGGCCATGCTGGTCATGGCGATCGGTCTGCTCGGTGCGGCGGCCTTGCAACTCAATGCCCTGAAGAGTACCGACAGCTCGACCATCGGCACCCAGGTCAGTTTCATCACCTACGACATACTGGATCGCATTCGAGCCAACCCTTGTTCGAATTCCACGCTCAATCCCTGCGTCAATCCCGGGGCTGACTATCAGTTGGGAAGCCTTACGGCTCCCAGCAGCATTTCGACGATACGGGACCAGGATCTGTCCGACTTCGTCACCAACCTGAACAATATCGCCGGTGCGGCGAACGTTACCGGCACCATCTCGGTCGCGTCCGGTGTCGTCACTATCACGATCAACTGGAATGACGCACGCGCCGCGAACGCTGCCGCCACTTCGACCTTCTCCCTGGTCAGCCAGGTTTCAACCGTGTGGAACGGCCTATGAAAAAGCTTTCCGGGGGATTCGGCCTGGTCGAGATCATGGTTGCGCTGGTGCTGGGCCTGGTGGTGGTCCTGGGCGTTACACAGATATTCGTCGCGGCCAAGAACACCTACACGAGCCAGACCGCCGCTGCCGGGATTCAGGAGGATGCTCGCTTCGTGCTGAGCAAGATCCAGCAGGAAGTCCGCATGGTGGGGATGTTCGGGTGTGTCGGCACCGTGGCGGACTCCAGTGACAACAGCGCCTTCACCGCGGCCTACAATGCGCCGATTACCTGGGACAACGCCAATCAGGCGCTGACTCTGGTCACCGCGGACGTCGGCAATAACGGTACGGTGCCGGCCTGGACGATTCTCTCCGATTGCCTGGTGCAATCCACGGCCTATACCGGCGCCCGGGCGGCGGGCAGTGGGCAGATCGCCTTGCCGGTCAGGCAACTGGTCTACTCCTTCGCCAACAACCAACTCTATATCGGCCCGCTGAACAATCGCCAGCCACTGATCAGCAATGTGCAGGCTTTTTCGGTGTCGTTCGGGATGGCCCGGACGGTGCTCGACAGCACGGCGTTCAGTTACTCCGCCAACCCCTCCAACGCAGCCCTGATTCGCAGTGTGCGCCTGACCCTGACGCTGAGGGACCCGACCAACAAGGTCAGCAATCGCACATTCAACGTCGTGGCGTCCGTGCGTAACCGGCTCAGATAAGGAGGGCATGCATGTGAAGACTTTTGCCCGTGGGGCTCATCGATTCAATCCGCGATCCCAGCGCGGCATGGCATTGCTGGTCAGCCTGGTGTTTTTGCTGTTGCTGACGCTGATCGGTATTTCGTCGATGCAGAACGCCAACCTGCAGGAAAAGATGTCCGGCAGCGTCAAGGTGCGCAACGAGTCGTTCCAGTTTGCCGAGAGCGCGCTACGTGTGGGGGAAAGCATTGTGCAGGCGTCGACATACGATTTGGCGGTTTGCTCAAGCACCACGCGCTGTGCACCGCCCGCCGAGGCGACCAACAATGCCGTGGCGCTGACCGCGGGCGCCAATGCCACTTCGGGAGTCACCTGGGTGGCGGTCACCAATGGTTTTTATGGCATCCAGAAGCTGGGCACCACCAAGGACCCGGTCAATGTGAACCAGGCGGGCATGGAAGACAGTCTTTCCTGGACCACCTACAGGATTACCGGCGTGGGTAATCAGGGTGCGTCGCGCACCGTGCTGGAGAGCATCTATGTCAAGAAGTAAGCGGTCGGGCAGCGTGCTTTCGCGACTCGCCAAACTGATAGGCGGTGGTCTTCTCGGGCTCTACCTCAGTGCTCCGGCCTATGCCTTCACGCCCTCTGACTCGCCCTTGTTGAGCGCCGGTTCGGTGACACCGAACGTGATGCTGCTGGTGGATAACTCGGGGAGTATGAACAACCTGATTCGTACGGCGGACTTCAATCAGGCGACGACGACGCCCCAGGTCTACAACTGCGCTTCGAATACCAGTTGCAGTACCAACATCAATGGCCTGGTCGCACTCGATATGAACAATGAGAATCAGTTCATCAGTGATTTCAACCAGGGTGGCTGCAGCAGTGGCTACGATGGTTTCAGAATCGCTACCAGTGTCAGTAACAATGCGCCTACCAATGTTCTTTACTGCATCAAGTTCCCCGATCCCGTCGGTGGTGGCAATACCCGGATTTCCAACCGGTATGTGGCTTATCTCATCGCCAGGATGATCACCGCCGGGCTGGTCAAAAAGGACTACTCCACCGACAGTACGATCCCCAATGACTATCGGATCAACGTCGCACGTAACGTGTCCTCGTCACTGGTCACCAGCAACCGCAACCTGCGTATCGGGTTGGCGACCTTCAATTCGCCTCGCAGCGGTGATAATGGTCCGGGCGGTAATATCGCCCGGGGGATCAGCGATCTGTCGCCGGTGAGCGGGTCGACCACCCAAGCCCAGGCGGACACCAACTACAACGCGCTGATTTCCTCTATCGGTGGTCTGTCGGCGGTTGCCAACACGCCACTGGCTGAAACGTATTACGAGATCACTCGCTATTTCCGTGGGATGGCGCCGTACTACAACTCGACACCGAGTACCTATACCAGCCCGATCCAGTACCGCTGTCAGAAGAACTACGGGGTGGTGATCACGGATGGCCTGCCGACCTATGACCGCACGTTCCCGAGCAACGACCCTCTGGGCGGCAGCAACCTGCCGAACTGGGACGGGATCAATAATGACGGCGACAACCTGAGTGGCGACGGCGAAGGCGACACGCTCTATCTGGACGATATCGCCAAGTTCGCCTATGACATCGACATGCGCTCCGCGGGTAACGATGCTGCCGGCAAGAGTTGGGACGCTGCGGACTTCCCGAAACAGAATATGTTTACCTACTCCGTGGGGTTTACGGCTGACAACCAGATGTTGGCCGATACCGCGCGGTATGGACACGGTAACTACTATCAGGCGACCGACAGTGCGGGGTTGAACGCGGCGCTGTCGGCGGCACTCAATGACATCACCTCCAAGGCGGGATCCGGCGGTGGTGGCGCAGCGAGTTCATCGAGCCTGCGCGCCAATACCTTGTTCTATACCTCGCAGTACGACCCCACAGATTGGCGCGGCACCATCCGGGCCTTTGCGTTCAATACCGACGGATCGCTCAGTTCCACGGCCAACTGGACGAGCGACACGACCATCTCTCCCAGCGGCACGGCCACTCCAACTTTTCAGTCTTGGAATACCCTGACCAGCGCGGCTATCACTCTCGCCTATGGCAACTTCGCCCCGCTTCAGCAGGTCGCCCTGGGATTGAGCCTGCCCCTGGGCGTTACCGGCAACGATCTGGTGGAGTGGAGCAAGGGCACCAACAGGACCGGTCTGAAAACCCGCAGCGTGTACCTGGGGGACGTCGTCAACTCGCGACTGGTTTATGCGTCGCCGACCGATCGCACGGCATCGGACAGTCTTGGCGACACCACTTACACCACCTACCTGGACGGCAAGAGTACCGGGATGACGGCTCGCCTGGTGGTCAACGCCAACGATGGATTCTTCAACGTCATCGACCCGGTGGTTGGCAACCGCCTTTATGCCTACATGCCGTCGAGTGTGATCAACAACCTGCACTATGTCGCCGATCCGAACTACATCAATGGTACCAGCCACAAGTTCCTCAACGATGGCCAGATCACCGTGGCCGATGCCAAGCTCAACAGCACTTGGAACACTGTCGCGGTAGGCGGTGTCGGTGCCGGTGGCAAGGCGTTCTTTGCGATCCGGCTCTACGGGGCGTCGACCTCCAACACCATCAGCGCCCTGTGGGAAATCAAGGCGCCGGATGTCGCCAATACGCTCAACGTCTTCAATGACCTGGGTTATGCCTATGCCAAGCCGGAAGTCGCACGCCTGGCCGATGGTCGCTGGGCGGCGTTCATCGGCAACGGCTACGGCAGTACCTCCGGTGTGGCGGCGTTGTATGTGGTGGACATGCGCGACGGTTCGCTGATCACCAAGATCACCGCCGACAACACCGGGAACAACGGCCTCAGCTCGGTGAAGCTGCGAGTCAATGCTCAAAGTGTCGTGCAGTATGCGTACGGCGGCGATCTGAAAGGGCAGATGTGGAAGTTCAACCTGACCGACTCCACACCTTCGAACTGGGGGGTGGCATTTGGTGGCGCACCGCTGTTCACCGCTTCGGGTGGTTCGGCCCAGCCGATTACCGCGCAACCGGTCGTCGGCAACCTGCCCGGGCAAGGCAAGCTGGTCTATTTCGGTACCGGCAAACTCAGTGAAACGGCGGACAAGACCACCACGGCACGCCAGGCGTTCTACGCCGTCCTGGATAATGACGGGACCAGCGCCAGCTATACCGAGAGCAATCTGGTGGCCCAGACGATCAATGCTCCCGCGACGGGAACGTCGTTTTTCACCTCCAGTCAGAATTCGGTCGATTACACGACCAAGAAAGGGTTCTACTTCTCCCTGGTTCTCAACAACACCCTGACCGGGGAGCGGGTCATTTACCCGGCGCTCCTGACCTTTGGTCGATTGATCTTCACGACGGCCATCGTTGACACCAGCGACCCGTGTTCGAGCTCGGGATCGGGCCGACTGATGGATGTCGATGCGGTGACCGGGGCCATGCTGACGTACCCGGTGCTGGACTCCAACAACGATCGGCGAGTCAATGCCAGCGACCAGATATTCAGTGGTATCAACTACAGTGGTGGCGTGCCGAACATCGGTGGCCTGGTCAGCAATCCTGATGGGTCCCAGATCATTACAGGGCCGCAAGGCTCGCCGATCGAACTGGGTGGCGTGAACAACCGACGCATCATGTGGCGACAATTACAGTGAGTGAGGGAATCAATGCGTAGAGCCAGTAAAGGTTTCACCCTGATCGAGTTGATGATTGCCGTGGCGGTTGTCGGGATTCTTGCCGCTATCGCCTATCCAAACTACACCGCCTACGTGCAGCGCACTCATCGCTACGAAATTGCCGAATTGCTCTACGAGCAGGCGCAGGCGCTGGAGCGTTTCTACTCGCGCAGCGCCACCGCGGCCAACCCGGTGGCTACCTACGCCGGGGCGACGGTGAGTGGCGGTAACACGTACTACACGATTGCCTCGAACCTTGCCGCGACGGGGTTCACCTTGACGGCAACCCCGATACCGGGTTCGATGATGGCCAATGATGCCTGTGGTACCTATACATTGAGCAACACCAACGCTCGAACCAACTCCGGAGCGGGCATGAGCCTCAAGGATTGCTGGGGTCGCTGAATCTGTCAGGGATGTTGTGTCGGTTTCTTTTCTGTCTGGATCAATAAATGAGTACCCAGCAACACGTAGTCATTGTCGGCGGCGGTGTGATTGGCCTTTTGACCGCATTCAACCTGGCCGGGCAGGTCGCCCGGGTAACCCTGCTTGATCGTTCCGGCCTGGGCCAGGAGTCCTCCTGGGCCGGCGGCGGGATCGTCTCGCCGTTGTACCCATGGCGCTACAGTTCGGCCGTCACGGCCCTGGCCCACTGGTCCCAGGATTTTTATCCACAACTGGGTGAGCGACTTTTCGCCAGCACCGGTGTGGATCCCGAGGTGCACACCACCGGGCTCTACTGGCTCGACTTGGATGACGAGGCCGAGGCCCTGGCCTGGGCCGAACGCGAGCAGCGCCCGTTGAGTCCTGTGGATATCTCGGCGGTCCATGACGCCGTGCCCGTCATGGGCGGGGGCTACTCCCGGGCGATCTACATGGCCAATGTCGCCAATGTGCGCAATCCGCGTCTGGTGAAATCACTCAAGGCGGCCTTGCAGGCATTGCCCAATGTCACCCTTCACGAACAGTGCGAAGTCAGCGACTTTATCCGCGAGGGCGGGAAGGTGGTCGGCGTGCAGACTGCCACAGGTGGCATTCGGGCCGACCAGGTGGTGCTGGCTGCCGGTGCCTGGAGTGGTGAACTGTTGAAGAAGCTGGGCCTGGAGCTGCCGGTCGAGCCGGTCAAGGGCCAGATGATTCTGTACAAGTGCGCGGCGGATTTTCTGCCCAGCATGATCCTCGCCAAAGGGCGTTATGCTATCCCGCGACGCGACGGCCATATCCTGATCGGCAGCACCCTGGAGCACGAGGGGTTCGACAAGACGCCGACCCTGTCTGCCCTGGAAAGCCTCAAGGCATCGGCGGTGGAGCTGATCCCGGCGCTGGCGGGCGTCGAGCCCGTTGCCCACTGGGCGGGATTGCGCCCCGGCTCGCCGGCGGGCATCCCGTTCATTGGTCGGGTCCCCGGTTTTGACGGGCTCTGGCTCAACTGCGGGCACTACCGCAACGGCCTGGTGCTGGCGCCAGCGTCCTGCCAGCTGTTTGCCGATCTGTTGCTGGGACACGAACCGATCATCGACCCGGCACCTTATGCGCCCGAGGGCCGGCTCTGAAGCTTCCCCGGTGATCCTGGAAACCCAACCCTGTAGGAGCCTGGCTTGCCAGCGATAAAGCCAGTGGGAGCTGCATCGATCTTGCGGCCGCCATCGCCGGCAAGCCGGCTCCCACGGGATTCGGGCTGGGCGTGGAGTCCGTGTCCGAGCACAAACAATGTAGGAGCCTGGCTTGCCAGCGATGAGGCCGGTGGGAACTGCATTGATCTTGCGGCCGCCATCGCCGGCAAGCCGGCTCCCGCAGGGGCTGTGTCAATCAATGAGCGTTTAATCCAGCCCCAGTTTCTTGAGGCGATATCGCATCGAGCGGAATGACAGGTTCAGTCGCTGGGCCGCCGCGGTGCGGTTCCAGCGGGTTTCCTCCAGGGCCTGGAGGATCAGCTTGCGCTCGATGCTTTCCAGGTAGTCTTCCAGGTTATCGATCTGCGCTAGGCTCGGCTCCCCGGGCTCGGCGTTATTGCCCTCGGCTTGCGCCAGTCGCAGGTCGCTGGCTTCGATCTGCTCGTTTTCGCACAGGGTGTAGGCTCGTTCGAGCATATTCTCCAGTTCGCGCACGTTACCGGGAAAGCGATAACCCTTGAGGGTATCCAGGGCATGGGGATGCAACCTGGCGGCAGGTTGCCCGCTGCCCGAGGCCAGGCGCTTGAGCACATTGGTCGCCAGTGGCTCGATATCGTCGCGGCGTTCGCGCAGCGAGGGCACCCGCAGCTCGATGACGTTCAGCCGGTAATACAGGTCCTGGCGAAAGCGTCCGGCGCTGACTTCGCCGTTCAGGTCCTTGTGGGTGGCGCACAGGATCCGCACATCCACCACTTCCTCCTGCTGACCGCCGACACTGCGCACGGCCTTCTCCTGGATCGCCCGCAGCAGCTTGACCTGCATGGCCAGGGGCAGGTCGGCGACCTCATCGAGAAACAGGGTGCCGCCGTTGGCGGCCTGGAACAATCCGGGCTTGTCTTCGACGGCACCGCTGAAGCTGCCTTTGCGATGGCCGAAAAACTCGCTTTCCATCAGCTCCGAAGGAATCGCCCCGCAGTTGACCGGCACGAACGGGCGCTCGGCGCGGGGCCCTTGCTCGTGGATCAGGTGTGCCACCAGTTCCTTGCCGCTGCCTGATTCGCCACTGATATACACCGGCGCCTGACTGCGGGCCAGCTTGTCGATCTGCTTGCGCAGGGCGCGCATCGGCAACGAATCGCCCAGCAGACGGTTATCGATGGGCGGCGGTTTTTCACCGGCCAGCGGCAGGCGCAAGGCACTGGCGACCAACTCCCGCAGGCGGGCGAGGTCCACCGGCTTGGTCAGGAAGTCGAAGGCGCCGGACTTGAGGGCGTTGATTGCGGTGTCCAGGCTGCCGTAGGCGGTGATCATCGCCACGGGCACCTGGGGGTGGCGCTGCTGGATGTGCTGGACCAGTTCCAGCCCCGTACCGTCCGGCAGGCGCATGTCGGTCAGGCACAGGTCGAAGCTGTCCCGGGCCAGTTTTTCCCGGGCTTCGCCGACGTTGCGGGCGCTCTGGGTATCGAGTTTCATCCGGCCCAGAGTGATTTCCAGGAGTTCGCGGATATCCGGCTCATCATCGACGATCAGGATCTTTTGCCGTGGGCTCATGTTCAACTCTGTTTGCGTGCGTGAGCGAAGGTGATGCGAAAGCAACTGCCGCCTTGGCGCCTGGAGTAGTCCAGGCGGGCCTGGTTGCTTTCGCATAACTCGCGGGACAGGTACAGGCCCAGGCCCGTGCCCTGGCTTTCGGTGGTGAAGAACGGCTCGAACAGGTGCTGCAGCTGTTCGGGGGCGACGCCGGGGCCATTATCCAGTACTTCCAGGGTCGGCAGTTCATTCTTCTGTTCCAGCGACAGCTTCAGCCAGACCTCGGCCTGATCATGCAACTGGGCACTGTAGCGCAGGCCGTTTTCCAGCAGGTTGTTCAATACCTGTGTCAACTGTAGCGGGTCGGCGCGGGTTTGCAGCCAGGCACTGCCGATCTCCAGGTGGAGTTGCTGGTTCGGTCGGGCCCGTTCGCGCCATTCGCTGACAAAGGTCTCCAGCCAGGTGCCCAGGTCGAGCAACTGCGGTTCGGCGGGTCGCCGACGGGACAGCTGGAGTACATTCTCGATCACCAGATTCATGCGCTTGGACTGATCCTGGATTATTTGCGTGAGACGCCGGTCAGGACCTTGCAGTTCCTCCGACTCCTGCAGCAGCTGGGCGGCGTGGCTGACGGCACCCAGGGGGTTGCGGATTTCGTGGGCGATACCGGCGGTCAGGCGGCCCAGGGCTGCGAGCTTGAGTTGCTGGGCCTGTTGGGCGATCTGCGACAGGTCCTCGAGGAAAACCAGCGTTTGCTGTTGCTCACCACGCTGCAGTGCGATGAACGCGGGCTGCAGCACGGCGCTGCCACCGGCGATTTTCAGGCTTTGCGGGCGCAACGTGGGATTGCTTTGCCACAGGCGCAGGCGGGCGATCAGCTCTGGCGAGCAGCTTTCGATCGATTGCCCGATGACATCGGTCTGGCCCAGCAGTGCGAGGACGCTGGGGTTGGCCAGTTGGGCGCGGTACTCGGCATCGAGTACCAGGATGCCGGTGCGCATGCGTTGCAGTATCAGTGCATTGAGCGCTTCGAGGTTGGTCACGTCACTGGCGCGCTGTTCGGCCAGGGTATCGCTCACGATCAGCAGGCGGGTCAGGCCCTGGACGAGCAGCGCCGCGGCAAAGCACAGGGCACCGAGCAGCCCGGCCTGTACGTAGTAGTTGGCGGCTGCCGGGCGGCTGAAGCTCAGGTAGAAGGTCAGGTAGATAATGCCGATGGCCGATACGGCGGCAATCAACAGGCCGATACGGCCACGCAGCAGCACGTTGCTGATCGCCACCGAGGCGATCAGCAGGTTGCCGATCCCGCTGGGTGTGCCGCCGGCGGCATAGAACAGGCCGGAGAGCATGATGGCGTCGGCCAGCGCCAGGCTGAAGACCTGGGCCTGGCGCTTGGGGTTTTCCAGCAGCACCACTACCAGGATATTCAGGATCAGGTAGATCCAGCTGCCTGTGCGAAACAGCTCGCCGTCGGCCAGCTCCAGCAACTTGTCGTCCATCTTGCTGGAAATCAGCAGGACCAGGGCCACGCCGATGCTCAGGCGATACAGGTGATAGAGCCGCAGCAGGCGTTGTGCCTGGGAGCCTTCGAGACTGAGGGTCTCAGCGGTCACGAGCGCCCGGGCCTTGCTCGAGATGGGCCTGGCTGCAATACCACTGCTGTTGCTGGCTCAGGGCGCGGTCGCGGGGCAGGTGCACGCCGCAGTGCGCGCAACGCACCATGGGCGGGGCATTCAGCTCGTCGGAGGGGCGGGCGGCGGTTTCGGCCCGTTTGAATTTGCGCCAGAACCATATGGCGGCAGCGATCAGAGCAATCCAGAACAGTAAACGAACCATGGCGACCAGCTATTCGGCGAGTGATCCGGCAGTTTAGCCAAGCTCATGACGGGCGCACAGAGCAATTACCGCGGGCCGGGCCAAAGATAAAAAAAAGAGCCCATAAGGGCTCTCTTTTGAACAGATGTCGATGTTTGCGCGAGGATAGCGGTGAATGTCACACCGCTATCGCCAGCAAGCCGGCTCCCACGACTCAGTCGAACACACCGAAGGTCATGTAGCTGAACCACGAACGGTTGCTGTTGCTGCCCTCGGCTTCATGCTGTTCTTCTTCAACGGCATCGCCTTCAGTCGGCTTCAGGTCTGACGGGATCGCATCCTTGGCATCCTGGAACTGTTTCAGCACGTCCTGGTTGGCGCGGGTTTCTCCCGGTGGCAGCGGCGGACGGGATTCGATCAGGCCCAGGGTGGCCTTGCTCAGCCAGGAGCGGTTGTCCGCCTCGGCGACGCGTGGCACGAACTGGCCGTCGACCAGGCTCGGGTGATTCGGGTAGTTGGCCTTCAGGACTTCCAGGCTGCTGGCAGCCAGTTCATCCAGGTGCAGGCGCTGGTAGGACTCGACCATCACCGCCAGGCCGTCACCGACCGAAGGGGTTTCCTGGAAGTTCTCCACCACGTAGCGACCGCGGTTGGCCGCGGCGACGTAGGCCTGGCGGGTCAGGTAGTAGTCGGCCACGTGGATCTCGTAGGACGCCAGCAGGTTGCGCAGGTAGATCATGCGCTGCTTGGCGTCCGGCGCGTAGCGGCTGTTCGGGTAGCGGCTGGTGAGCTGGGCGAACTCGTTGTAGGAGTCGCGGGCGGCACCCGGGTCACGCTTGGTCATGTCCAGCGGCAGGAAGCGCGCCAGCAGGCCCACGTCCTGGTCGAAAGAGGTCAGGCCCTTGAGGTAGTAGGCATAATCCACGTTCGGGTGCTGCGGGTGCAGGCGGATAAAACGCTCTGCCGCAGACTTGGCCGCTTCCGGCTCGGCGTTCTTGTAGTTGGCGTAGATCAGTTCGAGCTGGGCCTGGTCGGCGTAGCGGCCGAACGGATAGCGCGACTCCAGGGCCTTGAGCTTGGCGGTGGCGCTGGTATAGCTGTGGTTGTCCAGGTCGGCCTGCGCCTGCTGGTACAGCTCGACTTCGCTCAGGTTTTCGTCAACGACTTCCTTCGATGAGCAAGCAGCGGTCAGTGCGAGGATGGCGATCAGCAGCAGGTGTTTCACTTGCATGGCGGCTTGCGTCCCTATGACGGCCGCTGTCTTGGGCGGGGCCGTCCTGTTATGATGAGTGCCCCGTTGAAAGCCTCGGGGCAAAAGACGCCGTATTTAACCACAAGCGCGCAGCCGAAACCAAAGGCTGTGCCGACGCCTAGTCCGAGCATGTCCGATAAAATTGAACTTCGCGCAGAGGTGCCGTCCGAACTGGGCGGCCAACGCCTCGATCAAGTCGCCGCACAACTATTCGCCGAGCACTCGCGCTCGCGCCTTTCCGCCTGGATCAAAGACGGCCGCCTGACTGTGGATGGAGCGGTCATCCGCCCGCGAGACATCGTCCATGGCGGCGCCATCCTCGAGCTGACCGCCGAGCAGGAGGCCCAGGGCGAATGGATCGCCCAGGACATCGAGCTCGATATCGTCTATGAAGACGACGATATCCTGGTCATCAACAAGCCCGCGGGCCTGGTGGTGCACCCGGCTGCCGGGCATGCCGATGGCACCCTGCTCAATGCCTTGCTGCACCACGTGCCGGATATCATCAATGTGCCGCGCGCGGGCATCGTGCATCGCCTGGACAAGGACACCACCGGCCTGATGGTCGTGGCCAAGACCATTCAGGCGCAGACGCAGCTCGTCACGCAATTGCAGAGTCGCAGCGTCAGCCGCATCTATGAGTGCATCGTGATCGGTGTGGTGACGGCGGGTGGCAAGATCAACGCACCGATCGGTCGGCACGGCCAGCAGCGTCAGCGCATGGCGGTGATGGAAGGCGGCAAGCAGGCGGTGAGTCACTATCGCGTGCTCGAGCGTTTCCGCTCCCATACCCATGTCCGGGTGAAGCTGGAAACCGGGCGTACGCACCAGATCCGTGTGCATATGGCTCACATCAACTTCCCGTTGGTCGGTGATCCGGCCTACGGCGGACGTTTCCGCATCCCGCCGGCCGCAAGCATGACCATGGTCGAGTCGTTGAAGAACTTCCCGCGCCAGGCCTTGCACGCACGCTTCCTGGAACTGGACCATCCGACGACCGGTCAGCGCATGAGCTGGGAATCGCCACTGCCGGATGACTTCGTCTGGTTGCTGTCGCTGCTCAAGCAGGATCGCGAGGCGTTCATCGGGTGAGTGACTTCCTGATTCCCGACTGGCCTGCGCCGGCAAGGGTCAGGTCCTGTGTCACTACCCGGGCGGGCGGTGTCAGCCTGGCACCGTTCGATAGCCTGAATCTCGGCGATCATGTCGACGATGATCCGCTGGCGGTCGCGGAAAACCGTCGACGTCTCAATAGCGCCTTCGATATCCGTCCGGCCTGGTTGCGCCAGGTGCATGGGGTGGTGGTGGTCGAGGCCGATCCGGCGGTGACCGCCGAGGCCGATGGCAGCTGGACTGCGACACCAGGGGTTGCCTGCACGGCGATGACCGCTGATTGTCTGCCGGCCCTGTTCTGTGATCGTGCCGGTACCCGTGTGGCGGCGGCCCATGCCGGTTGGCGCGGCCTGGCGGCGGGAGTGCTGGAAGCGACCGCCGATAGCCTCGACGTGCCCGCCTCGGAGATTCTGGTCTGGCTTGGCCCGGCCATCGGCCCAGAGGCCTTCGAAGTGGGGGCCGAGGTCCGCGAAGCCTTTGTCTCGGGCCATCCCCAAGCCAGCGATGCCTTTGTTCCCAGCCGCAACGCCGGGCGCTTCATGGCGGACATCTATGCCCTGGCCCGCCTGCGTCTGGCGGCACGGGGGATCACGGCAGTCCATGGCGGTGGCTTCTGCACGGTTTCCGATCCGCGCTTCTATTCCTATCGGCGCAGCCCGCGCACCGGTCGTTTTGCTTCCCTGATCTGGCTCGAAGGCTAGACTCTCCTGATCTGCGTCAATTGTCCGACGCTTGAAACTCCCAGAATCGACCGCATCTATAGGGACATCTGGCAGGTTTCTTCATTCAGGTGTGTCCATCGCTCCGGCCTGCTCAAAAGGAAGGTGAAAAATGCGTATAGACCGATTGACCAGCAAATTGCAGTTGGCATTGTCCGATGCCCAGTCCCTGGCCGTAGGCCTCGATCATCCGGCCATCGAGCCCGCTCACTTGATGCAGGCGTTGCTGGAGCAGCAGGGTGGTTCGATCAAACCCCTGCTGATGCAGGTAGGCTTCGAGGTCAACAGCCTGCGCAAGGAGTTGAGCAAGGAGCTCGACCAGTTGCCGAAAATCCAGAATCCCACCGGCGACGTGAACATGTCGCAGGATCTCGCGCGGCTGTTGAACCAGGCTGACCGGCTGGCCCAGCAGAAGGGCGATCAATTCATCTCCAGCGAACTGGTGCTGCTCGCCGCCATGGACGAGAACAGCAAGCTTGGCAAGTTACTGCTGGGTCAGGGCGTCAGCAAGAAGGCCCTGGAGAACGCGATCACCAACCTGCGCGGTGGCGCGGCAGTCAATGACGCCAACGTCGAGGAGTCGCGCCAGGCCCTGGACAAGTACACCGTCGACCTGACCAAGCGTGCCGAAGAGGGCAAGCTCGATCCGGTGATCGGTCGTGACGACGAAATCCGTCGCACGATCCAGGTGCTGCAACGGCGGACCAAGAACAACCCGGTGTTGATCGGCGAGCCCGGCGTGGGCAAGACCGCGATCGCCGAAGGCCTGGCCCAGCGCATCATCAATGGCGAAGTGCCCGACGGCCTGAAGGGCAAGCGCCTGCTGTCGCTGGACATGGGGGCGCTGATTGCCGGGGCGAAGTACCGGGGCGAGTTCGAAGAGCGCCTGAAGTCGCTGCTCAATGAGCTGTCGAAGCAGGAAGGGCAGATCATTCTGTTCATCGACGAATTGCACACCATGGTCGGCGCCGGCAAGGGCGAAGGCTCGATGGATGCAGGCAACATGCTCAAGCCGGCGCTGGCCCGCGGCGAGCTGCACTGCGTCGGGGCGACCACGCTCAACGAGTATCGCCAGTATATAGAGAAGGACGCGGCCCTCGAGCGGCGCTTCCAGAAGGTCCTGGTGGACGAGCCGAGCGAGGAAGACACCATTGCCATCCTGCGCGGCCTGAAGGAACGCTATGAGGTTCACCACAAGGTGGCGATCACCGATGGCGCAATCATTGCCGCGGCCAAGCTCAGTCATCGCTACATCACCGATCGCCAGTTGCCGGACAAGGCCATCGACCTGATCGATGAGGCCGCCAGCCGCATCCGCATGGAAATCGATTCCAAGCCGGAAGTGCTGGACCGCCTGGAGCGTCGCCTGATTCAGCTCAAGGTCGAATCCCAGGCGCTGAAGAAGGAAGACGATGAGGCGGCGATCAAGCGCCTGGAAAAACTCCAGGAAGAAATTGTCCGTCTGGAGCGCGAGTACGCCGACCTGGAAGAAATCTGGACTTCGGAAAAAGCCGAAGTGCAGGGTTCTGCGCAGATCCAGCAGAAAATCGAGCAGTCGCGCCAGGAGTTGGAAGCCGCCCGCCGCAAGGGTGACCTCAATCGCATGGCCGAACTTCAGTACGGGGTGATCCCGGACCTCGAGCGCAGCCTGCAGATGGTCGACCAGCATGGCCAGAGCGAAAACCAGTTGCTGCGCAGCAAGGTGACCGAGGAAGAAATTGCCGAGGTCGTTTCCAAGTGGACCGGTATTCCGGTGTCGAAGATGCTCGAAGGCGAGCGCGACAAGCTGCTGAAGATGGAAAGCCTGCTGCACCAGCGCGTTATCGGTCAGGAGGAAGCGGTAGTGGCTGTCGCCAATGCGGTACGGCGTTCCCGTGCCGGGTTGTCCGACCCGAACCGGCCGAGCGGCTCGTTCATGTTCCTCGGCCCGACCGGCGTGGGCAAGACCGAGCTGTGCAAAGCCCTGGCCGAATTCCTGTTCGACACCGAAGAGGCGATGGTGCGGATCGATATGTCCGAGTTCATGGAGAAACACTCCGTGGCTCGCCTGATCGGTGCGCCACCGGGCTATGTGGGCTATGAAGAGGGCGGTTACCTGACCGAGGCGGTACGCCGCAAGCCTTACTCCGTCATCCTGCTGGACGAGGTCGAGAAGGCCCATCCCGATGTGTTCAACATTTTGCTGCAGGTGCTGGAAGACGGTCGCCTGACGGACAGCCATGGTCGTACCGTGGATTTCCGCAACACGGTCATCGTGATGACTTCCAACCTGGGCTCGGTACAGATCCAGGAGCTGGTGGGCGATCGTGAGGCGCAGCGGGCAGCGGTGATGGATGCGCTGGGTAGTCATTTCCGGCCGGAGTTCATCAACCGGGTCGACGAAGTGGTGATCTTCGAGCCGTTGGCGCGGGATCAGATCGCCGGTATCACCGAGATCCAGTTGGGCCGCCTGCGTGGACGCCTGGCCGAGCGCGAGCTGAAGCTGGAGTTGAGCGCCGAGGCCATGGACAAGCTGATCGCCGTCGGTTACGACCCGGTCTATGGTGCGCGGCCGCTCAAGCGGGCCATCCAGCGCTGGATCGAGAACCCGTTGGCACAGTTGATCCTGTCGGGGCGCTTTGTCCCCGGGGCGAGCGTTACGGGCACGGTGGAAAACGATGAGATCGTCTTTGCCTGAGGTCCGCGATCACTTGTAGGAACTGGCTTGCCGGCGATGGCGTGCGCAAGGACGATGCAGGGCTCATAGGCCCTATCGCCGGCAAGCGGGCTCCCACAGGATTTCGGAAAGCTTTTTTTCGGTAGGGCGTTGAACTCAAAGAAAAAGGCTTGTAAAGTGCGCCCCGCAGTACGGTCACCCCGGATTTCCCTCCCCAGGGGAATTCCTGAAAAAAGATTGCAAATCATTGTCTTGAAAGCAATTTAGGGGGTTGACAGGGTGGTTTAAGGTTGTAGAATAGCGCGCCTCAGACACGCGAACGCAGCGATGCGAACGAGTCGAAGAGTAAGCTTCCAGCGATGGGAGTGAGCGTTGGATGTAAGAGTTGTAACTTGAAATATGTAGTTCCGTGATAGCTCAGTCGGTAGAGCAAATGACTGTTAATCATTGGGTCCCAGGTTCGAGTCCTGGTCACGGAGCCAATTTCAAACCGGGGTATAGCGCAGTCCGGTAGCGCGCCTGCTTTGGGAGCAGGATGTCAGGAGTTCGAATCCCCTTACCCCGACCATTTTTGGGTCGTTAGCTCAGTTGGTAGAGCAGTTGGCTTTTAACCAATTGGTCGTAGGTTCGAATCCCACACGACCCACCATTTTTGAAACCAGTTAGCGCTGGAATCGAATCTTAAGATCAGAGGCCAAAAGCGCTGATCGAAGAAGGCGCCTTTTAATTTCAAAACTAAAAGGTGCCTTTTTTTTACCGGGGTATAGCGCAGTCCGGTAGCGCGCCTGCTTTGGGAGCAGGATGTCAGGAGTTCGAATCCCCTTACCCCGACCATATTCAGAAAAAAAGCACCCGCAAGGGTGCTTTTTTTTTGCGGTCGAATTCAAGGAATGGGCCGGGGGGAGGGGGATTCTCGCCGCGCTCATGCTGCCTTTTGTTCTGGTCCTTGTAGAGCCTCGGGTGTTGAAGGGCGGAGGGCTGCGCTTCAGTCTGCGGTTCTCATCGAGTGGTTGGGCCGGCAATTACCTTAAAGCCATGCGGGCAGATAAATGGCATAATTTAGTTTTTTGATTATGGGCCTTAAGGGGTGTCATCCTGGGCCGCCATGGTGCCATGGCCCGCAGGCTGGCGTTTTCAGTGCAGACGGCTATTCGTATCGGGGCTGCCAGGATGAGCTTGTTGGTTTGTCGTTTGTATGCAGAAATGGCCTCCGGGGGGTTGATGCGATGTGTGGCAGGCACGGCGTGAGCGTGGCCAGGAAAATGCAGGACGGATATGCGAAGGAAAACATCAGCAACAGGTGATGAACCCCGGTTAGTTGAAGTTTGAATCGTTCAAGAGTTGAATGGGAGTTTTACCTGATGTCGGGCATCAAGCACGCGAGTGTTGGCAAGTTCAAAAGCAGAGAAGCTCTAATTGGTATCGTCGGGCTAGGTTATGTCGGTCTGCCGCTGATGTTGCGTTACAACGCTATCGGGTTTCGTGTGCTGGGCATCGATATCGATGAAGCCAAGGTCTCTCGCCTGAATGCTGGGCAAAGCTATATCGAGCATATTCCCGCGGAAAAAATACACGCTGCTCGTCAAAGCGGTTTCGAGGCCACCACTGATTTTCAGCGGGCCAGCGAATGTGATGCATTGATTCTGTGTGTGCCAACCCCTCTGAACAAGTACCGTGAACCGGACATGAGCTTCGTGATCAACACCACCGAAGCCATAAAACCCTATTTGCGCGAGGGGCAGGTCGTCTCTCTGGAAAGCACCACTTATCCGGGGACTACGGAAGAAGAGCTGCTTCCGCGCGTCGAGGAAGGCGGGTTGAAAGTCGGTGAGAACATTTTCCTGGTCTATTCGCCCGAGCGTGAAGATCCAGGCAA
Organism: Pseudomonas sp. Mn2068; assembly: GCF_049319725.1. NCBI lineage: Bacteria > Pseudomonadati > Pseudomonadota > Gammaproteobacteria > Pseudomonadales > Pseudomonadaceae > Pseudomonas > Pseudomonas sp. Mn2068. The sequence continues at coordinate 330,495 of NZ_JBMOUG010000004.1, read as the reverse complement.
TCCGGACTTTGAGACTCGCACCATTCCCAAGGTGATCGGTGGACATACCCCAGCCTGCCTGGAGGTGGGGGTTGCCTTGTACGAGCAGGCGATTGATCGCGTGGTCTCCGTCAGTTCCACCAAGGCCGCGGAGATGACCAAGCTGCTTGAAAATATCCACCGTGCGGTGAATATCGGCCTGGTCAACGAGATGAAAGTGGTCGCCGATCGAATGGGGATCGATATCTTTGAGGTGGTCGACGCGGCTGCTACCAAGCCTTTCGGCTTCACTCCGTATTACCCTGGCCCGGGCCTGGGTGGGCATTGCATCCCGATTGATCCGTTTTACCTGACCTGGAAGGCTCGTGAGTACGGCTTGCACACGCGCTTCATCGAGCTCTCCGGCGAGGTCAACCAGGCCATGCCCGAGTATGTGGTCGGTAAACTGATGGATGGTCTCAACAACAGCAGCAAGGCCCTTAAGGGCAGCAAGGTGCTGGTACTCGGTATTGCCTACAAGAAAAACGTGGACGATATGCGCGAGTCGCCTTCCGTTGAAATCATGGAACTGCTTGAGGCCAAGGGGTGTGTGGTGGCTTATAGCGATCCACATGTCCCGGTTTTCCCCAAGATGCGTGAGCACCACTTCGACCTGTCCAGTGAAGCGCTGACAGTTGAAAACCTTGCCAGTTTCGATGCCGTTGTCCTGGCCACTGATCACGATAAATTCGACTATGAGCTGATTCGCCAGCATGCACGCCTGGTGATCGATAGTCGCGGCAAGTACCGTGTCCCTGAAGCTCATATCATCAAAGCCTGATTGCTGGAGTGTTCCTCTTGAAACGTTTCGCCCTTATCGGCGCCGCCGGTTACATCGCTCCAAGGCACATGCGCGCAATCAAAGACACGGCCAACGAGTTGGTGTCGGCCTATGACATCAATGATTCCGTGGGGATCATTGACAGCCTGTCGCCACAGAGCGAGTTCTTTACCGAGTTCGAGCGTTTCATCGAGCACGCCTGGCAGCTCAAGCGTAATCCGGGTACTGCCTTGGACTACGTGTCGATCTGTTCGCCAAACTATCTGCACCATGCGCATATTGCAGCCGGCTTGCGCCTTGGCTGCGATGTGATTTGCGAGAAGCCGCTGGTACCCACTCCTGAAATACTGGATGAGCTTGCCCTGGTCGAGCGCGAGACAGGCAAGCGTGTGTACAACATCCTGCAACTGCGTCATCACCAGGCCATTCTCGATCTCAAGGAGAAGGTGGCGGGAGAGGCCCGCGACGGCAAATACGATGTGGAACTTACCTACATCACCTCGCGCGGCAAGTGGTACATGGAGAGCTGGAAGGGCGATCCGCGCAAGTCCTATGGGGTCGCAACCAACATCGGTGTGCACTTCTACGACATGCTGCATTTCATCTTCGGCAAACTGCAGCGTAACGTTGTGCACTTCGCCAATGACTACAAGGCTGCGGGCTACCTGGAGTACGAAAAAGCGCGTGTGCGCTGGTTCCTGTCGATCGATGCCCAGGATTTGCCGGACTCGGTCAAGGGGCAGAAATCAACGTATCGATCCATCACGGTCGATGGTGAGGAGATGGAGTTCTCCGAGGGCTTTACCGACCTGCATACCACCAGCTACCGGGAAATTCTTGCCGGTCGTGGTTATGGTATTGAAGACGCGCGTCACTGCGTGGAGACGGTGAACACCATTCGCTCGTCTGCCATCGTTGCGCCGCAGAACGGAGAGGGCCACCCTTTCCTTGCAATCTTGAATCGCTGAGGCGGGCATGAATTATCAGGTTCATCCTTCAGCCATTGTCGATGAGGGTGCGCAGATTGGCGATGGTTCGCGGGTTTGGCACTTCGTGCATGTCTGCGGTGGCGCGCGTATCGGCAGGGGGGTGTCCCTTGGGCAGAACGTCTTCGTGGGCAACAAGGTGGTCATCGGAGATAACTGCAAGATCCAGAACAACGTTTCGGTCTACGACAACGTGACCCTGGAAGAAGGTGTGTTCTGTGGGCCGAGCATGGTGTTTACCAATGTCTATAACCCGCGCTCGTTGATCGAACGCAAGAGCGAGTACCGCGATACCCTGGTCAGGAAGGGGGTCACCCTGGGGGCCAACTGCACCATCGTGTGTGGTGTCACTATTGGTGAATATGCTTTTGTCGGCGCCGGGGCCGTGATCAACAAGTCCGTGCCGGCCTACGCCTTGATGGTGGGGGTGCCGGCTCGGCAGATCGGCTGGATGAGTGAGTTTGGCGAACAGTTGGACTTACCCCTGGAAGGCAATGGGATCGCTGTCTGCGAGCACAGTGGTGCGCGTTATGTGTTGAGCGGGAAAACGCTTGTCAAGGAGTCCGGGCAGTGATCGAGTTTATTGACCTCAAGATACAGCAGGCCAGAATCAAGGACAGGATCGATGCTGGCATCCAGCGTGTCCTGGCCCATGGGCAATACATCCTCGGGCCGGAAGTGGCGGAACTGGAGGAGCGGCTCGCCGCTTTTGTCGGAGCCAAGTACTGCATCACCTGCGCCAATGGTACCGATGCCTTGCAGATCGCCCAAATGGCTCTGGGCATAGGGCCGGGTGATGAAGTGATCACACCGGGTTTCACCTATATCGCTACCGCGGAAACTGTTGCCCTGCTGGGGGCCAAGCCAATATATGTTGATGTCGATCCGCGCACCTACAACCTTGACCCGCTTTTGCTGGAAGCGGCGATAACGCCGCGTACCAAAGCCATCATTCCGGTTTCCCTGTATGGGCAATGTGCGGATTTTGATGCGATCAATGCTATCGCTGCCAAATATGGCATTCCAGTGATCGAGGATGCGGCGCAGAGCTTTGGTGCAACCTACAAGGGGCGTCGTTCCTGCAATCTGACAACGATTGCCTGTACCAGTTTTTTCCCGAGCAAGCCGCTGGGTTGCTACGGTGATGGTGGGGCGATATTTACCAATGATGAGCAACTGGCTGTTGTCATGCGGCAGATCGCCCGGCATGGCCAGGATCGCCGTTATCACCACGTGCGTGTAGGGGTGAACAGCCGCCTGGATACGCTTCAGGCCGCCATTCTGTTGCCCAAGCTGGAAATCTTTGACGAAGAGTTGATGCTGCGTCAGCGGATCGCCGAGCGCTACAGCATCCTGCTCGATGAGGCCGGCATTGCCGCGCCCTACATTGAGGCTGGCAATATCAGTGCCTGGGCCCAGTTTACAGTGCAGGTGAGCGCGCGCGATCGGGTTCAGGAGCACCTCAAGGCGCTCGGTGTGCCTACCGCCGTGCATTATCCGATTCCTCTCAATCGTCAGCCGGCAGTCAGGGACGAAATAGCCGAGCTGCCCATAGGTGATGCTGCCGCCTCCAGAGTGATGAGCTTGCCGATGCATCCGTATATTGATGATTCATCGCTGCTGTCCATTGTTCATGCCTTGAGCGAAAGTCAGAGCGCATGAGTCGCAAGGCGCTGGCATTTGGTTGCGGCTCGCTTCTATTGGGTAGGTTGATAGTGCTGTCAGGTGATCCTGGAGGGGTCGAACACTAGTTATGAGATTGACTCGGGTTACTGATAAAGTGGCGGTCATTTTTTAAGGTTATCTCAGTCAAGGAGATTGAAAATTAACGTTCCCTTCATTGATCTCAAGCGCTTGGAGCCTGGTTTCCACGCGGCATTGATGGAAAAGTTCCATGCAATGACGATCAACGCACAGTTCATTGGCGGTGCCGAAGTTGTTGCCCTTGAGTCACGGTTACAAGCGGAACTGCAGGTGGCCCATGCCGTGAGCTGTGCAAATGGCACCGACGCCCTTCAGCTGGCCCTGCGCGCAGTAGGTGTCGGCGAAGGGGATGTGGTGCTGGTTCCGAACGTGACCTTTTGGGCAACCTTCGAAGCGGTCGTCAACGTAGGTGCCAGGCCCATCACGATTGATGCCGACATCACCGATGGCGGGGTCAGCTTTGCGGCATTCGAGCAGGCTATTCGCGAGGCGTCACCCAAGGCCGCTATCATCGCTCACCTGTATGGTTGGGGCAGTGCTCGCCTGCAGGATTTGCGTGATCTGTGCAAGAAACACTCCGTGGCCCTGATCGAGGATGGCGCCCAGTCGTATGGCGCCGAGTTCCGTGGCGAGCCGATCTGCAAGGGCGCGCTCATTTCCACTACATCATTCTATCCTGCCAAGGTGTTGGGGGGGGCTGGTGACGGCGGCGCGGTGTTTACTGATGACGCGGCCCTGGCCGACAAGGTTCGGCGTCTCGGCAATCATGGGCGTACCGCTCATTATGGTTATGGCGACGTGGGCTGGAACTCGCGCCTGGACTCGTTGCAGGCGGCTTTCCTCAACCTTTCCCTCGATCATATCGAGCAACGTATTGCATCGCGTCGCGAATCGGTTGCGTTCTACAAAGACGCGCTGTCTTCGACAGGCATCGAGTTGATGTCCGCTCCTGCGTCTTACAAAGAGAATGGTTACTGCAACGTCTGCCTGGTGCGTGATGTGGATACCAAGAACGCATTGGAGTCCGCCCTCAAGACTGCGCAGATCGGCTTTGCGAATATCTACCCAGGTGTCATGTCTGGTCAGCCGGGAGCTGCTGCTTATATCAAGGGGCACTTCGGTGGCAAAGTCGGTGAGCAACTGTGCGCTTCTGTACTCAATCTGCCACTGTTCCCTTACATGACTGGCGAAGAGTTGCAGAGCGTAGTGTCTGTGGTTGGTACAGCGCTGTCCGGAGGTTCCCGTGGCAAATGATGTCTACATCCATCCGACGGCGAACGTCTCGGACAAGGCCAGCATTGGTAAAGGCACCAAGGTCTGGATCAATGTCCAGATCCGTGAGGAAGTAGTGATAGGCGAGAGCTGCATTCTGTCCAAGGACGTTTATGTCGATCACGCCGTAAAGATAGGAAATCGTTGCAAGATCCAAAACAGCGTTTCGGTCTATTGTGGTGTTGAGATCGGTGATGATGTTTTCGTTGGTCCCAACGCTTGTTTCACCAACGACAAAGTGCCACGCGCTTTCAATACCGACTGGTCCATCACTCCTACCTTTGTACAAAATGGTGCCAGCATCGGCGCCAACGCGACTATTGTCTGCGGTGTCACCATCGGTGAGTACGCCATGGTCGCAGCTGGTAGTGTTGTTACCAAGGATATTCCACCCTACACCTTGGTCATGGGTAATCCCGCTCGCGCGGTCGCCAAGATCGACAAAGAAGGCAATCGCGTTTCCGGAGAAGTTTGAGATATGCGTGAAGAAGTGCTCAAGGTAGGCCTGATCGGTCTTGGGAATATGGGCCGTAATCACTTGCGAGTGCTGTCTATGCTCAAGGGTGTGGAGCTGGCTTTCGTCTCTGATGCCGATGCGGCTGTAGCCGCTCGTGCAGGTGCAGTGCACAGTGTGCCCGGAGTAATCGATCCGACTCCACTGCTTGCGAATGTCGATGCGGTAGTGATTTGCACACCGACCGTGACCCATGCGGATTACATTCGCCTGGCGGCCAGTCAAGTGAAGAACATTTTCGTTGAAAAGCCGCTTGCCGCTACCTTGGATGAGTGTCGTGATATTGCGACTTTCGCCAAGGAGAAGGGACTGAATATCCAGGTCGGTTTCATCGAGCGTTTCAATCCGGCAGTACAAGCGCTGAAGGTGGTGCTGGAGAAGAGTGAGCAGGTCATCAGTGTCGATTTCACCCGCACCAACAAGGTGAGCTCGCGTATTACCGATGTTGATGTCGTCACGGACCTGATGATCCACGACATTGATTTGGCGCTTTTCCTTAACGGCCCGGCAAAATCGGTGGTAGCCCACGGATTCGCCCACGGCAGTATGATCGATTTTGCTTCTGCATTGATTACTCATGAAAATGGTCAGTTTTCGAGAATCCAAGCAAGCCGCGTGACCGACAAGAAAAAGCGACAGATTGAAGCCACCTGTACGGATATGTTCGTTGATTGCGATCTGTTGCGTAAGGAGATCATCATCAATCGCCAGTCGGAGACCAAGCAGGGCGATGTATTGCCCTACACTATCTCGGCGATTCAAGAGGCGGTTGCGGTTCCTCCTCAGGAGGCTCTGCTGTCTGAATTGCAGGCTTTCGTGGCCAGTTGCCGGCAAGCGTCTTTGGTGAATGTGCCGGGGGTCGATGCCGGGGTTGAGGCTATGAAGATTTGTGCGGTGATTCAAGCGGCGGTGCAGGTATGACGATGCGTGATAATTTGCAGGGCAAGACGATTCTTGTCACTGGTGGTGCTGGTTTTATTGGCAGTCATCTGGTGGACAAACTATTGCTTGAAGGAGCTGCTCATGTTGTTGTGATCGACAATCTGTTCGTTGGTTCCGAGGATAACCTGAAGGAGGCGATAGTGACCGGCAAAGTCACTTTCTATCGCGACGATGCGGAGCTCAACACCAGCCTTGAGTACATTTTTTCCGATCATTCGATCGATATCGTATTCAACTGCGCGACCAAAGCGTTGAACTACTCCTTCCTGAATCCAGCCAACGCTTTCGATACCAATGTGCGTGTCACGCTCAATCTTTTAGAGCTACAGCGCCGTGGCTTGTTCAAGACGCTCTGTCATTTCTCAACTTCGGAAGTCTATGGCTCTGCCGTATATGAGCCAATGGATGAGGCTCATCCGCGTAACCCGACAACTACTTATGCTGCTGGCAAAGCTGCTGCGGATCTGGCAGTGGAAAGTTATGTGCGTATGTTCGGACTGGATGCCTTTATCGTTCGGCCATTCAATAACTACGGGCCTCGGCAGAATTATAAGGGCATGCTCGCAGGCGTGATACCGATCACCGCGATGCGCCTATTGACCGGTGGTACACCAGAGATTCATGGTGAAGGTAGCCAGAGTCGTGACTTTATTTATGTGCAAGATACTGTAGATGCGGTTGTGAAGCTCTATTCAGTTCAGCCATCGGGCGAGACGGTTAATATCTCTACGGATAATCAGATTTCGATCTCAGAATTGATTGAGCGTATCTGCGAATCGTTCGATTATAGTGGTGAAATCCTGCGAAAGCCGGCCCGCCATTCAGATGTACTCTGCCATAACGCCAGCAATGAAAAGGTCAAGGCACTGATCCAGTATTCTCTTACTCCCTTTGATAAAGGGTTGGCGGATACTCTTGCTTGGTACAAGCAGCGAATCCCTAAGGGGGAGTGATCAGTACTGCAAAATTATGATTTGATCTCCTTCGTCTTTGAAGCGCTTTTCAAGCCAGGGCTGGTTTTAGAGTGGTGCGCTAGTTTCTGGGCTTGAGAGCGCTGATTGATATGGTTGGTGTTGTCGAGTAGCTTGAATGGCTTAGAGGAAGATTACGACTATCCATTTTTTCAGGTACTTAATGTGAATGTTGGAATCGTAGGGGCCAATGGGTTTGTCGGTAGAAACTTGGCCTCGAGACTTACTACCGAGGGGTTCCGGGTCCGTGCCTACGGGCGCAGTGATATTGACCTTGTTAAACTAGAATCGCTTGCATGTCTCGAAGATCATGATGCAATAGTTAATTGCGCCGCTTATGTTGGTACGGATAAAGAAAAGCTATTTTCCGTAAACGTGCAGGGTGTTATCAACCTTTGTACTGAGTTAAATGAGCGAGCGAAACCTCCCTATTTGTTGCATTTGTCCAGTGGGGCCGTATATGGTTATATGGACTCCCCGGCATTGTTCGATAGCCCGGCGGCTCCGGTTGGTGATTATGCCTTGAGCAAGTTCCTCGCGGATGAGGTCGTTCGTTTGCATTATCGAGGGGCATCCGCAGTTGCTCGTTTATATTACCCCTATGGTGAAGGTCAGGCACAAGAACGCCTGATGCCACGATTAGTCGGTCGTGTGCTGAACCGCGAGCCCATTGATATCTCCATCCATTCCTCGTGCCCACTTATTAATCCACTCCACATCGATGATCTTTGTGATGAACTATTGGCTTTGACGCTCGGAAGTGTAGAGGGTGTCCATCTGCTTGGTGGAAGTGAGATTGTTAGTATCCGGGATGTTGCGCTGCTGATTGGGCGGATTCTAGGTGTTGATCCAGTCTTTCGTGAGACGGAAGGGGCTAAATCCAGCATGTATTGTAACGGGCGGAGTTCGGTCTCTCTAGATCTCGGACTGCGTCGATTAATCGAAAGTATGCAAGGTGATCAATGAAAGCATATCGATCCGAAGGACCCGGCACTCCTGATCTGAGCAAGTTTGCGCGTGTTGGGAATAATGTAATTATTGAGGATGGTGTTCGCGTTTTTCATCCGGAAAATATTGAGCTCGGAGATAATGTATATATCGGTCATGATACGATTCTGAAGGGGTATTACAAGGATAGAATCATTATAGGGAATAATGTTTGGATTGGGCAGGGTTGTTTTATTCATGGTGCTGGTGGCATAGAAATCGGTGATTGCGTCGGCATTGGGCCCGGTGTAAAAATCCATGCGGCCTATCATGAAGATATCGGGCGTGATGTGCCTATTATGTTTCAGAGCTTGAGTTTTGCAAAAATTATCATTGAAGAAGATGTGAATGTCGGTATTGGCGCCATCATCATGAATGGCGTGACAGTGAGTAAGGGAAGTAAGGTGGGAGCGGGTGCCGTCCTGACCAAAAGCTTTCCAGAGTACTCTATCGTTGCCGGTGTGCCGGCTAAACTAATTCGCAAAAGGTGATTTCGATGTTCTCTTGCTCAAGTCTCATCTCGGGTGGGGTGTGAGAATTTTGATAGGGCCGGTAGAGATTGCCGGTATTGCCAAGGGATTGGCCAAGGGGTTTGCGGAAAACGGTGTGACGGCAGATATTGTATTGGAGAGTCGGCACATGTTCTCCTATGGAGGGGCGCGTGATTCATGGTTAACACGCATTTGGCAAATGATTGGTGCGCGCCGTGCCTCTACAACGAGAAAGCAGTTACTAAGAAAGATATTCTACGTATTTCTGCATAAGGCATGGAGTTGGCTGATTTTTTTTCGGTCCATTTTTCTTTACGACGCTTATTTTTTTCTCTATGGCCGTACGCTTACTGACTCGAATTTTGAGTTATTTTTACTCAGAGCTTTTGGGCGGAAGATTGTTTTTATTAATGTTGGTAGTGATTTTCGTCCTCCGTATATGGATGGTTTTGTCTCGTCAAAAGTACTAGATAGGCCAGGTTTTTATAAAATGGCGGGACTTGTAAAGAGGCAGAAAAAACGTATCGCAATGTTTGAGCGTTACGCTGATTACATTGTTAGTTCGCCGAGTAGCGCCCATTTCCATGGGCGACCTTTTATTAATTGGTTTTCCATGGGGGTTCCTGCTGCTTTTGACGTCCCCAATGTAGTTGAGGGCGGGGAGGGGGGGGCACCAAAGGTAAGGATTGTGCACAGCCCATCAAGCCCTGTGGCCAAGGGAAGTCAGAGGATATGTGAGGTTATTGATGGACTGATTGCCCGAGGCTATCCTATTGAGTTCATCAAGCTTCATGGTGTCAGCAATCAGGAGGTGTTAAAGCAACTGGTGAATTGTGACTTTGTTGTTGATCAGCTCTATTCAGATATTCCGCTCGCGGTTTTTGGCTCTGAGGCGGCTCGTTTCGGAAAGCCTTGTGTCGTCTCTGGCTATATGGCACACAGTGTTTCCCGTTATATCCGTACCGAAGATATGCCGATAAGTGTATATGTGCTCCCGGGGGACCTGGAATCTGCAATTGAGAGGTTGGTTTGCGATGTGGAGTTGCGGGTAGCGTTGGGACAACAAGCACAGAGTTTCGTACAGGAACACTGGTCATGTGCAGCAGTTGCCAGGCGTTATCTTGACCTTCTTGATGGGACTCCACGCGTCGAATGGTGGTTTGATCCTGCGAGGATCGATTATATCGGTGGTTGTGGTGCCCATATCTCCCATATACGTTTTCTCGTAAAAGGCTTGGTTGAACACTGTGGTACTGAAGCCTTGGGGGTTGAGGACAAGCCGGCTCTGGAGCGGGCGTTACTCGACCTGGCCTCTGGCGAGGAACCGGCCCTTAATGCTTAAGGCTATTTTGCGGGACAGTCTGATTTATGGCTTGGCCTCGGTTTTGTCCAAGGGGCTGGCTATTTTTTTATTGCCGCTTTATACCCGAGTGCTCTCGACTGGCGATTACGGTGCTTTCGACTTGCTTGTCACCTTTGGTGCCCTTGTGAACCTCTCCGTTGCACTGGAGGTGTCGCAGGGACTGGCGCGTTATTGGGGTGATACTGAAAAACAGGCAGAGCGACGTGAACTTGCCAGCACCACCTTCTGGTTCACCTTGAGCATGTATGGCGCATTTTTCCTGGCTAGCATGCTGGCGTCATCACAATTGAATCTGTTGCTTCTCGGTAATGAGGCCTACCTCGGTGTTTTTCGTCTAGGTTTGGGTTTCATCGCTATCAATGGCATTTATTACCTGTTACTCAACCAGTTTCGCTGGGAACTGCGCAGCAAGGCCTATGCAGTGGTCAGTTTCTGCTACGCATTGATGACGCTCGGCTTTGCCATGGTCTTCTGCCTATTGCTTGGTAAGGGACTGGAAGGGGTGATGCTTGGTCAGTTGTTAGCCGCTTTGTGTTCGGCACTGATCAGCCTCTGGCTTTTGCGCACGACCTTCGGCTTTTCCTTTGATGTCCACAAGTTGCTGGCGATGCTGAAGTTCTCGGTACCATTGGTCCCGGCAGGACTGGCCGTGTTTGTCAGCCTATACATAAATCGTGTGGCACTGGTCCATTTTGGCTCGCTGGAAGATGTGGGCTTGTTCGGCATAGGGAGTCGTATCGCAGGTCTTTCAGCGTTGTTGATTCTCGGTATTCAGGCGGCACTGACGCCGCTGGTCTACCAGCATTATCGAGAGCCGGAAACTCCAGCCCAGATTGCCCGTCTATTTGGTTGGTTTGCGGCCGTGGCGCTGGCTGGTTGCTTGTTTCTTGCCGTGTTTGCTCGTGAGCTCCTGGCTGTTTTCGCGACAGCGGGATACTTCGCGGGCGCGTCATTGGTTGTCTTTCTGGCACCTGCTCTGCTTTTGTCGCAGATGTATATCTTCGCACCAGGTATTGCCATCCGTAAGAAAACTATCTGGCAACTTTGGGTCACGTTGCTATCTGCGACGGTTAGTGCTGTCGGTAACTGGTTGTTGGTTCCATCGTGGGGCGTGTTTGGTGCCGCACTGGCAACACTCCTGGCGGCGATGGTCTTTTTCCTGGCCTGGTTATTGATCAGCCAGCGCCTCTATCGGATTCCTTATAACTGGCGTGCCTGTTTGCTAGGCGTCGCAGCCTTCATTGTCTGTGCGTTGGTGAACGCGCAGCTGGATCGACTGGATCTTTACTTGCCTTTGACCCTGGTGTTGAAAGCACTGCTGTTGGTAGCTCTGTCAATCGTTGTAGTAGCGGGTGGTCTACTGCCACTTGCGGATATTCGTGCGCTGCTGACTCAGATTCGGCGGCGTATTGGTCGGTAGTCTAATGTGTGATTCGGCGGGCCTGGCCTTGTTTCTGGAGATTGGATAGTCATGTGCGGTATTGCAGGGGGATGGTGGCCAGCTAGGTCATCCTTGGTGGATGCCAGTCTGGCAGGGGCACTTGGCGCGATGCGTCTACGGGGCCCGAATGACCAGGGGTACGAACTGTTTGATATCGCGGGCGCCGTCGCCGGCCTGGGACATACACGCTTGTCGATCATCGATCTGTCATCGGCAGGACACCAGCCGATGCATACGGCTGATGGGGCGCTGTCGATTGTTTTCAACGGCGAGATATACAACTATCGGGAACTGCGTGAGGAACTCCGATCACTCGGACACGACTTTGTTTCCGAATCTGACACCGAAGTATTGCTGATCGCATGGCGACAGTGGGGCAGGGCCTGCCTGCCACGGTTGACTGGCATGTTCGCATTTGTGGTGCTCGACCGGAGTACTGCGACCTTGACCGCTGTGCGTGATGCCTTTGGCATCAAGCCCTTCTTCTACACCCAGGAGCAGGGGGCATTCTTGTTCGCTTCGGAGGTTGCGGCGATCAAGGCGCTGAAGCGGGAAGCAGTGACACTGGATTGGCAGCGTTCCTATGACTACCTGATCCACGGCGATTATGACAGCGGTCCGGGGACTTTTTTCGAGGGGGTTTCGAATCTCCTACCTGGACATCTGATGTCCGTCGATCTTGGGACAGGCTCGATCAGCATCCCGCAGCGTTGGTGGGTACCCTCCATTACGGAGCGTCTGGATCTGAGTTTTCCCGAGGCCACGGAGCTCGTCAGGGAACGCTTTCTGCAGAATATTCGTTTGCACCTGCGTAGTGACGTGCCGCTTGGAGCTGCGCTGTCAGGGGGGATTGATTCATCTGCTGTCGTATGCGCCATGCGTCAGGTTGAGCCTGACTTGCCGATCAATACGTTCAGCTATATCGCTCGGGGCAGTGATGTAAGTGAAGAGATGTGGGTTGATCGAGTCAATGACCATGTCGGTGCCACTGCCCATAAAATGGTCGTTAGCGCTGATGAACTGGCTCGGGATCTGGACTCCATGATCCTGGCACAAGGAGAGCCTTTCGGTAGTACGAGCATTTATGCTCAGTACCGGGTGTTTCAGTTGGCCAAGGAACAGGGGGTTACGGTTACTCTGGATGGTCAGGGGGCCGATGAGATGCTGGCCGGTTACAGCGGGTATCCCGGGCAGCGTCTACGAAGTCTGATTGAAAAGGGGCGTTTGTCCGAGGCCTGGAGTTTCCTTGATGAATGGTCCAAGTGGCCTGGGCGTAGCCGGATGGGAGGCGCCAAACGATGTGTGGCTGAAATGACCCAGGGGGCACTGAATCAGGCATTGCGCTCGTTGAATGGCATGAGTGCGCTACCTGCCTGGATCAAGCGGGAGCCGCTTGCCGAGCGGAATATCATCCAGCGTTATCCACTACAGCGCTCCGATGTGACGGCGTCCGGCAGGCGTGTGATGGCCGAGTTGGCGCTTTCGCTGACGCGACGTGGCTTGCCTGCGTTGCTACGCCAGGGGGATCGCAACTCCATGCGTTTCTCTGTTGAAAGCAGGGTGCCTTTCCTTACTTTGGATATGGTGGATCTTCTGCTCTCGTTGCCGGAGTCTTACCTGATCTCTCCCAAGGGTGAGACAAAATCGGTGTTTCGTGCCGCGATGCGGGGTATCGTGCCGGACGATATTTTGGATCGCCGTGACAAGATTGGTTTCTCCACTCCTGAGCAGGTTTGGTTGACATCTATGGCTGATACGATTCGGAACTGGTTGCGAGCTGATCTGAAACTACCATTTTTTGATCAGGCCGAAGTGTTGCGTGAGTTCGAACTGATCATCACTGGCAAGAAACCTTTCTCCTGGCAGGTGTGGCGGTGGGTCAATTTTTGCCGCTGGCACAGCCACTTTCTTTCGTGATGGTGGAGTGAAGGGACTTAAATCTGTTTCAGAGTAAAAGGACGGCTCGATAAAAAACGCTCACATGCTTCGGTCCGATATACAATTCGGGAGGGGCATGATTGAGCGTTTTTTTTGTAATGTCAAAAGAACATCATCATGTGATGTTATAAGGCTATTTTAGGAGGGGCTTTAAGATTTTGTGATCGAGGCTTTGCTAAAGAGGGACAAAAAATGAATTTTGTCTCGTGTTTCTGGCTAACATATTGATAACAAACAGTTTTTCAGTGTGTGGCGTCTATTTAAAATAGAATATTGATCCGAATTTCGATTGATGCTTTCGAAATGTCCGGTGCCGATATCTCATGGATGGGTATTTTGAGTGAGAACACAATGAAGAATTTATTTATCTTTCCGGCCGCATTCATGGTCAACACATTTGCCGTAATGTTAGTGATGATCGGGCTGAGTCTGTTTGGCAAGCCTGAACTGGCTGCGGATTTCGGTGTGGTTCATGGCGCAACAGTGGCACTTTTCTATTCATTTTCCGGAAACGCCCGTAGTCTGATTCTGAGCGGAAATAAACAGGTAGAGAGCGCATATATATTACGATTGCGCTGTTTTCTCCTGCTCCCGCTCTGTGCGCTGGCTTTTATGCTCAGCATTGGCTTGGTGGCATCCGGCTGGTTGATGGTCCTGCTGTTGGTTGCACGTCGTGCATGTGAGTGGCTGGCGGAGGTATTTCTCTGTGAGCAGGAGTACGAGAATCGTTTCCAGCAGGCGTTTCGTTCCTTCGTTACTCAAGGGCTCTGCGGGCTTTTGGTTCTGGTAAGTCTTTCTTTCGAAATGACTATTGGCTACTGGGTCCTGGCCATATGGGCTGTATCGCCACTCTGTTGGTGCATTCGTCCGAGCATGTTTACGGCGGCATTCAAGAGCCCTCTCTATAAAGAGCGAAGCTTGAAATTCTTACTGCCGCACTTTGGTTCGACTGCTGTAATTGGCGTTTCGGTTTATGTCTTCAGACTTTTTATTGTCCTGCTGGCAGGTCGGCAGGTTGCGGGGGATCTTTTTTCGGCCTTTGCTATTGGGGGTATACTTGGGGCGGTGTTTTCTCAAGCATTGGGTCCGACCCTGGCATATAGCCAGGAGCACTCCAGAAATACCAGTCGAATATTATCGCGATTGGTAAATTTATTAGTTTGTTTTTCACTGGTTGTTGGTCTTTTGGTCGTAGGGTTTGCATTGCTCTGGCCGGGGATGTTGTTATGGGCGGGAAAGGATCTTCTGTTTTGGTATGCGGTAGGCTTCTCGCTTATGGGGGGAGGTGTCATGGTAAAAGCTCAGGAGACTCGCCTACGGCTTTTGCAGGGAAGGACGAAGGGCGATGTTTTTGGCTCCGATCTTTTGGCTAATATTCTGTTGGTCGGTTGTATACCGTTCCTTTATTATGGTGTCGGTGTCTCTTCGTTGGCTATACTTTATTTGCTGAGTGCCATGCTGTCGTTGGTTTTTTACTTTAGTGAGAGGGGGGGATTTTTTTACTTCAAGAGTTCAGGTTTGACTGAGCGGTGGGTGCTACAGGGCGTCGCGTTCTTATTGTTTTTTCCATTATTTTTTCAGCTTTCCGGAGGGATATATCAGGGGGGCGAATATTTCTCCAGTGGTGGACAGTTAACGTTGCTACCTATTCCGGTATCTGTTTTGGCATGCTATGCGGGTATTGTCATATTTGGCGAGTATTCGCGGGCACGTTTGGCGCTGATTACAGTTTTTTTTCTTTTTCTGGGAATGTTGTTTGCAAGTCTGCTTTTGGCAAAAATCCATGGTGCTGTAGTTCAGGCAAAGCTGGTTTTGCTTGTG
The DNA here is from genome assembly GCF_049319725.1 of Pseudomonas sp. Mn2068. Classification (NCBI taxonomy): domain Bacteria; kingdom Pseudomonadati; phylum Pseudomonadota; class Gammaproteobacteria; order Pseudomonadales; family Pseudomonadaceae; genus Pseudomonas; species Pseudomonas sp. Mn2068. The sequence continues at coordinate 315,266 of NZ_JBMOUG010000004.1, read as the reverse complement.
CAATATATTCTTCCAGTATTCGCGCTGGCGCTTGGGCAGCAATACGGACTAAGAAAGAAAGCTGTTCTGCGTATGTCCAAGGTACTATTTTTGATATTGCTGATTGTTGTTCCTTTGGAGATTATGTCTACGATTACCCAGGGGCTTTTATTCCTTTCACCATCGGTCTACGTTTTTGGTATCTACCAACACTTGCAGTATGTGCCAGTGATTTTTGCGGGGGGCTTCATAATCGCACTGTTCTCTCTGTCTGAGGAGGCGCGCGTCTATCGGCGCGGTTTGGTCGTATTGTCGGCTATTATGGGAGGGTACGTTTCATTTTCGGTTTCAATGCTTGCTTGTGGCTTGATGGTAATAGGAGCGCTGGCTTATTTTCTTCGGAATCTGTTTTTTCGAAAATATCGTTGGCATGGATTTATCGTATTTCTGATTGTTGCCTTGAGTGTTTATCTGGGGGTTGCTTTGTTTGTGAATCCTCAGTTTCTTGCCGGGAAGCTGGGGTATGATTTGTTTGATGGTAGAGCGCCTGTGGATGGGCTTAATAATCGGACAGAACGAATGATATACTGGCAATATTATCTGTCTGGAATATTTGATAGTTTTAGTTCGTTCTGGTTAGGGCATGTGGAGGCGCCGGATAGGAAGGAGTTTCCCAGTGCTCATAACTATTACATGGATTTCGTTTATAATTTTGGCTTTCTGGCGATCTTGCCTCTGCTCTGTTTGATCGTGTTTACTGTGTATTTTTCGATACGAAATATGTTTAAGATCTGTGCCTCTCCTCAGTTGTTCGGGTTGACGGGAGTGGTTCTTTTCCTGCTGCTTGCGGATAATATGCTGAAGGTAGGGATGCGGCAGCCTTACCCTGGGATCATGACCTTCTTCCTTTGGGGGGTTCTGCTTTCTGCCTTCATTGGTCTAAAAAACGAAAAAAGGGACTCCCTTTGATCTTTCGTCTTGAATTTTAAACGCGCTGTTTAAACGCCGTATGGCTTTATCGGGGTATTGTCATGTCGATAAGTATGTTGTTGGATTTTTTTTTGTGTGCTTTTTTAGGGTTTGAATTTATGTGATGTCAGCATGCATCGGTTTTTATAGCGCCTGTCTATTATCCCGGGTGGACGCTATGCAAATACTTTGGCAGTACTCCATCAGATGAAAAGGTCAGACTTTTTCAGGTGAAGTGACTTTTTGTGGTGTCTGGAGTAAAATGTCAGCTTTTGAATTTTAGGTAAAGAAGCTGGGGGCGTGTTGCAGATTTGTCGTAACACGCTGGATCTTCAGATGATTTTTATACGGGTTTCTTCGTGTTTTATGTTTTTTAAGGGCGGATTGTCATGAAGGTGTTGTCGATTGTTGGTGCGCGTCCACAATTTATTAAGGCTGCAGTTGTTTCTCGTGCTTTTTCAGAGTTTCCTGCGGAAATAACAGAAGTTCTCGTGCATACAGGTCAGCACTACGATGCCAATATGTCTGAGATTTTCTTTGAGGAGCTGAATATTCCCCGGCCGGATTACAATCTTGGTGTTGGTGGCGGTAGTCATGGCGAGAATACGGGGCGGATGCTTGAAAAGCTCGAAGGCTTGATGTTGAAGATCCGGCCGGATTGGGTTTTGGTATATGGTGATACCGATAGCACGCTTGCGGGGGCATTGGCGGCTGCCAAGCTGCATATTCCGGTGGCTCACGTTGAAGCTGGACTCCGTTCGTTCAATCGACGGATGCCGGAAGAAATCAACCGTGTATTGACAGATCATGTTTCTAGTATTTTGTTTGTGCCAACGGCCACCGCGCTAAAGAATTTGCAGGAAGAAGGAATTTCTCTCAGTAAAATTCACGTTGTAGGCGATGTCATGTGTGATGCTACTCATTATTATAATGGGTTTTCACGTAAGCCGGATTGGTTTGATGAACTCTCCCTCGCCGAGAGTTTTGTGCTTTGTACTGTTCATCGAGCTGAAAATACAGACTCTGTCGAGCGTATGCAGGGCATTATTGACGGGTTGGAGAGGTCTGGCAGTCCTATCATTTTGCCCTTGCATCCACGTACTCGTAATAAACTCGAGCGGTTGAATATAAAACTTCCAGAAAATATTCACGTAGTGGAACCGGTAGGTTATCTCGAGATGAACTGGCTGGAGGCGAACTGCAGGTTGATTGCTACCGATTCCGGAGGTGTGCAAAAAGAGGCTTATTTCCACGGTAAGCCTTGTGTTACATTGAGGGATGAAACCGAGTGGGTTGAACTGGTTGAAGGTGGGTTCAATACTCTTACTGGTGCAAATCCTGATCTGATCGATAAGGCCATACGCGCGAGCAATGGTTCGGAATTCAATATTGCCATCTATGGTGATGGGCATTCTGCGCTCAAGATTGTCCAGGGCCTGCTGGAAAATACTGTGGTCAAATGATCCGTTGACAAGGCTTCAGAGGGGTCATTAGAGTGATGGTATCAAAGAATCTGCTTCCTATTGAGGAATGGCTGCCGTAGATGAAAATAGTTTTTGTTGTACATTATTTTCCACCTGTTAATAGTGCAGGTGCGAAACGAGTTGAGGCTATCTCAAAGTATTTGGCAGCGGCAGGTCACGCGGTTACAGTCGTTACTACGAGGAAAACTTCTGCTGATGGTAAGTTCACAGAGGCTCTTCCGAGTGGTGTCGATGTTATTGAACTCGATAGTTTTGGCCGGCGTTCGCTGTCGAGTTCGGCTGATATCTCCTCTGTGCCCATGCCCGTGGAAAAATATTCGTGGCGCTCACGGATCAAAAGCCTTGTGCAGCGCTATTTTGGACAAATTCCTGACCCGAGATTGTTTTTCGCCATTTCATTTATAAGCCCTCTGCTGGACAAGCATGCATGCCGGGCTTTGGCTGCTGCGGATGTGGTCATAGGGTCTTCGCCGCCATGGTCGGTGCTTCTGGCTGCCGTTCTTTGTAAGAAGCGATTTAATATTCCTTGTATTCTGGATTATAGAGATCAGTTTAGCGAATGCCATGGCATGCCGGGAGGGAAAATAGCCAAGTGGTTAGAGCGTCGCATTGATCGATGGTTGGTTCGTAATGCTGATCATGTAGTTACTATTTCCGAGCCGATGGCCTCTTACTATAAAGAAATGGCTCCTGAAGTTTCGGTAATCATGAATGGATATGATCATCAGGTTCTTGAGCTTGCTCGTACGAGGATTGTTTCTCGGCCGGCAGAGAAGACGAGGATCCGCTATATGGGGTTCGTCTATCCTGGTCGAATTCCGCATAATTTCATGAAGGCACTTGTTCGTTTGAAAGAAGAGAATGTTTCTCGATTTGAAAGCATCAGTGTTGAGTACTATGGTGGTTCGGATCTTGTGCGGGAGGCTTTGGATAAAAATTATCCATCTATTATTCCTGCTTTCAAATTCAATTCGGCGGTTCCTTACATTGATTCGCTGCAACTGACTGTCGAGTCGGATTACCTTCTATTTGCCGAGACTTCGTCTAAAGCTTCTTTGAGTGCGCAAGGTATATTGACCACTAAACTTTTCGAGTATATAGGTTCCGGGCGTCCTGTACTTGCGGATATTTCTCCGGAAACCTTGGCGGGCTCCCTGCTACATCGTGCAGGTGGTGGGAATATTGTTGGAGATAGTGAGGATTTTTTCCTACAAGCTCTAAATCGCGCGGAGTTTTATACTCGTCAAGAAGACAATTTTTCGGAATTTTCCCAAGGGTTGTCGCGTCAGGCTCAAGCTCTTCAATATGCGGACCTCATCGATTCCGTCGTCAAGGGTGGTTTGCGATAGGTGTCCCATAAGCCTGCCAGGTTTCGAGATGTGCTGCGTGTTCTGGGGGGCAATGTTACGCTGTCGAGGCCTTTGTATACCTTGCGGGAGTCTACGGTTGCAGTATGGGGCGAAATGTCTCCGGTAGTGGTTTTTCCGGAGGTTCTGGTGCATGGGAGGGAGGCGATTTCAGTCGCAGTTCAGGCTTGCGGCGCTCTTGCCTTTCTCCATGCGTGCTGAGACGTGACGCCTTGCCGGGGGAGCGTGGTCACTGCCAAAATGCGAGCTTGTTCTAGATGAGCCTTAAGTCCAACGGCTCATTTCAACTTAATAGATAAAATGTGAATTTTTTGAAGCTATTAATTTTCTCTCAATATTTCAGTCCTGAAAGCTTCATTATCAATGATATAGTGCGCACCCTTGTTGCCCAGGGACACGAGGTGGTTGTTGCTACCGGAAAACCAAACTATCCGGATGGCAAGATATTCCCTGGGTTTCGGGCATGGGGGTGTCAGCATGATCGCTTTCTGGAGACTGTCGATGTCTTGAGAGTACCCCTCTGGCCGCGAGGTGAGGGAGGCGCGATGAATATGCTTCTGAACTATCTTTCATTTGTTATTACCGGGCTGCTTTTTTTTCCTTGGCTGCTACGAAAGCGAGAGTTCGATGCGATTCTGGTTTTTGCCCCGTCACCTATCACCCAGGCTATTCCCGCGATAGCGCTCAAATGGTTGAAAAAGGCGCATCTTGCCCTGTGGGTGCAGGATCTTTGGCCTGAGAGTCTGGCGGCAACCGGGTTCGTAAAAAACCGCCATCTGCTAAGGGGGGTCGGTTGGATGGTCAGGGGGATTTATGCCGCTTGCGACCAGTTGCTGGTCCAGTCTCATGCCTTTATCGAACCTGTCGCTGGCTACGCGTCCAGGAACAAGATCGTCTATTACCCCAACTCTGTGGATGTTCACACGCCGAAGGTCACGGTACCCGTTCCCTGTGAGTTATCTGCGGTGCTGGAGAGTCGTTTTTGCGTCGTGTTTGCTGGCAATCTCGGCACTGCCCAGGCGCTGGGTACGCTCTTGCAGGCTGCAATGCAACTACGTGATGACAAAGATATCTGTTTGGTGTTGGTGGGCAGTGGTAGCAGGCTGGATTGGCTCAGGGAGCAGAAACAGGCTCACGGACTGGACAACCTTGTCTTACCTGGCCGTTTTCCTGTCGAGGCGATGCCTGGCATCTTCGCACGGTCGTCCGCGTTGTTGGTTTCTCTCAACGATGAGCGCATTTTTGCACAGACCATTCCAAGCAAGATCCAGTCTTACCTGGCTGCTGGAAGGCCTATCATTGCTTGCTTGAACGGCGAGGGGGCGCGGATTGTCGAGGAAGCTGGCGCCGGTCTGTCCTCTCCTGCAGAGCAGGTACTGCCACTGGTTGCCACTATCCGTAAGATGCACGATCTTGATGACGCTGAAAGAGATGCAATGGGGCGTTCCGGGCGTGATTATTTCGATCGGCATTTTGAAATGGGCCGACAGACCGCTCGTTTGGTGGAGTTGCTGAAGGGCTGACTCTCGCGGTTCAGTCTGCCAGGAGTCTTCTTCGTCGGTGACTATCGCCTCTGTTTCCACGCTTGCAGTTTCAATGAGCCTGTAGCCTGTTTCGTTTGTCGGTGCTCTTTCGGCAAGTGCTATTTTTCGTCTGTTGCTGGACAATATGGCCGCCCTAGACGTTTTTTTTCTGGAAATATCAGTTTTGTGCCGATGTGTGTAGAGCGGCCTGGTCAAATCAGGACGATGACCCCACTACGCAGTGAGCTGGATTAATTCAAGGTTTGGATCTGAGTGGCACCATGAAGATATTAGTGTTGGGTATTACCGGGATGCTCGGTAATGCGGTATTCAAAGCATTCAGCCAGGATTCTCAGCACGATGTGTGGGGGACGCTGCGCACTTCGGCAGCACTCAGGCATTTTCCTGCGTCTGCTCATGAGCGCATTCTGATCGGGGTGGATGTACTGGATCAGGATGCACTTGCCGCGGCCCTGGCCAAGGTTCGTCCGGACGTGGTGATCAACTGTATCGGACTGATCAAACAACTGGCCGATGCCGAAGATCCGCTGACGGCGTTGCCGATCAACGCCATGTTGCCGCATCGCCTGGCTCGGCTTTGTGCCCTGGGTGGCGCGCGTCTGATTCACGTCAGTACCGATTGCGTGTTCTCGGGTCGTAAAGGGGGTTACCGGGAAAGCGATCTGTCCGACGCTGAAGATCTCTACGGGAAGTCCAAGTACATCGGCGAAGTACATGACCTGCCCAATGTGATTACCCTGCGAACCTCGATCATCGGGCACGAGTTGGGTTCGACTTATTCGCTGGTGGACTGGTTCCTGGCACAGGAGCGCAGCGTCCGAGGTTTTTCCCAGGCCATTTTCTCCGGCTTGCCCACCGCCGAGCTGGCTCGGGTCATGAAAGACTTCGTCCTGCCGCACCCGGAGCTCAATGGCCTGTATCATGTGGCGGCCGAGCCGATTGCCAAACTGGATCTGTTGACCCTGATTGCCAGCCAATATGGCAAGTCCATCGAGATCCATCCAGATGCGGCATTGGTGATCGATCGATCGCTCAACAGCGAACGCTTCACCCAGGCCACTGGATACATCGCTCCAACTTGGCCGCGGCTCATCGAGCTGATGCACGCCACTCGCTAACGAATACGGAAGGTTTACATGTTCGACGACAAGGTATTGATGATCACCGGCGGCACCGGTTCTTTCGGCCATACGGTCCTCAAGCGTTTTCTCAATACCGCTGTGCGCGAGATTCGCATCTTCAGTCGCGATGAGAAGAAGCAGGAAGACATGCGTATCGCGCTGGCCAATGACAAGATCAAGTTCTACATCGGCGATGTACGCGATTACGACAGCCTGTCCCAGGCGATGGTCGGTGTGGATTACATCTTCCACGCCGCCGCCCTGAAGCAGGTCCCCTCCTGCGAGTTCTACCCGATGGAAGCGGTCCGTACCAACGTACTGGGCACCGAGAATGTGCTGAATGCCGCCATCGCCAGCGGGGTGCAGCGAGTAGTGGTGCTGAGCACCGACAAGGCGGTCTACCCGATCAATGCCATGGGTATTTCCAAGGCGATGGCCGAGAAGCTGATGGTTGCAAAGTCGCGCATGATCCCGGCCAAGGGGCCTGTTATCTGCGCTACTCGTTATGGCAACGTCATGGCCTCGCGGGGGTCGGTGATTCCATTGTTCGTCGATCAACTTCGCTCAGGTCAAGTGCTGACGGTCACCGATCCGGAAATGACTCGTTTCCTCATGTCTCTCGAAGACTCGGTCGATCTGGTTCTCCACGCTTTCGAACACGGCCAGCAGGGGGATCTGTTTGTCCAGAAAGCCCCAGCCTCCACTGTCGGCGACCTGGCCGAAGCACTCAAGCAACTGTTCGGCAAGCGTAATGAGGTCAAGGTGATTGGTACTCGCCACGGTGAGAAACTCTATGAGTCGCTGGTTTCCCGTGAGGAAATGGCCAAGGCCGAGGACATGGGGCGCTACTATCGGATTCCGGCGGATAACCGTGACCTGAACTACAAGAAATACTTTGTCGAGGGTGAGCAGCGTATTTCCGAGCTGGACGACTACACCTCGCACAATACCGTTCGCCTGGACGTACCGGGAATCAAGGAACTGTTGCTCAAGCTCGACTACATCAAGGAGCAACTCGATGCTTAAGGTCATGACGCTGGTCGGCACGCGTCCCGAACTGATCAAGATGAGCCGGGTCATCGCCGAGCTGGATCGCCAGGTCAATCACGTGCTGGTGCACTCCGGGCAGAATTACGACTACGAACTCAACCAGGTCTTTTTCGATGACCTGGAGATCCGCAAGCCGGATCATTTCCTCGGTGCGGCCGGCGATACCGCTGCCAAGACCATCGCCGAAGTCATTGCCAAGTCCGATGAAATCTTCGAGCTGGAAAAACCCGATGCGTTGCTGCTGTACGGTGACACCAATACCTGCCTGGCGGTGATCGCCGCCAAGCGCCGCAAGATCCCGGTGTTCCATATGGAGGCGGGGAACCGCTGCTTCGACCAGCGAGTGCCTGAGGAGCTGAACCGCAAGGTGCTGGATCACCTCAGCGATATCAACATGGTGCTGACCGAACATGCGCGTCGTTACCTGATCGCCGAGGGTATTCGTCCTGAAACCATCATCAAGACCGGCTCGCACATGCAGGAAGTCCTCGACTACTACATGCCCAAGATCGAGCAGTCCGATGTCCTGGCCCGCAGCGGCCTGGAGCAGGACAAGTTCTTTATTGTCAGCGCTCACCGCGAGGAGAACGTCGACACCCCGGATAATCTTCGGGACTTGCTGGACACCCTGCGGGCCCTGGCCGATCACTATGGCTTCCCGCTGATCGTTTCAACACACCCGCGCACGCGCAAGCGCCTGGAGGCCTTGGGCGAATCGCTCGATCATCCGTTGATCCGCTTTGTCAAACCGTTCGGCCTGCTGGATTACATCAAGCTGCAGATGTCGGCATTCTGCGTGCTGTCCGACAGCGGTACGATTACCGAAGAGGCTTCGTTGCTGAACCTGCCGGCTGTCACGTTGCGCAATGCCCATGAGCGCCCTGAAGGCATGGATGAAGGTACGCTGATCATGAGCGGCTTGAAGCGTGATTCGGTGATGGACGCGGTGCGCGTGGTCACCAGTCAGCATTCCCGCGACGAACGCAAGGTGCCGTTGGTGCCGGATTATCAAGGTGGCCCGGTTTCCCTGCAGGTTGTCCGGGTGGTGCTGAGTTATACCGACTACATCAATCGCACCGTCTGGAACAAAGCCTGAACACACTATGACGCGAATCCTTCTGACAGGCGCCAGCGGTTTTGTTGGCGCGGCGGTCCAGGCCCGTCTGCTGGGTGACCCGTCCTTCATGCTGCGCTCTGCCTACCGGAAGTTGCCGGCGCAGCCGGTAGCGGGTGCTCAAGTGTGCGAGGTTGTGGGCCTGGCCCCGGATACTGATTGGCAAGCGGCCCTGGAAGGCATCGAGGTGGTTGTTCACTGCGCCGCCCGCGTGCATGTCATGAATGAGCTTGAGGCTGATCCGCTGGCTGCTTTCCGGAGAGCGAACGTGGAGGGGACCTTGCGTCTCGCAGAGCAGGCGGCAGAGGCAGGGGCCCGACGCTTCGTCTATCTGAGTTCCATCAAGGTCAACGGTGAAGGTACGTTGCCGCAGCGACCTTATACGGCAGGTGACCAGCCGGCCCCGCAGGATCCCTACGGTGTTTCCAAATGGGAAGCCGAGCAGGGCTTGCAAGCCCTGGCGGCGCGTACCGGAATGGAGGTCGTGATCATTCGGCCCGTACTGGTCTATGGACCGGGGGTGAAGGCGAACTTCCGCAATATGATGAGCTGGTTGAGCAAGGGGATCCCCCTGCCGTTGGGCGCGATCAGCAACAAGCGCAGCCTGGTTGCCATAGACAACCTGGTCGATCTGATTGTGACGTGCATCCATCATCCGGCGGCTGCCGGCCAGGTTTTCCTGGTGAGCGACAATGAGGATCTGTCCACCAGCCAGCTGTTGCGGCGCATGGCACAGGCACTGGGCCGCCGGGCTTGTCTGCTGCCGATACCGATGTGGCTGTTGAGCGGTGTTGCGCGACTGCTTGGAAAAAAGGCTCTGTCCCAGCGCTTGTGTGGATCACTGGCGGTCGATATCGAGAAAACCAGGATACTGCTTGGGTGGTCGCCGCCACTCGGCGTGGATGCGGCTTTGGCGAAGGCCGCGAAAGACTTTCTGGCGCATCGAAAGTGATGGCCCAGGGGCTGTGATCGAGGTTCTGTGCCCCCACTCTGTTCGTGGGGGCACAGAGTCTGTCAGTGCAGTTTCAACCGCGGATCGGTTCCCCGCCCGATCCGGCTGCCGAGCATCAGCATCAGGGTGCGGAAGGTGCCGTACAGTGCCATCTGGTGCATGCGGTACAACGACACGTAGAACATCCGCGCCAGCCAACCCTCCAGCATCACGCTTCCCGTCAGGTTACCCATCAGGTTGCCGACGGCGGAGAATTTCGACAGCGAAATCAGCGAGCCGTAGTCGGTATAACGATACTCCGGCAAGGTCTTGCCTTCGATTCGCAGCTTCAGCGATTTGGCCAGCAACGACGCCTGTTGGTGCGCGGCCTGTGCCCGCGGCGGCACATTGCGGTCGCTACCGGGCTGCGGGCAGGCCGCGCAGTCGCCAAAGGCGAAGATGTTTTCGTCGCGGGTAGTCTGCAGGGTCGGCAGCACCTGGAGCTGGTTGATGCGGTTGGTTTCCAGGCCGTCGATATCCTTGAGGAAACCTGGCGCGCGGATCCCGGCCGCCCAGACCTTGAGGCTCGCCGGAATGATCTGACCATCCGCGGTGACCAGGCTTTCGGCGGTCACTTCGCTGACCGAGGCGTTGGTCATGACCCGGACGCCGAGTTTCTCCAGGGTTTTGTGCACCGGTCCGCCGATCCGCTCGGGCAGGGCGGGCAACACCCGTGGTCCAGCTTCGATCAGGGTGATATGCATGTTTTCCGGCTTGATCCGGTCCAGGCCATAGGCCGCCAGCTCATGGGCCGCGTTGTGCAGTTCGGCGGCGAGTTCCACGCCAGTGGCGCCGGCGCCGACGATGGCCACGCTGATCATTTGCTCGGGCGCGTCGATGTTCCCGGCATGGGCGCGCAGGTAGTGATTGAGCAGTTGCTGGTGGAAGCGCTCGGCCTGCTTGCGGGTGTCGAGGAACAGGCAGTGCTGGGCGGCGCCTTGGGTGCCGAAGTCGTTGGTGGTGCTGCCGACGGAGATCACCAGCGAGTCATAGGCCAGTTCGCGGGCCGGTAGCAGTTCCACGCCGTTTTCATCATAGGTCGCGGCCAGCTGAATTTTTTTTCCGGCGCGATCGAGCCCACTCATGCGCCCGAGCTGGAACTCGAAGTGGTTCCACTTCGCCTGGGCGACATAATTGAGTTCGTCTTCCGAAGAGTTCAGGGAACCGGCGGCTACTTCATGCAGCAACGGTTTCCAGATGTGCGTCAGGTTCGCGTCGACCAGCACGATGCTGGCCGTGCCGCGCTTACCCAGGGTCTTGCCCAGGCGGGTCGCCAACTCCAGGCCGCCGGCGCCGCCGCCAACGATCACGATACGATGGTTCATGGGGATATCTCGCAAGGCTAAAGGAAATCTGTGCTTGCGTTATCCGGGCGAGCGCGAGGCAGCTCATAGCGCCAGATAACTCAGGAGGCGGCTCAACAGACCCAGGCCGATCACCACGACCAGCACCACCACCAGGAGCATCCACGGCCGGAAGGGCCGGCGCTCGACTTGGTGCTGGGAAAGCTGCAGGTACTGTTCGACATGCTTCTGGTCGTCCGGGTTCAGGCGGCTGCTCATGAAAGGCCTCGTCAGGTAGACGTAACTGGATAGGTAAACGCTACAGGATAGGAGCTTACACCATGGCTCACAGACTGATGCCGACATCGAAGACAATACTGCGTCCCAGGTTGCCGCGCAGGAAGTCCGGGGCGTCGGGATGGGCGAACAGAACCCGGGCGAAAGTCGGGCCCACCAGCGACAGCGAACGCCAGCCCTGGCGCAGGTATTCGGTGGGTGGTGGGAAGTGGCTGTTGAGGTCCAGCACTTCGCGTTTCAGGCTGGCGAAGGCGATGATGTCCAGCTCGCCGAGGTCCAGGCCGCGCTCCTTGTAGTTGTGGGCTTTCTTGCGCAGGGTCGGTGCCAGGCGTTGCAGCAGCTCCGAGGCGGGGATGCGCTTGGGCCTGGCCTCGCGGCGTACCAGTTGGCTCAGGGAAAACGCGCTGCGTCGGCGCTGCAGTTCTTCGCGCCATTCATCGTTGAGGCGGCGGCCTTCGTCGAGGACGAAAAACACTTCGAAGCACGCATCGCGAAACAGCACGTCCGGTGGTTCCTGGCCGGCGGGGTGGAAGTCTTCGTTACGGTAAGGCACGTTCAGCCCTTGCAGGAGGCGCTGGCAGACCCAACGCTCACGCTCCCATTTGCGGGCATTGGAAAGAAACGTGTTGGCTTGCTCGGCCTGGATGGTCAGCAAGCGTAAGAAGTCTGAGTCGTCCATGGCCCAAGCTTAGCGTCGAAACCATGACTGCTGGAAGTGGTGTACGGATTTTGTCGGGGCGGGCTGTCGCGAGGCTCGGTGTAGACTGTAGGACCTATACGGACAGGGAGTTCCGAGTGTGACGGAGAGGTCCTTATGATCGGCGCGCAATTGCTGTCGCCCGAGAGCCTGATCATCGGCTGGCTGGTTTATCTGCCGGTGCTGCTGTGGGCGATCTGGCGTTCGCCCTGGGTCGAACTGTTTACCGACAGTCGGCGCCAGCACCTGTTGTTCGGCACGGTATTCGCGTTGTTCCTGCTCTGGCTGGTGCGACGGGATTTCGATACGGGGGTGTCCTACCACTTTATCGGCCTGACCGCGGTCACCCTGTTGCTGGACTGGCCGCTGGCGATCGTCGGTGGGTTGGTAGCGCAGCTCGGCCTGGTGCTGCTCGGACGCCAGGACCTCGCCGCGTTGGGAGTCAATGGCGCGCTGCTGATCCTGCTGCCGGTGCTGGTGACCGAGGTGTGCGCGATGGTCGTGGAGCGCGCACAACCGAAAAATCCCTTTGTGTATATCTTCTGCTCCGGGTTTTTCGCCGCCGCCCTGGCGGCACTCCTGTGTCTGCTGGCGAGTCTGGCGCTGTTGTGGTTCGACGGGCGTTTTGCGATGCCGGAGTGGCTGGAGGATTTTATTGGCTACCTCTGGCTGATCATTTTTCCCGAAGCGTTTATCAACGGCATGGTGATCAGTGCGTTGGTGGTGTTCTGTCCTGAATGGCTGGAAACCTTCAACCGCACACGTTATCTATCGGCGCCCTGGAAGGACAACGAACCGCCCGGTGACTCTCGTTGACCGGCAGCGTTGACCTGCATCAAATACCGGTATCCGGCTCACCGCCATGCTTCGTGAAAACAACCGGAGGTGGTCGGCATGAGTGTGTACGAATGGGCGCGTCAGGAAGTACGGGCCAGCCTGGAGGCTGCGCACACGGCGGGTTTCGAGCCTGGGCTGGGATTGCGCGCCTTGCTCAGCGCGGTGGTGCAGCAGAGCAAGGCGGTGCGCAGTGCCGAGGATCTGGCCGACGAGTTGCAGTTTCTCGCCGAGAACCTCGATGAAGGACAGGACTACAGCTTTATGCGGCCTTGATCAGTTCAGTGGGCACGCGGTGGCAGATCGTCGGAGAACAGGTCGTCCTCGGCATCCGGGCTGACGGGAATCTTGTGCTCCTCCGAGGCCCAGGCACCCAGGTCGATCAGCTTGCAGCGATCGGAGCAGAAGGGCCGGTTGGTATTGGTCGCGCTCCATTCCACTGGGGCGCCGCAGGTCGGGCATTCGACGGTCAGGGATTGGCTCATGATTGGCCTCCACGCAAAGTAAGGTAAAAGGTGTGCAGGCGTTCGACTTCGCTCTGCAGCCAGGCGAGGTCGCGGTCGTTGACCAGCACATCGTCGGCCAGTTTCAGACGTTCTTCGCGGCTGGCCTGAGCCTTGAGGATCGCCTGCACCTGTTCTTCGCTGGTCTGGTCACGCAGCAGTGTGCGCTGGACTTGCAGTGCCTGCGGCGCGTCGATGACCAGCACGCGCTGGGTCGTTGCATATTGGCCCGATTCGATCAGCAAGGGTGAAACGAGGATCGCATAAGGCGATTGGGCGCGGGCGAGGTGGCTGGCGATCTCCTCGGCAATCAGCGGATGCAGCAGGGCTTCCAGCCAGCGCCGTTGTCCGGCGTCTGCGAAAATCAGCTTGCGCAGGGCACCGCGGTCCAGCTGGCCGTCGGCTTGCAGCACGCCAGGGCCGAAGTGTTCGGCGATCTTCAGCAACGCCGGGCGACCGGGCTCCACCACCCAGCGCGCTGCGTGATCGGCATCCACGGCATGGATACCGAGGTCGATAAAGTGCTGGGCCGCCGCGCTCTTGCCGCTACCGATACCGCCGGTAAGACCGAGAATCCAGGGTTTTGAAGCAGCTTTGGTCATTTGAAACCGGCAAATTGCAGATAAGAAGTGGTTATTTGACCACCCCAGAGCAATGCAATCCACCCGGCAATCGCCAGATAGGGACCAAAGGGGATTGGCGTCGAGGTTTGGGCATTGCGCAGGCGCAGCAGAATCAGCCCCAGGATCGCACCCACCAGGGATGACAGCAGGATGGTCAGCGGCAGGATTTGCCAGCCGCCCCAGGCGCCGAGCATCGCCAGCAGCTTGAAGTCGCCGTGGCCCATGCCTTCCTTGCCGGTCAGCAGCTTGAACACCCAGTACACCGACCACAGGCTCAGATAGCCGGCGACAGCGCCCCAGAGGGCGTCGTCCAGGGAGGTGAAGACCGCGAAGTGGTTGGCGATCAGGCCCAGCCACAGCAGCGGCAGGACCAGGGCGTCAGGCAGCAGTTGGTGGTCGGCGTCGATCAGGCTCATCGCCAGCAGGCCCCAGGTCAGCACCAGCATCAGGCCGGCGGGCCAGCCGAAACCGAAATGCCAGGCGACAAAAGCCGAGAGCAGACCGCAGGCCAGTTCGGTCAGCGGATAGCGCTTGCTGATGGGCGCCTTGCAACAGGAGCATTTACCGCGCAGCAGGGCATAGCTGATCAGTGGCAGGTTTTCCCAGGCACGGATCGGGTGGTTGCAGTGCGGGCAATGGGAGTGGGGCAGGAGCAGGTTGTAGGTCGCAGCGGGCTCGGATTGTGGCAGGCCCAGGACTTCGTGGGCCTGGGTACGCCAATCGCGCTCGAGCATCTTCGGCAGGCGCCAGACGATGACGTTGAGGAAGCTGCCGACGATCAGGCCGAGGATGAGCGTGAATAAAACAAAGGCCAGCGGGTGGCTGGCCAGGAAGTCGGGTAGGGGCATCGATTAAATCACTTGGCCAAGCTTGAAGATGGGCAGGTACATGGCGATGACCAGGCCGCCGACGATCACCCCCAGAACAGCCATGATGATGGGCTCCATCAGGCTGGTCAGACTGTCGACCATATTGTCGACTTCAGCTTCGTAATAGGTCGCAACCTTGTCGAGCATGTCGTCCAGGGCGCCGGACTCTTCGCCGATGGCCGTCATCTGGAGCGCCATGCTGGGGAACACTCCGGTAGCGCGCATGGAGAAGTTCAGTTGCATCCCTGTGGAGACATCCTGTTTGACACGGTTGACGGCATTCTTGAAGACGATATTGCCGGTCGCGCCCGAAACGGAATCCAGGGCTTCCACCAACGGCACACCGGCGGCGAAGGTTGTCGACAATGTGCGTGCAAATCGTGCGACAGCGGATTTGTAGAGTAATGGACCAATGATGGGCATCTTCAACAGCATCCGGTCCATCCAGTTGCGAAAACGCTCCGAGGTCTTATGCGCGCGCCTGAGGGCGTAAATGCCGCCGACAAGGCCCAGGATCACTACCCACCACCAGTCTTGCAGTATCTGCGAAAGCCCGATCACCATCAGGGTGAAAGCCGGAAGTTCGGCGCCAAAGCCAGCAAAAATTGCCTGGAACTGCGGCACTACCTTGATCAGCAGGATCCCGGACACGATGATCGCCACGAGCACCACGGCGATCGGATAGTTCATGGCCTTCTTGATCTTGGCCTTGAGCGCTTCGGTTTTTTCCTTGTAGGTGGCTACCCGATCCAGCAGGCTTTCCAGGGCCCCCGCCTGTTCGCCGGCATCCACCAGGTTGCAATACAGCTCGTCGAAATACTCGGGTTTCTTGCGCAGGGAGGTCGCGAAGCTGTTACCGGCGGCGACCTCTTGCTTGATATCGTCCACCAGCTTGCGCATGTTCGGGTTGTCGAAGCCCTCAGCGATAATGTCGAACGACTGCAGCAGCGGCACGCCGGCCTTCATCATGGTGGCCATCTGGCGAGTAAACAACGCGATATCCATGGGCTTGATGCGTTTGCCCTTGCTGAAGATCGACACGCCTTTTTTGCGTACCCTGCCTGGATTGATGCCCTGTTTGCGCAGTTGTGCCTTGACCAGTGCGGGGTTGTGCCCCGTGAGCTCGCCGGTCATCCTGGTACCTTTCTTGTCGGTACCTTCCCAGGCATAGACGCTGATTTTTACCGCTTTTGTCGCCATGGTTTAGTCCTTGGTGACCCGGTTGACTTCTTCCAGGCTGGTCAGGCCCTGCATGGCTTTGCGCAGCCCGGAGGTTCGAAGGTCGTTGAAACCGTCCTTGCGCATCTGGGTGGCGATCTCGATCGAGTTGCCTTCGGCCATGATCAGTCGCTGCAGATCGGGGGTATTCTTGACCACTTCATAGATCCCGACGCGGCCTTTGTAGCCGGCGTTGCACTGGTCGCAGCCGACGGGCTCATAGATCTTGAACTTGCCAATCTGGTCTGCCGGGAAGCCTTCCTTGAGCAAGGCTTCTTCAGGTATCTCGATTTCCCTTTTGCAATGCGTGCACAGTTTGCGTGCCAGGCGCTGGGCGATGATCAGGTTGACCGAGGTGGCGATGTTGAAACCGGGGATGCCCATGTTATGCAGGCGGGTCAGGGTTTCCGCGGCGCTGTTGGTGTGCAGGGTCGACAATACCATGTGGCCGGTCTGGGCCGCCTTGATCGCGATCTCGGCGGTTTCCAGGTCGCGGATCTCGCCGACCATGATCACGTCCGGGTCCTGGCGCAGGAACGAGCGCAATGCCTGGGCGAAGTCCAGTCCCTGTTTCGGATTGACGTTGACCTGGTTGATGCCTTCCATATTGATCTCCACCGGGTCTTCGGCGGTGGAGATATTGATGTCCACGGTGTTGAGGATATTCAGGCCGGTGTACAGCGAAACGGTTTTACCGGAACCGGTAGGGCCGGTGACCAGGATCATCCCCTGTGGCTGCTTCAGCGCGGCCATATAGAGGTCTTTCTGATCCGGTTCGTAGCCCAGCGCATCGATGCCCATCTGGGCGCTGGAAGGGTCGAGGATCCGCATCACGATCTTCTCGCCCCACAGCGTCGGCAGGGTGTTGACCCGGAAGTCGATGGCCTTGGTCTTCGAAATGCGCATCTTGATCCGGCCGTCCTGGGGCTTGCGGCGTTCGGAGATATCCAGGCTGGCCATGACCTTCAGGCGGGCGGCGATACGGCCGGCAAGGTGGATCGGTGGTCTGGCGACTTCTCGCAGGATGCCATCGGTGCGCAAGCGTACGCGGTAGACCTTTTCATAAGGCTCGAAGTGCAGGTCCGAAGAGCCACCCTTGATGGCATCCAGCAGCATCTTGTTGACAAAGCGCACCACGGGGGCATCGTCGGCATCCTGGCCGGCGATCTGCTCGTGTTTCTTGTCGTCGACCGACTCGATATCCAGGCCTTCGAGATCGACGTCCGCCATGTCCTCGAGACCGCTGGTGCTGCTGTCGAAGAATTTGTCGATGGCATCGGAAAGCTTGTCATCTTCTACCAGGATCGCCTCGGTGGTGAGACCTGTGCTGAACTGGATATCGGTGATTGCCTGGTGATTGCTAGGGTCAGAAATGCCGACAAAGAGCTTGTTGCCGCGTCGCCACAAAGGCAGGACATGGTGCTGGCGGATCAGCTTTTCACTGACCAGCCCCTTGGGCTGGCTCTCCTTGTCGAGGCAGCTCAGGTCGAGCAGGGCGACGCCGAAATGCTCCGAGGCGATTTCCGCGACCTGCCGGCTTTTCACCAGTTTGTTCTGGACCAGGTAACTGACCAGGGAAATGCGATTGCGTTGGGCTTGCTGATACGCCTGCTGAGCGTTCTTGTCGGTAATCAGCTCGGCTGCCACCAATTGCTTGGCCAGACCGGAAAGGGCGATATCGTTCATTTGGGCACCAAACACAAACAGTCGGAGACTTATAGCGTAGTCGGGCGATGGTGCCAAATCAGGGATGGGGAGGTGACAAAAAATGTCAGGTTCTGTTGTTCTGGAGCAGCCCTTCCAGTCTGAAACGGCTCTATAGCGGGTATCCGGTACTGAATCGGTGGGTGGCACGGGCTGTGCTTTGAGGGGAATGAGCCATAAGGCCTTTGCTCATGTCTGGAGACGAAATATGAATGCTCAAAAGGGTTTCACCTTGATCGAACTGATGATCGTCGTGGCGATCATCGGTATCCTGGCGGCGATTGCGCTGCCGGCCTATAACACTTATACGCAGAAAGCCCGGTTCTCTGAAGTAAACACCTTGGCTGATGCATACAAGACGGCGGTAGCGGTCTGCATTAATGACCTTGCCAGTACCACCAACTGCTCGGCAGGATCGAACGGTATTCCTGCACTTCCTACTACAGCAACCGCTAACTTCAACCCTACTGGGTCCAGTGTGAGTGGCGGTACAATTACTCTGGTTGGTACTGCGGCTGCCGGTGGATTGACAACCATTCTTACGCCCGGTGGTAGTGGCGGTGCAGTTACTTGGTCTCAGACCGGTACCTGTCTGGCCGCTGGTTTCTGTAAGTAATATTATGTAAGGGTGTGATGCCCTTTGCTGTGAGGTAAGGTCGACATTCTTTTTTAAGATTGTCGATCTTGCCAGGCAGAAAAATCCTGCTTCATTGATATAGAGAGATTTATGATTTCGCGTCGATTGGTTTTCCTGCTGCTCGCCGCGTTGTCAGTCGGGCTGTTGTTAGTGCTCTGTTTACCTTTTTTAAATAACCCTCTGATTTTTGATGACGAGCCATTTTTCGTAGAGGGAGGGCCCGCGAGAATTCTTGCCATGGGTTTAAAGCTGGCGCCGCGTCTGTGGGTGTATGACTCCATGGCTGCCAGCTTTATTTATCTCAGTGATAAGATTGTCTGGCTGCGATTTGCTAATTTGTTTGTGCATGTAGCTACATCGTTGGTGCTGTTTGGCTTTGTTCGTCAGCTTCTGGATAACTTGGATCGTCGTACCATTTCTTTTTTGAAGGCAGATACTGCTGCCTTTATCGTCGCTTTTCTATTTGCGGTACATCCTGTGGCCATCATGACCCAGGGCTACCTCGTTCAACGAACTATTGTCTGCGCCACTCTTTTTGCTCTCCTTGGACTCTGGGCCTTTTGGCAGGGCCTTGGCGGAAAGCGCTGGGCTCTTTGGGCGTCCTGCCTGTGTATTCTGCTGTCCCTGTATGCCAAAGAGCATGCGGTGATGTTGCCTGCATTGTGTTTCCTGCTCTGGGTGTTGCATCACCGTAGTCAACTACCTAAATCGTACAGTAGCCGGCAGGTTTTTGGGGTCTTAGCCATCCAGGCGGTTATCGCCATCTCGGTAGTGCTCTGGTCCAAGGGCGTAATCGGTAATGCCTATGAGATCAAGAGTGAAGAAGTACTCAGCGATGAGGCCTTCCAACCGGACGGCTCGCTTTATGTGTTGAGTTTTCTAAATCAGATGGGGTTGTTCTTCAAGTATCTCTCAATCCTGCTCTTGCCTCAGGGCAGCACAATGGGCCTCGATCTTCGGGTTCCTTTTCCCTTGAGTTATGGTGTCTGGTGGGCTTGGACTGGTCTGCTGGCGTTTGTTGCCTACGGGGTGGCAGCTTTTTCATTGCTGTTTCGTGGGGAAAATAAAGGCCTTCTGGGCTTTGCGTTACTGTTTCCGTGGGTAATGTTCGCTACCGAGCTGGTGACAGTCCGATTACAGGAACCATTTGTTTTATATCGCAGTTATCTCTGGATGCCAGGGTTGTTCATTTTAGTAGCGTTGGGGTTGCGGCGACTAAAAAGTATTTATCTGGTTACGTTGGTGCCTGTTTTTGCACTGTACCTGTTTGGCCTTTCCTATGATCGGTTGATGACATTGTCAAAGCCGGTGTTTGTCTGGAATGAAGCTGTCCAATTCTACGAGGCCCAGGGAAAGCGCCCAGGGCTTTTTGGTGGTTACCGAGTTTACTACAATTTGGGGGTCACTTATCTGGATGCGGGGTTTGTTGATTTGGCATTGGCGAATATTGAAAAATCGATAGCGTTGAAGCCTAAATATGAATATGCATATTACCAGCGCGGTAAAATTTTTCTTCTTCTTGGCAAGGAAGGGGATGCCAAGAAGGAGTTTGAGCACGCCATAAGCCTCAGGCCCAGTTATGCAAGGCCTTATGTCGGCATGGCTGACGCTTTGAAAAGCCTGGGGCAGGTGGAAGAGTCGCAGCGCTACCTTGAAATGGGTTGTGAGAAAGGTAGTCCATTGGCTTGTGCTCGCGCTTACCCCAAAGCCCCACTGATGCTGGCTCCAAAAGCATGACCCTGCTATAGACTGCCTGAAATGGATAATTCGAGGTCGTGATGGACATTGCCTGGGGTGGACGGGCAAGGGCCTGGTTTGTGCTCACACTGCTAGCCGCTGCCGTGATGATCGTTGGGCACGGCCTAGGTGGACATACCTTTCAGCGTCTCGGCCAGATCGTCGTTGCCAGTACGGCCCTTGTTTTTCTCCTTGGCTGTCGGAAACCATTTGCGCGCAGCTTTGTTGATCAGCCTACCGTTCTGGCCTGTGGACTGATTTTGCTGATGGGTATCGCCTCCTCCTTTTGTGCTCATCAGCCGCTGTGGGCATTCGTGGAAGTTGCACTGATCGCTGCCTCCTGTATCTGCGCCGAAGCCTTTGCACACGCGCGACGAACAAATGGAGTCTCTCTTGATCGGGTCCTGATTCTGTTTGTCATTTTTATCTGCGCCTTCAAGAGCTTCGACTTTCTGACAGTGGTGTTTCGCTCGTTCTCCGGCGGCAGGGTTGTGCTGGACGCAGACGTATTCCTGAGTGGTTTTTCCAACAAGCGCTTCTACGGTCAATTCCAGACCTTCACTCTGCCGCTGTTAACCCTCCCATTACTGCTGGTCACCACCAAACGCTCCAGCCAAATCTGCACGCTCTCCCTCTTGAGCCTCTGGTGGCTTATCGCAATAACCGGTGGCACACGCGGCACCTGGCTTGGAATGGGGGTAGCAGCCGGCGTATTGTTTATCGTCGGCCACTCCGGCAAGCGCTGGATTACCTGGCAGCTCTCTGCAGCCGCAGTTGGCATAACGCTCTACTGGCTCCTGTTCGACGTTCTCACCAGTTACCTCGGTATAGAAGTCAGTAACTTCGCCAGCGACCGCCTCACCACCTCCCTCTCCGGCCGTGGCCCACTCTGGCAGCAAGCCTGGGACATGATCCGCGAACGCCCCTGGCTCGGCTTCGGCCCCATGCACTTCGCCGATATCCACAACCCTATCGCCGCCCATCCGCACCAGGCCATCCTGCAATGGGCCAGCGAATGGGGCGTGCCTTCCACCTTGCTGATGATGTGGCTGGTCGGGCGCGGGCTCTGGGCAACTTTCCGGCTGATCCGCGAACGCGCCGACTCCAGCGATCCGGTCGATCTGTTGCGTGTCTGTCTGTTCGCCAGCCTGATCGGTGCCCTGACCCAATCCATGGTCGACGGCGTGATCGTCATGCCGTACTCGCAGCTCTGCTTGTCCCTGGTGGTCGGCTGGCTGATGGGCATTCATGCCTGGAAAGGCGAGCCGGCGAAACCCAACGCTTTCATCCACTGGTCCTGGATGGGCATCAGTACCGCCGCCGTGCTGTTCCTGGTGTATGTCGTGATCCGCGACGTGCCCCATCTGGACGAGCGCAACAGGCTCTATCAGGAACAATACGGCGGCCACTTCCAGCCGCGTTTCTGGACCCAGGGCGTGATCGCGATCAAGCCGCGGTAGCTTGCCCCGTTCGTCGCCCGATGCTAGCGTTAGCGCCACGCCGGTGTAGCTCAGTCGGTAGAGCAGCGCACTCGTAACGCGAAGGTCGTAGGTTCGATTCCTATCTCCGGCACCACCTGACCGATAACAGTCCCCCCGACCGCTCGGGAGGACTGTTGATCCCTAGTGCTCATCCAGCAACACCTCCAGTGGTACGCCGACGTCATCGGCAATCTTTCTGTACTCGTCCTTCACATGGTCGAACAGTTGGGTCAGTTGCAGCAGGTACTCTTCGTAATCTTCCACGTCGCCATCGAGGTTCGCATCGATCAGGCGCTTCTGGTTCGAGATGGCGTCACGCAGGGTCATTACCAGGATCGGTGCATGCAGGTCCGGGATTTCCATCAGAGATTTCCTTCTTTGATCGCGCTTTGCGCCAGGTCGGCCAGCAGGCGTTTATAGGTGGAGAGCAACATGCTCCGCACGGGAGCGATGGTGTAGTGGGTCGCTTCGAAGGACTCATTGTAGCCATCCTTGACGATGACCAGCCCGTCCGGGATTTTCGTCCCTTCCGGCAGGCGGTAGTAGTCCCAGCGCTTGCCCTTGAAGGTCTGGCTCCTGTCGAAGGTGCTGGTTCCCTCCGGCTTGGTGGGATGAATGATGACCCACTCCTTGTTCTCCACGGTTTCAACCGTGATGTCGGGCCGGCGGTACTGCCTGTTGTCCATCATGTAGCCCTTCTCGACCGGCGCGAGCAGGGGCAGGGGACTGTCCGAGCGCAGTGCCCGCCACAGGTTGGTGGGGATCTCGCCAAAAAAGAATCGATCAACCTGGTCTTTCGGGACCAGGATTGTCCTGTCCAGCTTTGATTCACTCATTGTTGCTTCCCTGCTGGTGGCGTTTGCTGATTCGCGGGTGCATCGCCCCTCCATTCGACGTCGGGCGATGTATCGAGGGGCCGGAAAACAGGTATAATCAAGATCCGGTTTTTTGCTTTATCGACGTCCGAAAATGGCGAGATCGATCACATTGCCGGTGCTAACCTGCGCCCATGAACATCACAACCGCTGTGCCGTTTCCCGCTGCCGATATCTGCGAAAAGGCTCGCCTGAGCCGTGATGCGCGGTTCGACGGGGTGTTTTTCACCGCCGTACTCAGTACTCGGATCTACTGTCGGCCGGTCTGTCCGGCGCGGCCACCCAAGGTCGAGAATGTGCAGTACTACCCCAGCGCCGCCGCCGCCGAAGCGCTGGGTTTCCGGCCCTGCCTGCGCTGTCGGCCGGAGCTCGCGCCGGGCAATAGCGTCTGGCTGCACGGCGAGCATCTGGTGGCGCGGGCCCTCAAGCTGATTCATGAAGGGTTTCTCGCCGAGCATTCTCTCGACGAACTGGCGGCACGGCTGGATGTCGGTGGGCGGCAATTGCGGCGCCTGTTTGTCCAGCACCTCGGCGCGCCGCCCATCGCGGTGCATTCGACCCAGCGCCTGCTGTTCGCCAGGCAACTGCTGAGCGAAACCGCGCTACCGATCACCGAGGTGGCGTTGGCCTCGGGATTCCAGAGCCTGCGCCGGTTCAATGCGGCCTTTGCCGAAGCCAACCATGTCGCGCCTCGGGAACTGCGCCGCAAGCCCGGGGCCGACGCCGGCAGCGCGCTCGTCCTGCGCCTTGGTTATCGGCCACCCTACGATTTCAAGGCGCTGCTGGCGTTTCTCGCCAGCCGTGCCTTGCCGGGGATCGAGGTGGTCGAGGCGGACAGCTATCGGCGGGTCTTCGGCGATGCCGGTTCGCCCAGCTGGCTGCGGATCAGTCCGTGGTCCGCCGATGCTCACGCGCTGAAGCTGGAGCTCTTCAACGTCGCCCCCGCGCAGATGTTGCCGGTGGTGACGCGGATTCGCCGGATGTTCGACCTGGATGCCGACCCACAGGCCATCGCCGCCACGCTGGGCGCCAGCCCGGTGCTGGCACCCTGGATCGAGCGTTATCCCGGCCAGCGCTTGCCGGGCGGTTGGGACGGTTTCGAGATATCGGTACGGGCGGTATTGGGCCAACAGGTCAGCGTCGCCGCGGCACGCACCCTTGCCGCGCGTCTGTTGACCCGCTTTGGCTGCGTGCTCGAAATACCGCCGGCACCTGGCCTGGACCGGCTGTTTCCCACACCCGAACAATTGCTCGACGCCGACCTGGTCTCGATCGGTGTGATCCGCACCCGCGCAGCCACTGTCCAGGGGATTGCCCGGGCCTTGCTCGACGGACGGGTGGACTTTCGCGCGGAGCAGCGCCTGGGCGACTTCGTCAGAAGCTGGACCGTGCTGCCGGGTATCGGCGAATGGACGGCCCATTACATCGCCATGCGCGTGCTCAATCATCCGGATGCGTTCCCCGCCGCGGACCTGATCCTGCGTCGGGAAGTCGTCGAGGACGGTCCGCCCTTGACCACCAGGGCCCTTGAAGGGCTGGCCGAGGCATGGCGGCCCTGGCGCGCCTACGCGGTGATGTACCTGTGGCGCGGGGCGGTGGAGTCCGAATTGATACGCCGGAGCCGGAAATGAACGCAAGCCTGGTCTATCAGGACGCGGCTCAGAGACTCAGGCGCATCGACAGGTCCACGGCCTTCACATCCTTGGTCATCGCGCCAATCGAGATGTAGTCGACGCCGGTCCCGGCAATCGGCCGCAGGGTGCTTTCATTGATGCCGCCACTGGCTTCGAGCTTGGCCTTGCCGGCGTTCAGGCGCACGGCTTCACGCATATCGTCCAGACTCAGCTCGTCGAGCATGATGATATCGGCGCCCGCCGCCAGTGCTTCCTTCAGTTCTTCCAGGCTTTCCACTTCGATTTCCACCGGCTTGCCCGGTGCGATCTTGTGCGCGGCGCTGATGGCCTGGGCGATTCCGCCGCAGGCGGCGATATGGTTTTCCTTGATCAGGAAGGCGTCGTACAGGCCGATGCGGTGGTTATGGCAGCCGCCGCAGGTCACCGCGTACTTCTGCGCCAGGCGCAGGCCCGGCAGGGTCTTGCGGGTATCGAGCAGCTTCACCGCGGTGTCGGCCACCTGGTCGGCGTAATAGCGTGCGTGGGTGGCAACGCCGGAGAGCATCTGCAGGAAGTTCAGCGCGCAACGTTCGCCGCTGAGCAACGAGCGCGCCGGCCCCTCAAGGTGGAACAGCGCCTGGTTTGGCCGCACCCGTTCACCGTCGCGCACCTGCCAATGCACCGCAACCCGTGGATCGAGCTGGCGAAATACGGCGTCGACCCAGGCCGTTCCGGCAATCGTCGCCTCGTCACGGGTGATGATGGTTGCCTTGGCCAGCCGTTCGGCGGGGATCAGTTGCGCGGTGATGTCGCCGCTGCCGATGTCTTCGAGCAACGCGCGGCGCACGTTGGCTTCGATTTCGGCGGTCAGGTCGGCGAGACGTAGATTCGGCATAACGGGCTCCACAAACAAAGTCCCTCGATTATAGGGCCTTGGCGCCGGCTAACCCAAGGCGCGGCTGCCCGCGCGTTGCCCCGCGAACCTGCATTTGGTCGCCTCGGCTGAGCGTTTTTGCGTCTTTGACGGTCTATCTGACGGCAAGGGCGAAAAGGAATTGCAGAGTTCGCTAGCAAAAGTGACATCTTTTGCAAGATAATATGCCTTGTAATTGACGTCATAGCTTTGACGTCTCTGTGATTCCCAGATTATCGATACCCCCGACGGGTGCCCGGGCGCTCGCCGTGAAGGGGTTGTGAGCGACGTGCCCATGACCCGCGCAGACCGATTGTTCACACAGAACCGAAGAACCGCAGCAGCAGGAGGCTTGGATGCACAATGACGGGAAGGTAGTGCCTTTGCACAAGGCCACCGATGAACGAGCGACGCCGTCGCCGCTCGCCCGTTTGCCCGTGGTTCTGCTGCAGGTTCGCGACAAGGCCGCGCAGCAGCTCAAGCAGGGCCTGCAAGTACTGTTCGACAATGCCGATGACACCCTGTTCGAAATGGCCGACAAGGCCTTGAACAATGTCGACCAGAACACTTTCTTCGAAGCCATGCGCGACCTGCGTCTCAAGCGCAAAAGCATCGAGCGCGGCTTTCTCGAACGGTTTTTCGAGGCCTTTGTCGGCCTCTGTCAGTACGATATCAACGAGGTGACGCTGCCCGCGCCGATGTCCTACGACAAGCTGGCGCTGGTTCCGAATGACGAACTGGAAAAGACCGTCGCCCTGGATGCGATGGTCGCCAAGGTCCTGAGCCGTGACGGTTTTGCCCTCGGCCAATTGACCACCCGCCTGAATGCCTTGATCACCCGGCGCCTCGAGGACCAGGACAATCCCATGGGCCCGGCGATGCTCTGCGAGTATTTCCTCGAGGCCGGGCGCGACCTGGGGGTGGAGATCAAGGTCAAGCTGATCATCCTCAAGCTGTTCGAGAAATATGTCCTCAGCGACGCGGACCAGTTGTACGCCGAAGCCAACCAGTTGCTGATCGCCACTGGCGTATTGCCAGAACTCAAGGCCGTCCCGTCCCGTCGTGCCTCCGATCGTCCGGCCGCCGCCGCGCGGGCCAGCCAGGATGAGGCGGGAGCGGCCAAGGCGGGCTCTTCATCCCTCGATGCCAGCGTCCAGGAAGTGTTCTCGGCCTTGCAGGAACTGTTGCTGCATGTGCGTGGCAGCGTGGCGCCCAGGCTGGATGCGGGCTCCGAGATCCAGCCGATTTCCACCCGCGATCTGTTGCGGCTGCTCTCGCATTTGCAGCAATACGTCCCGACGCAGACCGCTCCGGACGATTTCGACCTGCGCAATCAGCTGGAACAGCTGCTGACCCGGGTCAGCGTCAAGAGCGGCAAGTCGCGCGTGGTCGGGGTCATGGACGAAGACGTGATCAACCTGATCGCCATGCTCTTCGAATTCATTCTCGACGACCGCAACCTGCCGGACTCCCTGAAGGCATTGATCGGACGCCTGCAGATTCCGATGTTGAAAGTGGCGGTGCTGGACAAGAGCTTTTTCAGCCGGGGCAGTCATCCGGCCCGGCGCCTGCTCAACGAAATCGCCTCCGCGGCCATGGGCTGGGGCGCGCGCGACGACTATCAGCGCGATGCCTTGTACGTGCGCATCGAACAGATCGTGCAGCGCCTGCTGAATGACTTCGTCGACGACCCGGCGATCTTCTCCGAGTTGCTGGTGGATTTCCTCGCCTTCACCAGTGACGAACGTCGCCGCAGCGAGTTGCTCGAGCAGCGTACCCGTGACGCCGAAGAAGGCCGGGCCAAGGCCGAGCAGGCGCGCCAGCGGGTCCAGGAAGTATTGAACGAGCGGCTGCTGGGCAAGACCTTGCCCGAAGTCGTGGTGCGCTTGCTGCAGGAGGCCTGGAGCAAGGTGCTGCTGCTCACCTGTCTCAAGCACGGCGAGGCGTCCGCCGAATGGCAGGCTGGCCTGCAAACCATGGACGACCTGATCTGGAGCGTGGAGCCCAGCGGCCAGGCCGATGCCCGCCTGCGCCTGCTGGAACTGGTGCCCGGCCTGCTCAAAGCGTTGCGCGACGGCCTCACCAGCGCCGCCTTCGACCCGTTTGCCACCAGCGAATTCTTCAGCCAGTTGGAAAGCCTGCATGTCCAGGTTTTCCAGCGCCTGGCGAAACAACAGGCCGAGCCGGCTACCGTCGATGAGGCGCAACCGGCGATGGTCGCGGTGCTGGAGGAAATCGTCCTCGGTTCACCGGACGACGCGCCCGCCGAGGAGCGTCTGGTGGAACTGCCCGAAAATGACGCCGGGCTGCTGTGGGTCCGGCAGTTGCGGATCGGCAGTTGGGTCGAGATCCGCGAGGACGATGAAAACAGCCTGCGTTGCAAACTGACGGCGATCATCGAGTCGACCGGCAAGTACATCTTCGTTAACCGGACCGGCATGAAAGTGCTGGAACGCACGGTCCAGGGCCTGGCCGTCGAGTTTCGTCGCGGGGCGGTGCGGCTGCTGGACGACGCGCTGCTGTTCGACCGTGCCCTGGAGTCGGTCATCGGCAATCTGCGGCGGTTGAAGGCGCGCTGAGTTTTTTGCGCAGAGAGTGCTGCCCATGTCGGCCTCTATCGCGGCATACTGGGCCTGTCGCTTTTATCCTCGAAGGAACCTGTATGCAGCTGGATCCCGCCACGGGTTGGTGCCAGGACGTGGATCAATGCCCGTCGCCCAACTTCAACGAGCGCCCCGAAGGGGAAGTTTCCCTGCTGGTGATCCACAACATCAGTCTGCCACCCGGGCAATTCGCCACCGGGAAAGTCCAGGAATTTTTCCAGAATCGCCTGGATGTCACGGAACATCCCTACTTTGACGGCATTGCCCACCTACGGGTGTCTGCGCACTTTCTGATTGAACGTGACGGCAAGGTCACGCAGTTTGTCTCCTGTCTGGAACGGGCATGGCATGCCGGTGTGTCGAGTTTCGAGGGGCGCGAGACCTGTAACGATTTCTCCCTGGGCATCGAGCTCGAAGGCACCGATGATCTGCCTTTCACTGAAGCGCAGTATGCGTCGTTGATCGCCCTGACCCGGCAACTGCTGGACGCCTATCCGGCAATCACCCAGCAACGGATTTGCGGCCACAGCGACATTGCCCCCGGGCGCAAGACCGATCCGGGAGCGGGCTTTGACTGGGAGCGCTTTCGCGTCGCCCTGCAGGAAAAAGGAGAGTCACAATGAGTTTTCTGGTGCTGCTGCTAGCGGTATGGATCGAGAAGTTCTCGGCCCTGCGCCAGCGTGTCCAGCGTGATGGCGCCTGGTTGGGCGAACTGGCCAGGCTCGAGTCCAGCCCTCGTTGGGCGAAGCAGCCGTGGCTGGTACTGGTGCTGCTGGTGTTACTGCCGGTTGCCTTGCTCGGCCTGCTGCTGATGGTGCTGCAGCCGGTGGCCTATGGTCTGCTGGCGCTGCCGGTGCATCTGTTGGTGGTGATCTACAGCCTGGGACGCGGCGATCTGTTGGCGGCCCTGGGACCTTTCCGCGATGCCTGGCGGCGTGGTGACGTGCAGGCCGGGGTGCATGTTGCCCGGCGCGACATGAACGTGAAGTGCGCCGAGAACGGTGAGGAACTGCTGGAAAAGGTCCAGGGCTACCTGCTGTGGCAGGCCTACCAGAGTTTCTTCGCGGTGATCTTCTGGTATTTCCTGCTGGGGCCGGTGGCCGCCTTGAGCTATCGCCTGCTGGCCCTGGCCGCGGAGCACAGCCGCAATCCGGCCCTGGCCGAGCGCGCCACCTTGCTGCGCCATGCCTTCGACTGGCTGCCGGTACGCCTGCTGGCGGCGAGCCTGGCGCTGGTCGGCAATTTCGTCGCGGTCAGCCGGGTGATGCTGCACGAGTTGCTCAACTGGGACATTACCGCCGAGCAACTGGTGGAGAAAGTCGGGCGGGTGGCGGGAGAAGTGCCGGCCGCCGTCGTCGGTGCCGATGGCGTCACCAGCCTGGACAGCCTCTGGGAACTGCTGCTGCGGGCGGCGGTGCTCTGGTATGCCGGTTTTGCCCTGTGGACCGTGCTGATCTGATGCCTTGAGGGACACTAGCAGGGGCACGGCCGGCGCTCGATTGCCGACGCAATCATTGTAGGCGCCGGCTCCAACAGGTTTTCCAGCTATCGGTTAACCTTAAGTTACAAAACTCCTTTCCGAATTACGTTATACAAGCAGTAGCTGCGGATGCTGGCTTTATGCCTCGTCGTGCCTGCCACAATAAAAATAATAGGAAAGGGAGCGTTCTAGTGAAGAGCTTGCTATATCCCGCCGTCGCCCTGATGAATCGCCTGAGCTTCGGGATGAAGTTCAGTCTGATCAGCGTGCTGTTCTTCGTGCCGATGCTGGTGACCAACTTCTACCTGGTGCGTGACTCCTACCGTGAGTTCTCCGCGACCCAGGTCGAGCTGCAGAGCCTGGATCTGCTCGGCAGCAGCCTGACCCTGCGACGTGACCTGGAGACCCTGAACAATCAGGTGCAGATCAACGCGGTGCTGGGACAATCCGGCAAGGCCGGTGACCTGGAAAGCCGGATCAGCCAGTTGGAGCAGAGCGTCCTGGACCGGCTCCAGGGCCTGACCGCGGTGACCGGCGACCCTGAGCAGATGGCGGTATTCACCGCCAAGCGCGACGAAATGGTCAGTGCATTCAAGGCCCAGCAAGTCGAAAGCTCCCTGCAGAGCAAAAGCGCGCTGATCGAGAAGCTGCTGGGCAAGGCACAGATTTTCAGCAAGATCATCGCCAGCCAGTCCGGGCTCAGTCGCGACGGCCAGAGCGACCTGCGCCAGTTGAGCGAGCTGATCACCAGCGTCACACCGCAAGTCACCCAGACCCTCGGCGAAGGCCGCTCCATGGGCGCTTATTCCCTTGGTCAGGGGTTTCTCAATTCATCGTCCAGCACCCGCTTTGACGAGTTGTTGCAGCAGATCGAGAAGCTGCAGGCCGAATATGCCCTCAAGTTGCAGGACGCCCTGGGCAGCAGTCGCAACGCCCATCAGGCGCTGGATTCGTTGACCGCGACCAGCCAGGCCTCGCTGAAAAAGGCCAGCGAGGTGTTCGAGGAGCAGGTGGTGATGGCCGAGACCCTAGAAGCGCCCTGGCCGGCCTTCTACGATCAGGTCAGTGGCTTAATGGCCCAGACCTACAAGCTCAATGACGCGACCCTGGGATATATCGATCAGGAACTGCAACAGCGCCTGGCGCAGAATCGCCTGCATATGCTGTTGCTGGTGGTGGCGCTGGCGGTGGTGTTTCTCTCCATCGTCTACCTGTATGGCGGTTTCTACGCGTCGACCCGCACCACCTTGCGTCGCCTGGGCGAAATGATGAACAAGGTCGCCGCCGGGGACATGACTGTCAGTTTCATTGCCCACAGCCGCGATGAACTGGGTGAGCTGGGCGCGGTGTTCAATGGCACGGTGGCCAAGATCCATGACCTGATCGAGCGGGTCGGGCAGACCGTCGGCGAAGTCGAGCGTCAGGCCGGGCAGGTGGAGTCGGTATCGGCCCGGAGCAACCAGGCGGTGGCCGGCCAGCGCAGTCAGATCGAACAGGTGGCGACGGCGATGAACCAGATGTCGGCCACCGCCCAGGAAGTGGCGCGCAGCGCGGCGGCGGCGGTCAGCAGTGCCCATAGCGTCAATGATGAAACCCTCAGCGGCCGGGCCCTGGTCGAGTCGCAGCAGGGCAGCATTGCCCAGTTGGCCGGAGAGATCGACCAGTCGGTACAGGTGATCAACCAGTTGGCCATCGACAGCCAGTCCATCAGCCGGGTCCTGGATGTGATCAAGAGCATCGCCGAACAGACCAACCTGCTGGCGTTGAACGCCGCCATCGAAGCGGCGCGTGCCGGGGAGCAGGGGCGCGGCTTCGCGGTGGTGGCCGATGAGGTCCGCACCCTGGCCAAGCGCACCCAGCAATCGACCGAAGAGATCGAGCAGATGATCGGCAAGTTGCACGGCGGTGTCGGGGCGGCGGTCAAGGCCATGGGCGTCAGTCATCAGATGGCCGACGGTACCGTGAGCCAGTCGGAAAAGGTCCAGCAGGCCCTGGAAAACATCCTTGGCGCGGTCGGCATGATCGTCGACCAGAACCAGCAGATCGCGGCGGCCGTCGAACAGCAGACCGCGGTCGCCCATGATATCGACCAGAATATCGTCGAGATCAACCGGGCCGGAGAGCGCACGGCCGATGGTGCGCACCAGACCGAGAGTGCCAGCCGGCAACTGTCGGCGCAGGTGGTTGAACTCAAGCAGTTGATCGGCGCGTTCCGGGTGTGACGCGGGTCTTGGGCCTTGGAATAGTCTGTAGTACTTAAAATCTTGGCGTGTAGGCCAGATCCTGTTTTCTTTGCGGGCCGATCTTTCGGCTTACGATGGGTGAAAACCCATCTATACCGGACTCATCGGTGAGCCGTTATCGCTCGGGAGGAACAGGTTTGAAGGATACGCTCATGGGCGTCAAGGGGATGTGCGCGCACTGCCGCGGCACATTTCCCCTCAGCGCCTGGCATTTGAACGCGATTGCCATCAACGAAAGCTTCGCCTGTCGCTGCTGCGACAAGGCGCTGCAGCTCAATTGCCCGAGGCAACTGAAGCGCTTCAGGTCGCTGGACGCATGGTCGCCGCTCAAGGCCAGCATGATGTTGTTGATCGGCTCCTCGTTGCTGGTTGCGCTGGTCTGCGAATGGGTCGGCCTGATCAGCGTGGTCGAGCAGCTCAACTTTTCCCTGCTGGCGCTGCTGCTGTACTTCGCCACCTTGCGTTACGCCCGCCACCGGCAGCAGATGACGTTGGTCCTGCAGGTCGCGGTCAGGCCGGATTCGCTGGCCAGTTGAACAGCGCGCACGCGTTGGCGCTGCTGGCGGCGGCCAATGCCTGCGGGCTGACGGCCATGAGTCCGGCGAGGGCGGCGCAGATGGCCGGCAGGTGCTCCGGACTGTTGCGCATGCCGGGATACATGACCGGTGCCATGTCCGGCGAATCGGTTTCCAGCACCACGGCGTCCAGGGGCAGGCCGGCAATGACCTTGCTCAGGCGCAAGGCCTGGGGCCAGGTGCCGGCGCCGCCCAGGCCGAGCTTGAAACCGAGCTTGAGGTATTCCCGGGCCTCTTCGCGACTGCCGGCAAAGGCGTGGATGATTCCGCCACGGCCCAGGCGAAAGCGCTTGAGTGTCGCGATGGTCGCCGCATGGCTGCGACGCACATGCAGCAGTGCCGGCAGGTCGAAGTCCGCGGCGAGTTGCAACTGGGCCTCGAACAGCACCTGCTGGCGCTCGCGATCGAGCTGCGGCAGAAAGTAGTCCAGGCCGAATTCACCCACCGCGCACAGTTGTGGATGGTGGGCCAGGCGACTGAGCCAGGCGCCCAGTTCGTCCAGGTCGGCCGGGCGATGATCTTCCAGGTACACCGGGTGCAGGCCGAACGCCGCATGCAGTTGCGGATCGCCCAGCACCAGGTCCCAGACCCGCTGCCAGTTCTGTCGATAGACCCCCAGCACCACCATCCGGCCAACCCCCAGGGCGCGACTGCGACCGAGCAGCGCGTCGCGATCTGCGTCGAAATCCGGAAAGTCGAGGTGGGTATGGGTATCGATCAACTCCATGCTCAGGACTCGCGGATACGCTGCTTGAAGGTCCGCGCTATCGCCTGGACGCCGGGTCGGTAGTCCTTGTCCTCGATGGCGGCCAGGGCCAGTTGCAGGGCCTTGTCGGCGATCAACGGGTGCTGCTGGGCCATGGCGTTGACGGGCAGGGGCAGGAAGTCCAGCAGTTGGGTATCACCGAAGGTGCCCAGGCGCAGCGGCTGTGGCTTGAGCGGATGGTCGTGCAAGGCATCGAATACGCCCTGCAGGAGTACATAGGAGGTGGTGACCAGCGCGTCGGGCAGATGGCCGAGGCGCTTGACCAGCGCATCCATCAGTTGCCGGCCGCAATCACGGCTGAACGCTTCGCCGTGTTCGATCAGCACCTCGCCCTTGAAACCGTCCAGCGCGTCCTGGAAACCGGCGGCCCGCTGCCGGCTGATGCTCAGCTCGGCGCGGGCGCCGATCAGGGCGATATGGCGTGGCATCGGTTGCAGCAGGCTGCGGGTCAGTTGCAGGCTGGCCTGATGGTCGTCACTGACCACCGAGCAGAAATGCGTCGGCTCCATTTCCCGGTCGATGGCGATGACCGGCATTCCCAGGTCCTGCAACTGGCGATAGCTGTCATCGTCGGCCGGCAGGCAACTGGCGACAAACAGGGCGTCGCAGCGACGGGCGCGGAACAGTTGCAGCAACTGGCGTTCGCTGTCCGGGTCATCGTCGGAACTGGCGATCAGCAACTGATAACCGCGGGCGCGGGCGCCTTGCTCCAGCAGCTTGGCGATACGTGCGTAACTGGGGTTTTCCAGGTCCGGCAGGATAAACCCGAGGGTGCGCGTCTTGCGGCTGCGCAGGCCGGCGGCCTGGGGATTGGGGGTGAAGCCATGCTGCTCGACCACGGCCCGGACCCGCTCCACGGTGCTGCTGCTGATACGCTGTTGCTCGGCCTTGCCGTTGATGACATAGCTGGCAGTGGTGACGGACACACCGGCCAGTTGGGCAATATCACTGAGTTTCAAGCGGATGATTCCTTGTTTGCTGTAGCTCACGGCTGCATTTTCTCTGATCGTATCCTATTCCGGCAGTCGACTGTGGAAGCGGGCGGGTGTGGGCACCGGACGGGTAGGGGAGCCCACTTGTGGGGAAGCGGGCTCGTGTGGGAGCGGCCTTGCCCGCGAACAGGCCCGCCAGATCACTGAAAAATGCGCGGCTCTTCCAGCAGATTCGCCGACAGCCAGTTGTCGACCAGCAGGGCTTCAACCCGGAACAATAATCGAGTAACGTGTCCTACACGCTAGATTAAACGTTTCAGCAAGCGTATTTTCCGGGGATTGCGTCCGGTGTCACGGTCCTGCCGAAAGACCATTTCGCTATGTTCTGGCACGCAAGCCCAGGCTGATTCATTCAAAACAATACCTAGCGTCCCGTTGTGGGCGCTGAATAGGAGAAAGGCATGCTCGAGCTCACCGTAGAGCAGATTTCCATGGGCCAGTCGGCCGTGGACAAGTCTGCTGCCCTGCAACTGCTTGCGGACAAGCTGGTGACCGACGGCCTGGTGGCCGAGGGCTACCTGGCCGGCTTGCAGGACCGTGAGGCGCAAGGCTCGACCTTTCTCGGCCAGGGCATCGCGATTCCCCATGGCACCCCGCAGACCCGCGACCAGGTATTCGCCACGGGTGTGCGCCTGCTGCAGTTTCCCGAAGGCGTGGATTGGGGCGATGGCCAGATCGTTTACCTGGCCATCGGTATCGCGGCGAAATCCGACGAGCACCTGCGCCTGCTGCAACTGCTCACCCGTGCCCTCGGCGAGACGGACCTGGGCCAGGCCCTGCGCCGTGCAAGCTCCGCCGAAGCCTTGCTGAAACTGCTGCAAGGCGCGCCGCAGGAACTGGCGCTGGATGCCCAGATGATCGGCCTCGGCGTGGCGGCCGACGATTTCGAAGAACTGGTCTGGCGTGGCGCCCGCCTGCTGCGCCAGGCCGACTGTGTGAGTAACGGTTTTGCCGCGGTCCTGCAGCAGGTCGAAGCGTTGCCGCTGGGCGATGGCCTGTGGTGGCTGCACAGTGAGCAGACGGTCAAGCGGCCGGGGTTGGCGTTTGTCACACCGGAAAAGCCGCTGCGCTACCTCGGCCAACCCTTGAGTGGGCTGTTCTGTCTCGCCAGTCTCGGCGAAGCTCATCAGGCCCTGCTCGAACGCCTGTGTGCGCTGCTGATCGAAGGCCGTGGCCATGAACTGGGGCGCGCCACCAGCAGCCGGGCGGTACTGGAGGTACTGGGCGGCGAATTGCCGGCCGACTGGCCGAGCGCGCGCATCGCCCTGGCCAATGCCCATGGCCTGCATGCCCGGCCGGCGAAGGTTCTCGCGCAACTGGCGAAGCGTTTCGACGGCGATATTCGTGTGCGCATAGTCGACGCCCTGGGCAGCGCAGTGTCGGTGAAAAGCCTGAGCAAGCTGCTCAGCCTCGGCGCGCGCCGGGCCCAGGTGCTGGAGTTCATTGCCGAACCGGGGATCGCCGCCGATGCCTTGCCGGCCTTGCTGGCGGCGGTGGCAGAAGGCCTCGGCGAGGAAGTCGAACCCTTGCCGGCGGTGAGCGCCGCCAGCGTGGTCGTGGACGAGGTGGTCGTAGCCTTGACGGCCCCGGTTGCCGGCAGCCAGGTCCAGGCGATTGCCGCCGCGCCGGGGATCGCCATCGGCCCCGCGCATATCCAGGTCCCGCAGACATTCGACTACCCGTTGCGTGGCCAGTCGGCCGCGCTCGAGCGCCAGCGCCTGCACAGCGCCTTGAGTGAGGTGCGCAAGGATATCGATGGTCTGATCCAGCGCAGCAAAGCCAAGGCCATTCGCGAGATTTTCATCACCCACCAGGAAATGCTCGACGACCCGGAACTGAGCGACGAGGTCGACACCCGGCTCAAGCAGGGTGAAAGCGCCGAAGCCGGCTGGATGGCAGTGATCGAGGCGGCCGCCCGGCAGCAGGAGTCCCTGCAGGATGCATTGCTGGCCGAGCGGGCGGCGGACCTGCGGGATATCGGCCGGCGCGTGCTGGCGCAGTTGTGTGGTGTCGAAACCCTGGCCGAGCCCGAGCAGCCCTATGTACTGGTGATGGACGAAGTCGGCCCGTCCGATGTGGCGCGCCTGGATCCGGCGCGGGTGGCGGGGATTCTCACCGCCCGCGGCGGAGCCACGGCGCACAGTGCGATCGTCGCCCGTGCCCTGGGCATCCCGGCACTGGTCGGGGCGGGCGCGGCGGTGCTGTTGCTGGCGCCGGGCACGACCTTGCTGCTCGATGGCCAGCGTGGCCGGCTGCATGTCTCGCCGGATGCCGTCGCCTTGCAGCGTGCCACCGAGGAGCGCGACAGCCGCGAACAGCGCCTGCGCCAGGCTGCCGAACAACGTCACCAGGCGGCGCTGACCCGTGACGGGCATGCGGTGGAAGTCTTTGCCAATATCGGTGAAAGCGCCGGAGTCGCCGGCGCGGTGGAACAGGGCGCCGAAGGCATCGGCCTGTTGCGCACCGAACTGATCTTCATGGCGCATCCACAGGCGCCGGACGAAGCCACCCAGGAAGCCGAATACCGGCGGGTGCTCGACGGCCTGGGCGGGCGACCGCTGGTGGTCCGGACCCTGGATGTCGGCGGCGACAAGCCGCTGCCTTACTGGCCGATCGCCAAGGAAGAAAACCCGTTCCTCGGCGTGCGCGGTATCCGCCTGACCCTGCAACGGCCGCAGATCATGGAAAGCCAGTTGCGCGCCCTGTTGCGGGCCGCCGACAACCGTCCCCTGCGGATCATGTTCCCGATGGTCGGTAGCGTGTCGGAGTGGCGCCAGGCCCGGGAAATGACCGAGCGCCTGCGCCTGGAAATTCCGGTGGCCGACCTGCAACTGGGAATCATGATCGAAGTGCCGTCGGCGGCCCTGCTGGCGCCGGTGCTGGCCCGAGAAGTGGACTTCTTCAGTGTTGGCACCAACGACCTGACGCAATACACCCTTGCCATCGACCGTGGTCACCCGACACTTTCGGCCCAGGCCGATGGCCTGCACCCGGCCGTGCTGCAACTGATCGACATCACTGTGCGCGCGGCTCATGCCCATGGCAAGTGGGTCGGTGTCTGCGGCGAACTGGCGGGCGATCCGTTGGCGGTACCGGTGCTCGTCGGGCTGGGGGTGGACGAATTGAGCGTTGCGGCCCGCAGCATTCCCGAGGTCAAGGCGCGGGTGCGCGAACTGACCCTGCCGGCCGCACAGGCCCTGGCCCGTGCGGCCCTGGCCGTGGGCAGCGCCGATGAAGTGCGCGCCCTCGTGGAGGCGGTGTAATGGCGCGGATTCTGACGCTGACCCTGAACCCGGCGCTGGACCTGACCGTGCAACTGGCACGGCTGGAGCCGGGCCAGGTCAATCGCAGCGAGGCCATGCAGACCCACGCGGCCGGCAAGGGCGTGAACGTCGCCCAGGTGCTGGCGGACCTCGGGCATCAACTGACCGTGAGTGGTTTTCTCGGCGAGGACAATCAACAAGCCTTCGAGACCCTGTTTGCCCGCCGTGGATTTGTCGATGCCTTTGTCCGCGTGCCGGGGGAGACCCGCAGCAATATCAAGCTGGCCGAGCACGA
Source organism: Pseudomonas sp. Mn2068 (assembly GCF_049319725.1). NCBI lineage: Bacteria > Pseudomonadati > Pseudomonadota > Gammaproteobacteria > Pseudomonadales > Pseudomonadaceae > Pseudomonas > Pseudomonas sp. Mn2068. The sequence continues at coordinate 278,146 of NZ_JBMOUG010000004.1, read as the reverse complement.
CGGCCGCATCACCGACCTCAACGGTCCCGGTCCGCTGGTCAGTGCCGAGGCCCAGCAAGCCTTGCTGGACCGGCTGGAACAGATCGCCCCCGGTCATGATGCCGTGGTGGTCGCGGGCAGTCTGCCCCGGGGTGTCAGTCCACAATGGCTGCAAGCGCTGTTGCGGCGGTTGAAACAGCTGGGCCTGAAAGTCGCCCTGGACACCAGTGGCGCAGCCTTGCAGGCCGGACTGGCGGCGGGGCCCTGGTTGATCAAGCCCAATACCGATGAATTGGCCGAAGCGCTGGACAGCCCCGTGACCTCATTGCTCGCGCAATCCGCGGCAGCGACCCGGTTGCGTGCCCAGGGCATCGAGCACGTGGTGGTTTCCCACGGTGCCGAAGGGGTCAACTGGTTCTGCGCCGCACCGGCATTGCACGGGCTGCCGCCGACCGTCAGCGTGGCGAGCACCGTCGGTGCCGGCGACGCGTTGCTGGCCGGCATGCTTCATGGCCTGCTCAGCGGGCACGGCGCGGAGCAGACCCTGCGCACGGCCACGGCGATTGCCGCCCTGGCCGTGACCCAGATCGGTTTCGGCATCGGTGACAGGGAACGACTGGCGCAGCTTGAACGCGGCGTCAGCGTGCACGCCCTGACAGAACAATAAGAGGGATTGTGATGAAGTTAGCCATTGTTACCGCCTGCCCGAACGGCATGGTCACCAGCGTGTTGTGCGCTCGCCTGCTGGAAGCGGCGGCCCAGCGCCAGGGCTGGAGCACCAGTGTCGAAGTACACGACAGCCGGCACCCGGAGCGCCAGTTGTCGGCGGCGACCCTCTCGGCGGCGGAATGGGTGCTGGTGGTCAGCAGCGCGCCTGTGGATATGTTGCGCTTTGTCGGCAAGCGGGTGTTCCAGACCACCCCGGCCCAGGCGTTGCAGGACGTCGAAGCGGTACTGCGACGCGGTGCCGAAGAAGCGAGTGTCTACATCGCCCCCGAGGCCGCGGTTGCGGCGCCGGTGGTGGCCCAGCGCGCACCGCGCCTGGTGGCGGTGACGGCCTGTCCGACCGGCGTCGCTCATACCTTCATGGCCGCCGAAGCCTTGCAACAGTCGGCCAGGCGCCTGGGCTACGAGCTGCAGGTGGAAACCCAGGGCTCGGTCGGTGCGCGCAACCCGTTGAGCGCGGCGGCGATTGCCGAAGCCGACGTGGTCTTGCTGGCGGCCGATATCGAAGTCGCCACCGAGCGTTTCGCCGGCAAGAACATCTACCGGTGTGGCACCGGCGTGGCCCTGAAACAACCGGACGCGACCTTGCGCAAGGCCCTGGCCGAAGGCACGCCGGAGAGTGCCGCGACAGGCGCTGGCGCGGCGCCGGCCAGGGAGGAAAAGGCCGGTGTCTACAAGCACCTGCTGACGGGGGTTTCATTCATGTTGCCGATGGTGGTGGCGGGCGGCCTGTTGATCGCGCTGTCCTTCGTCTTCGGTATCACCGCGTTCAAGGAGCCGGGCACGCTGGCCGCGGCGCTGATGCAGATCGGCGGGGAAAGCGCCTTCAAGCTGATGGTGCCGCTGTTGGCCGGCTATATCGCCTACTCGATTGCCGACCGTCCCGGGCTGGCCCCGGGGATGATCGGTGGCCTGCTGGCGAGCACCCTTGGCGCCGGGTTTATCGGCGGGATCGTTGCCGGTTTTCTCGCCGGCTACAGTGCCAGGGCGATCAATCGTCATGCGCGGTTGCCAGCCAGTCTGGAAGCCCTGAAGCCAATCCTGATCATTCCGTTGCTGGCGAGCCTGTTCACCGGCCTGGTGATGATCTATGTGGTCGGCAAACCGGTGGCGGGGATGCTGGAGGGGCTGACGCATTTCCTCGACAGCATGGGCACCACCAACGCGATCCTGCTGGGTGTGCTGCTCGGCGGGATGATGTGCGTCGACCTTGGCGGGCCCATCAACAAGGCGGCGTATGCCTTCTCGGTCGGGCTGCTGGCGTCGCAGAGCTATGCGCCGATGGCCGCGACCATGGCCGCCGGCATGGTGCCGCCAATCGGCCTGGGCATCGCCACCCTGATTGCCCGACGCAAATTTGCCCGGAGCGAGCGGGAGGCGGGCAAGGCTGCCTTCGTGCTGGGCCTGTGCTTTATCTCGGAAGGGGCGATTCCCTTTGCCGCCAAGGACCCGTTGCGGGTGATTCCGGCGAGCATCGCCGGTGGCGCGCTGACCGGTGCCCTGTCGATGTACTTCGGCTGCAAGCTGATGGCGCCCCATGGCGGGCTGTTCGTGATGCTGATTCCGAATGCGATCAACCACACGCTGCCGTATCTGCTGGCGATCATCGCCGGCAGCTTGCTGACGGCGGTGACCTATGCCGTGCTCAAGCGACCGGAAGCAGTCGAGTTGACCGTGGAGCCGGCCCAGGCGCAATGATCGTTCCCACGCTCCGCGTGGGAATGCCTCTCTGGACGCTCTGCGTCCGCTTTGTGACGCGGAGCGTCACGGGCTGCATTCCCACGCGGAGCGTGGGAACGATCGGTGAGTGAGCGGTGAGGGCAGGTCAGTAGACGTCCCGCCGATAGCGCCCTTGCTCGATCAGGCGCTCCACGGACTCGGCCCCGAGCAGTTCCACCAGGACCTGGTCGACACCCGATGCCATGCCCTGCAGGCTGCCGCAGATATAGATCGCGGCACCTTCGGCGAGCCAGCGGTGCAGCTCATCCGCCGTCTCCCGCAAGCGGTCCTGCACGTAGATCTTGTCCTGCTGGTCCCTGGAGAATGCCAGGTCCAGCCGGGCGAGATCGCCCGTCGCCAACCAGCCCTGCAACTCTTCCCGACAGTAGAAGTCGTGGGCGATGTTGCGTTCGCCGAACAGCAGCCAGTTGCGTGTCTGGCCATCGGCGATACGTGCCTTGAGCAGGCTGCGCAATCCGGCCAGCCCGGTACCGTTGCCCAACAGGATCAGCGGACGCGGTTCGCCGGGCAGATGGAAACCGCTGTTGCGCCGCAGGCGCAGGCTGATGGCCGCACCCACCGGCGCATGTTCGGTCAGCCAGCCGGAGCCGAGCCCGAGGCTGCCGTCCGCGTGCCGTTCCTGGCGGACCAGCAGTTCCAGCTGGCCGTCGCTGGCGATGGAGGCAATGGAGTATTCACGCAGGGCGAGGGGCACCAGCGCATCGACCAGGGCCTGGGCATGCAGGCCCACCAGGTGCCCGCGATTATCCGGTAACTGGCGACCGGCCAACGCCTGGGCCAGGGTTTCCTGCAGGCCGTCGAGTTGCACCGGGGTAGTGGCTTGCAGGCCGAGCCCGGCGAGGAAATGTTCGACTGTCGCGCCGTGGTGACGCGGCATGATTTCCACCAGGTCACCTGCTTGCCATGGGGTTGGCGTCGGAGCATCCAGGCCGATCAGGTAGACGCCGGAACCGCTGCTGCCCGGGTTGAGCAACACGCGTCGAGCCAGGGTCCAGTTGTCGAACCGTGGCGCCTGCCATGCCACCAGGGGCGCACTCCCGGTAATCTGGCTGAGCTGCTGCTGCCAGTAGCGCAGGGCATAGGGATCGCCGCTGTCGACTTCGATCGGCGCGAACAGGACGTTGCCGCCGCGGGCTTCGAGCCAGTGATGCAGGCGTCGGGCAAAGCCGCAGAAGTGCGGGTACTGGCGATCACCGAGGGCCAGCACCGAATAGTTCAGGCCATCGAGGGCCAATGCCTGACCCAGCACCTTGCGCTCGAAGCCACGGGCGCTGTCGGGTGCTTCGCCGTCACCAAAGGTGCTGACGACAAACAGGGCATGCTGCGATTCGCGCAGCTCCCGTTCGCCGACCTCGGCCAGGGGCTGGACCCGCACCGGCAGACCGGCGGCCTGCAACTGGCCGGCGGTCTGCCAGGCCAGTTGCTCGGCGAAACCGCTCTGGCTGGCGAAACCCACCAGCCAGGCGGGAGCGTTGCTGCTGTTCTGGCCGAGCCCGCCGCGGGCTTTTTTCACCGCTCGTTTCTTGCGGCGGCGATCGAGGTACAGCAGCCAGCCGGTAATGAAGAACAGCGGCATGGTCAGGCTGGAAATCGTCAGCAGGATGCGCCCGGTAAGGCCGAAGTAGCTGCCGACATGCAGCGCATAAATACTGGTCAGCAACTGTCCCTTGAGGCTTTTGTCGGCATAGCGGAAGTGCTCGCGGATGGCGCCTGTGGCCGGATCCAGCATGATCTGGTTGAGGGCGCGATCATGGGGTGAATCCTCGAGCAGGTAATACACGGTTGCCGGCTGGCCGGCCACGGGTGGCATGCGGATGTTATAGGCGCTGAGCTCGGGGCCCGCGGCACTCTTGATGCTGGTCCAGATCGCGTCGTAGTCGGCGGTGGGCGTCGGGCCGGTCGGGGCGGGGCCACGTCCGACCTTGCGCTGCTGGGCCACGGAGTCGGCGAACAGCTTGTTCAGGCCGTTGCTGTACCACTCATAGGACCAGGACAAACCGGTCAGGGCCGACAGCAGGTAGAACACCAGGCACCAGGTTCCGGCCACGGAGTGCAGGTCCCAGTTGAAGGCGCGGCCTTTTTTCGCCCAGTCGAGGGTCAGCCAGGCACGCCAGTCGAGGGCCTTGCGCGGCCAGCGCAGGTACAGGCCGGAGAGGCAGAAGAACACCAGCATCAGGGTGCAGGCGCCGGTGATCTGGCGACCGGTGTCGCCCATGGCCAGGTACCGGTGCAGTTGCAGCATCAGGTTGAAGAAGTCCAGGCCGACGACATCGCCCTGGTAGTCACCGGTGTAGGGATCGAAATAGCGCAGCTGCCCGCGTCGTTCACCTGGCGGCGCGGTGAAGAACACCCGGCCGGCGCTGTCGCCGTGGGGCTCGACCCACAGCATCGCGACGGTCTGGCCTTCTCTGGCTTCGAGCCTGCGCACCAGCTCGGCGGGCGGCAGGGCCTCGTGGTTCGGTGCCTCGACTTGCAGCACCGAGGGATTGAGCAGACGCAGCAGTTCGTCCTGAAAGGACACCGTGGCCCCGGTGATGCCCATGAACGCCAGCACCAGCCCGGCACTGATGCCGAACAGCCAATGCAACTGGAACAGTGTTTTCTTCAACACGGCGACCGCCTTGCTCAATCAAAGTCATGCTTCACGGCGCGCATTATGCCGTGTGTGCGAATGCGACGAATTCATATTTGTTAGCTTTTTACAAACAGACCGCTACATAACGCTACAGGCGCCAGGGCGGTCGGAAACGCAGATGTAAGGCGCTTATCGGTGCGTATCTTACCGCATCAATGGGAATCAGATACTATTGCGATTATTTCTCTTTAAGGTGTCGGCGTCATGCTGTTGTACAGGCGCGAAGAGGTGCTGGACGGCGATTCGCTCAAGGTCATGCTGGAAGAGAACCCGGCCCGCGCAGCCCAGGCGATCCTGCTGGCGGCGGCGGAAGGGGTCGTCGAGGCCCAGGCGTTGCTGGGGCAGATCCTGCTGGACGGGAAGGGCATCGAACGCGACCAGGCCCTGGCACTGCGCTGGTTTGAAATCGCCGCGAATGACGGTCACCTGATGGCGCGCAACATGCTCGGGCGTTGCCATGAGCACGGCTGGGGTTGCGTGCCCGATGAGCGGCTGGCGGCGCGGCACTACGGCCTGGCGGCGCAGGGCGGGCTGGACTGGGGGTTGTACAACTACGCCAACCTGCTGGCGACCGGACGCGGGGTGCGGGAGGATCAGGCCCAGGCGCTGGCGCACTACCGGCGCGCCGCCGGGATGGGCCATGCCAGATCGATGAACCTGCTGGGGCGCTACCTGGAAGATGGGCGTTTCTGTCCCGCTGACCTTGTTGCCGCCTGCGAGTGGTATCGCCGGTCCGCCGAGGCAGGGGATTTTCGCGGGCAGTTCAGTTACGCGACGGTGCTGGCCGACCTGGGCAGGGTCGACCAGGCGCTGGAGTGGCTGCGCAAGGCGCTGGCTGGCGGCAATCTGAAATTCCTGCGGATCAGCCGCCAGACCCTGTTGGCTGCCAGGGATCCGCGAATCCATGCCATGGCGCTGGCCTACCACCAGCAGGCGGCCGCCCTGGGCGACGAGCAGGATCGCGCGGCACTGCACAGGTTGTTGGGCTGAGCCTTCAAGCGCCCTGGAGTACCTTCTGCGGACCCGGGCATCGATGGGTGTCAGCGGATAGCCCGGCAAAGTGACAATAAAAAAGGCCCGTGAGCAATCACGGGCCTTTCGGCTGCAGCGCAGGCGTGGAGGCTTACACGTAGAACGACTTCAGCGGCGGGAAGCCATTGAATTCAACCGCGCTGTAGCTGGTGGTGTAGGCGCCGGTGGACAGCCAGTAGAGGCGGTCGCCGATGGCCAGGTTCAGGGGCAGGCCGTACTTGTAGTTTTCGTACATGATGTCGGCGCTGTCGCAGGTGGGCCCGGCGATGACCACTTCTTCCATCTCGCCTTTCTTCTCGGTCCAGATCGGGAACTTGATGGCTTCGTCCATGGTTTCGATCAGGCCGGAGAACTTGCCCACGTCGGTGTATACCCAACGTTCGACGGCGGTTCGCGATTTACGCGCCACCAGCACCACTTCGCTGACCAGGATACCGGCGTTGGCGATCAGCGAACGGCCTGGCTCGAGGATGATTTCCGGCAGGTCGTCGCCGAAGTCTTCCTTGAGGAAGCGGATGATTTCCTCGGCGTAGGTTTCCAGGCTGTTGGTGCGGGTGATGTAGTTGGCTGGGAAGCCGCCGCCCATGTTGATCAGCTTGAGGTGGATGTCGTCTTCTTCTTTCAGGCGCTCGAAGATCACCTTGACCTTGGCGATAGCCGCGTCCCAGACGCTGATATCGCGCTGTTGCGAGCCGACGTGGAAGGACACGCCGTAAGGCACCAGGCCCAGGTCGCGGGCGAGGATCAGCAGGTCCATGGCCATGTCGGTCTGGCAGCCGAACTTGCGCGACAACGGCCAGTCGGCGGTGGTCGAGCCTTCGGTGAGGATGCGTACGTAGACTTTCGAGCCCGGTGCGGCCTTGGCGATGTTGCGCAGGTCGGCTTCGGAGTCGGTGGAGTACAGGCGCACGCCCTTCTCGTAGAAGTAGCGGATGTCCTTGGATTTCTTGATGGTGTTGCCGTAGCTGATGCGATCCGGGCTGACGCCCTGGTTCAGCACTTTATCCAGCTCGTAGATCGAGGCGATGTCGAAGCTCGAGCCTTTCTTGTTCAGCAGGTCGATGATTTCGACGGCCGGGTTGGCCTTGACGGCGTAGTAGACCTTGGCGAATTCGAAACCTGCACGCAGGTCATCGTAGGCCTGGGAGATCATCTGGGTATCGATGACCACGAAAGGGGTTTCTTGCTTGTCGGCGAACGCCTTCATTTTCTCAAAGGTATCGCGCGCGAAATAGTCTTCGACCTGGATCGACATGCGGGGGGACTCCTAGTGGCAAACGTGAGTTATCAATGGGTGCAAATGAACGTCCTCCGTATCCCCACTTTGGTTCGCCTACTTCCCAAGGCATGTCGCCGAAAGCAAAAAGGCCATGGGATCAACCGCTTCCCTTGGCCTTGCTGTCTCGTCGTCAGTACTTGAGCCGGATGGATCGTTTCCAGCATGGACGTTCGGCGCGAACTTTAGGACTTGAGGGGCTTGAGATCAACTAAAAATGTCGCGTTTTTGCACGCGCTCGTCGCGTAACCCGGATCAGTCACTTATTTAACCGACCCGGATGACAGTCTGATGTTCCCTCGGGAAGGGGATTTTTGCGGGTTTTATGCCAATCCCCGTTGGCGCTGCCTGTGTCGGAGGGGCGGGTCTGGGAGCAGGCTGTTGTGGGAGCGGGCTTGCCCGCGAAGCTGTTGGCGGCTTCAGGGGCCTCATCGCTGGCAAGCCAGGCTCCTACAGGGGGCTCCATGCCGAATACGGGATCGGCGCTGGGCACGATCCCCTGTGGGAGCCGGCTTGCCGGCGATGGCGGCCTGTCAGACCGCGGCCATCTCGGCTGGTGACACGATGCTGGTCTTGGCCCCTCGGGAGCGCCCGGAACTCAGGTAGGCGGCAATCGACTCCTGGGTCACTTCGCCGAGGAACACCCGCTCTGCGTCCATCACCGGCAGCCACGAGCGGTTGAACTCGTACATCCGCGACAACAGAATGCGCAGATTCTCGTCGTAGGCTGCGGTCGCATTGAACTCGCGCAGGTACTGCCCACAGTTGCCCGCCTGGCGATGCAGGTCGCGGCGGCGGACATAACCCAGCGCCTTGTTCGCGGCATCGGTCACCACCACATAGCGGCGGTCGTGCTCGTCCATCAGCTCCAGGGCGTCGGCCACCGGCGTTTCCGGGCTCACCGACGGGGCGTTGTCTGCCGCGTCCTCGGCCTTGACCAGCAACAGGCGCTTGAGGGTGCTGTCCTGGCCGACGAAGTTGCTGACGAAATCATCCGCCGGATGCGCCAGCAGCGTGTCCGGATGGTCGATCTGGATCAGCTTGCCGCCGCGGAAGATGGCGATCTTGTCGCCCAGCTTGAGGGCTTCGTCGATGTCATGGCTGACCATGATCACGGTCTTGTTCAGTGCCCGCTGCATCTCGAAGAACTCGTTCTGGATCATCTCCCGGTTGATCGGGTCGACCGCGCCGAACGGCTCGTCCATCAGCAGCAGCGGAGCATCCGCCGCCAGGGCACGGATCACGCCGATGCGCTGCTGCTGGCCGCCGGACAGTTCCCGTGGATAACGGTGCAGGTACTGCTTGGGTTCGAGCTTGATCATGCTCATCAACTCGCGGGCCCGGTCATGGCATTTCTGTTTGTCCCAGCCGAGCAGGCGCGGCACCACGGTGATGTTTTCCTCGATGGTCATGTTCGGGAACAGGCCGATCTGCTGGATGACGTAGCCGATATTGCGGCGTAGCGTCACTTCGTCGAGCTGGGTGGTGTCTTCGCCGTTGATCAGGACCTGGCCCGAGGTCGGCACGATCAGCCGGTTGATCATCTTCAGCGTGGTGCTCTTGCCGCACCCCGAAGGGCCGAGAAAGACGCAGATCTCGCCTTCGTTGACGGTCAGGCTCACCGAGTCGACGGCCTTGACGGCCTTGCCGTTGCTTTGGAAGGTCTTGCTCAGATTCTGTAGTTCGATCATTTCAGGAGTCCTTTGGGAGTCAGCGAGCGTTGCAGCCATTGCAGGAGCAGGTCGGCGGCGATGGCCAGGACACTGACCAGCACGGCACCGACGATCAGCATCGACATGTCGCTGCGGCTGATGGCCGCGAGGATGAGTACGCCCAGGCCGCCGGCACCGATGGTGGCGGCGATGGTCATGACGCCGATGTTCATCACCACGGCGGTGCGCACGCCGGCGAGGATCACCGGCACCGCGATCGGCAGTTCGACCATGCGCAGGCGCTGGCCGAAGGTCATGCCGATGCCGCGGGCGGCTTCACGGATGCCCGGCTCGACGCCGGTCAGGGCCAGGTAGGTGTTGCGCATGATCGGCAGCAACGAGTAGAGGAACACGGCGGTGATCGCCGGCAGCGGTCCGAGGCCCTGGCCGAATTTCGAGTAGAACGGCAGCAGCAGGCCGAACAGGGCAATCGACGGCACGGTCAGCAGCACCGTGGCACTGGCTTGCAGGGGACCGGCCAGCGCCGGGAAACGGGTCATCAGTACGCCCAGGGGCACGCCGACGACAATCGCCAGGGTCACGGCAATGCCGACTAAAGTGATGTGTTGCCCGGTCAGGTGCAGGACCAGTGGCCAGTCCAGATGGGAAAAGGCGTTCAGGAATTCCATGTCTTCTCCTCAGTGGATGGGGTGTTGGCGCAGGAAGTCGGCGGCCACGGCGGACGGGCTTTGGTGATCGACGTCGACCCGGGCATTGAGCTGGCGCATGGTGTCGTCGTCGAACAGTTCGGCGAGCGGCTTGAGGTCGGCGGCCAGTTGCGGATGGGCGTCGAGGTAGGCCTGACGCACCACGGGGGCGGCGGTGTAGTCCGGGAAGTAGTGGCGGTCATCCTCCAGCAGCTTGAGCTTGAAGGCGTTCAGGCGACCGTCGGTGGTGTAGACCAGCCCCGCGAACACCTGGCCATTGCGCAGCGCGGTATAGACCAGGCCGGCATCCATCTGGCGAATGTTCTGGCGCGTCAGGTTCATGCCATACAGTTTCACCATGCCTTCCAGGCCGTCGGAGCGGTTGGCGAACTCGGTGTCGAGGGCTACCAGGTGCCGCTCTTTCGCCTCGGCGGCGAGTACCGTGGTCAACTGGCTGATGGTGTTGATCTGCGGGTACTGTTGCGCGACCTTCTGCGGCAGGGCCAGGGCGTAGGTGTTGCTGAACTTCGACGGCGTGAGCCAGACCAGGCCCTTTTTCGCATCGAGTTCCTTGACCCGTGCGTAGGACTGTTCGCTGTCGAGTTTTTCCGTCACATGGTTGTAGGCCACCAGCGACACCCCGGTGTATTCCCAGAGCATGTCCAGTTGCCCGCTTTCGTGGGCGCTACGGGCCAGGTTGCTGCCCAGGCCGCCGGTGACCCGGGTGTCATAGCCCTTGGTCCGCAGGTACTGCGAGGTGATTTCCGCGAGCAGGGTTTGTTCGGTGAACACCCGGGCGCCGATGCGGATCACGGGCTTTTCGGCGGCCTGGGCCCATCCTGCGAACAGCAGGGCACAGCCTAGAAACAAGCAGAATCTTTTCATGGTTTTTCCTTTGCTCAGGCGGGCCGCAGGCCGCGTTCCAGCCAGAGGCGGCTGGCCAGTGTCACCAGGCCATCGAGCAGCAGCGCCAGCAGGGCGGTACACGCCGCGCCGAGGATCAATTGCGGCTGATTGTTCAGGGCGATGCCGGGGAAAATCAGGCTGCCCAGGCTGTTGGCGCCGATCAGGAAGGCCAGCGGCGCGGTACCGACGTTGATCGCCAGGGCCACCCGCACACCACCGACGATGATCGGCACGGCATTGGGCAGCTCGACCCGCCAGAGCACCTGGTGCGGGGTCATGCCGATGCCGACGGCGGCTTCCTTGAGGGATCCCTCGACGTTTTTCAGGCCTTCGTAGGTGTTGCGCACGATGGGCAGCAGGGAAGCGAGGAACAGGGCCAGGATCGCCGGACCCGCGCCGATGCCGAGGATCCCCAGGGCAATCGCCAGTACTGCCAGGGGGGGAACGGTGTTACCGATATTGAACACCTGCATGAAGCGTTCGGCGCGGCCCACCATGGTCGGTCGGCTGAGGAAGATGCCGGCGGGAATCCCGACGACAAGGGCGGCGAACATCGACGCCAGTACCAGGTAAAGGTGAGCTTGCAGGTAGAACCACAAGTCGTCTCGGTAGTGCTCGATAGTGCTGATGCCGATCCAGTGGATCAGCAGGGCCAGGAGGACGATGACGACCGCTCCTCCGATAAGCCCTTGGCCATAGCGATTAGCCACAGATGGACTCCTTTTTTTTAGTCGGCAGACAGTTTTCCGTGAGGCGAGGCCATGCCCGGCTTCTGGAAAAGTGTTCGCGAAAAGCAGCTGTCGCCATGCCGGAAACACAACATGGGAAAGCCATAAGCGCCGCCTTCGTCAGGCTAACTTGCTGATTTTTCTACACCTGACGAAAGGTCATGGCAGGGGAATGGACGCCTGTGCGCTTTAAAAGGTTCCCCAATTAATTGCATTTGGCCATCTCGTGGCCTGCCGGGCGGCAGGGCAGCGGTGGCCGCTGGGGTCGGCTTTGGTCTATAATCTGCGCCCTTTTTTGAATCACCTGTCAGGCGATTTCCCATGACCAACCAGGCCGCCGAAGTCGCGAAACGCCGCACCTTCGCCATTATTTCCCACCCGGATGCGGGTAAGACCACCATCACCGAAAAGCTGTTGCTGATGGGCAAGGCGATTGCGGTGGCGGGCACGGTGAAATCTCGCAAGTCCGATCGCCATGCCACCTCCGACTGGATGGAGATGGAGAAGCAGCGTGGTATCTCCATTACCACCTCGGTCATGCAGTTCCCCTACCGGGACCACATGGTCAACCTGCTCGATACCCCGGGTCACGAAGACTTCTCCGAAGACACCTATCGGACCCTGACCGCCGTGGACTCGGCGTTGATGGTGCTCGACGGCGGCAAGGGCGTCGAGCCACGGACCATCGCCCTGATGGATGTCTGCCGCCTGCGTGACACGCCGATCGTCAGCTTTATCAACAAGCTCGACCGCGATATCCGCGACCCGATCGAACTGCTCGACGAAATCGAGGCGGTGTTGAAGATCAAGGCCGCGCCGATCACCTGGCCGATCGGCTGCTACCGCGACTTCAAGGGCGTCTACCACCTCGCCGACGACTACATCATTGTCTACACCGCCGGTCATGGTCACGAGCGCACCGAGGTGAAGATCATCGAGAAGCTCGACTCGGACGAAGCCCGCGCCCACCTGGGTGACGAGTACGAGCGGTTTATCGAGCAGCTGGAACTGGTGCAGGGCGCCTGCCACGAATTCAACCAGCAGGAGTTCCTCGACGGCCAGCTGACCCCGGTGTTCTTCGGTACCGCACTGGGCAACTTCGGTGTCGACCATGTGCTCGACGCCGTGGTCGACTGGGCGCCCAAGCCGTTGGCCCGGGTGGCCAACGAGCGTACGGTCGAGCCGGTGGAAGAGAAGTTCTCCGGCTTCGTGTTCAAGATCCAGGCGAACATGGATCCCAAGCACCGCGACCGTATCGCCTTCATGCGCATCTGCTCCGGCAAGTACGACAAGGGCATGAAAATGCGCCATGTACGTACTGGCAAGGACGTGCGGATCGGCGATGCGCTGACCTTCTTCTCCTCCGAGCGTGAGCAGTTGGAAGAGGCCTACGCCGGCGACATCATCGGCCTGCACAACCACGGCACCATCCAGATCGGTGACACCTTCACCGAGGGCGAGGCCCTGGGTTTCACCGGTATCCCGCACTTCGCCCCGGAACTGTTCCGCCGCGTACGCCTGCGCGATCCGCTCAAGTCCAAGCAACTGCGCCAGGGCCTGCAGCAGTTGGCGGAAGAGGGCGCGACCCAGGTGTTCTTCCCGGAGCGCAGCAACGACATCATCCTCGGCGCCGTCGGTGTGCTGCAGTTCGATGTGGTCGCCAGCCGCCTGAAAGAGGAATACAAGGTCGAATGTTCCTACGAGCCGATCACCGTCTGGTCCGCGCGCTGGATCGAGTGCGGCGACAAGAAGAAGCTGGAGGAATTCCGCGTCAAGGCCGTGGAAAACCTGGCGCTGGACGGCGGCGGTCACCTGACCTACCTGGCGCCGACCCGGGTCAACCTGGCGCTGATGGAAGAGCGCTGGCCGGATGTGAAATTCCGCGCCACCCGTGAGCACCACTGATTCGTCACGGACGAACAACGGGCTCCACCGAAAACCCCGCTGCTCGGCAGCGGGGTTTTTTATGGGCGGTTGAAACGTGCCATAGGTTTTTCAGTTCTGCTCAATAGTCGGAATCGTTCTAAGAGGCGCCGGAAAGTTTCATGTAGCCAGCATGGAAAAAAATCGTCGACGGGGCTAGGTTCAGACAAAGCTGGCGCAGGTTCTGCGAGCCGGCGCTCAGGCACTCGCGACTTACCTACAGAAGGACTGGATCGACGATGAAAATCTTTCAACGCATTGTGTTGCTGCTCAAGGTGCTGGTGATGCTGTCACTCGGCACGACGGCAGCCTGGGCCAGCACGAGCCCGCCCCAGGCCCATGGCTTGTGGGGAGCGAACAGTGTCCAGGGCAGTGGTTTGATGGTCGCCAAGTCTGATGCCGAACCCGGTGACGAAGATCAGGGTGGCAGCAAGGGCGACGATGACTCCACCACCAAGGAACCTGATAGCGACGACGATGAAGATGGTGACAACGATACTTGATCGATCAGGACCAGAAATGAAAAAGCCCCTTCTGTCGGGTCGATGCGCAACCTGACAGAAAGGGCTGGGTTTCCAGCGCCCTCGCTTCTTCAGGAGGGCGCTTTTTTGTTGCCGGTCAGAGGAACTGTTCGGCGTAGTGGCAGGCAACCTGGCGGGTATCCACCTGGCGCAACTCCGGCAGTTCCGTGCTGCAACGCTCGGTCGCGTACGGGCAGCGCTTGTGGAACGCGCAGCCGCTTGGCGGGTTCAGCGGGTTGGGCAGCTCGCCGACGATCTTGATCTTCGGCTTCAGCGGGTCCGGGTGAATGGTCGGGGTCGCCGACAGCAGTGCCTGGGTGTACGGGTGCAGGGGACGGGTGTAGATGTCCTCCTTCGGGCCCATTTCCGCGGGCCGGCCGAGGTACATCACCAGCACCTGGTCCGCCACATGGCGCACGACCGCCAGGTTGTGGGAGATGAACACGTAGGCGGTGTTGAACTCCTGCTGCAGGTCCATGAACAGGTTCAGTACCTGGGCCTGGATCGAGACGTCGAGGGCCGAGGTCGGCTCGTCCGCCACCAATACCTTGGGCTGCAGCATCATCGCCCGGGCCAGGGCGATCCGCTGGCGCTGGCCGCCGGAGAACATGTGCGGGTAACGCTGGTAATGCTCAGGGCGCAAGCCGACCTGGCGCATCATGGCCTGCACTTTCTCGCGGCGCTCGGCAGCCGACAGGTTGGTGTTGATCAGCAGCGGCTCGCCGAGCTGGTCACCGATCTTCTGCCGTGGATTGAGCGACGCGTAGGGGCTCTGGAACACCATCTGCACGTCTTTGCGCAGTTGCTTGCGCTCGGCCTTGTTGGCGCCGTTGACTTCCTGGCCGGCAATCTTCAGCGAGCCGGAAGACGGCTCCTCGATCAGGGTCAGGGCACGGGCCAGGGTGGACTTGCCACACCCGGATTCGCCCACCACGGCCAGGGTCTTGCCGGCTTCCAGTTCGAACGACACGCCGTTGAGGGCGCGCACCAGCGCATGGCCCTTGAACAGGCCGCGGGAGACTTCGTAGTGACGGGTGAGGTCGCGGGCGGTGAGAACGACGGCCATTACGCCACCTCCTGGTTCAGCGGGTAGAAGCAACGGGCGAGACTATTGGTTTTCGGGTCCAGGCCCGGACGCTGCTGGCGGCAGCTCTCTTGCACGTACGGGCAGCGCGGCGACAGCAGGCAACCCTGCGGGCGGTCATAGCGGCCGGGAACGATGCCCGGCAGGGTCGACAGGCGCGCGGCGCCCAGGCTGTGTTCCGGAATCGCCTTGAGCAGCGCTTCGCTGTAGGGGTGCGCCGGGACCTCGAACAGGCCCGGGACCTGGCCGACTTCCACGGCCTGGCCGGCGTACATCACGCAGACCCGCTGGGCGGTTTCGGCGACGACCGCGAGGTCGTGGGTGATCAGCACCAGGCCCATGTTCTGCTCTTGTTGCAGGTTGAGCAGCAACTCCATGATCTGCGCCTGGATGGTCACGTCCAGGGCGGTGGTCGGCTCATCGGCGATCAGCAGTTTCGGCTCGCCGGCAATCGCCATGGCAATTGCCACGCGCTGGCTCATGCCGCCGGACAGCTGGTGCGGATAGGCATCCATCCGACTGGCCGCGCCCGGGATCTCGACCTTTTCCAGCAGCTCGATGGCACGCTTGCGGGCTTGTTTGCCGGACATCTTCAGGTGCAGGCGCAGGACTTCCTCGATCTGGAAACCCACGGTGTAGCTGGGGTTCAGCGCGGTCATCGGGTCCTGGAACACCATCGCCAGGTCCTTGCCGACGATCTGCCGGCGCTGGCGGGCGTTGAGCTTGAGCATGTCCTTGCCGTCGAAGCGCAGGGCATCGGCGGTGACGATGCCGGGATGCTCGATCAGGCCCATCAGCGCCATCATGGTCACGGATTTACCCGAACCCGACTCGCCAACGATGGCCAGGACTTCGCCCTTGTCCACGGCCAGGTCGAGGCCGTCGACCACCGGGACGGCGGTCTTGTCGCCGAAGCGGACATTGAGATTCTTGATTTCTAGCAGTGACATGGGAATCTCCTCAGGCGGCATTCTTGAGTTTCGGGTCCAGCGCATCGCGCAGGCCGTCGCCCATCAGGTTGATTGCCAGCACGCTGAGCAAAATGGTCAGGCCGGGCAGGCTGACGACCCACCAGGCGCGTTCGATGTAGTCACGGGCCGAGGCCAGCATGGTGCCCCACTCGGGGGTTGGCGGCTGGACGCCGAGGCCGAGGAAGCCCAGGGCGGCGGCATCGAGGATCGCCGAGGAGAAGCTCAGGGTGGCCTGGACGATCAGCGGTGCCATGCAGTTGGGCAACACGGTGATGAACATCAGGCGTGGCAGGCCGGCACCGGCGAGGCGGGCGGCAGTCACGTAGTCGCGGTTCAGTTCGCCCATGACCGCGGCGCGGGTCAGGCGCACATAGGACGGCAGCGAGACGATGGCAATGGCGATCACGGTGTTGATCAGGCCAGGGCCGAGGATGGCGACGATCGCCACGGCCAGCAGCAGCGAAGGCAGGGCGAGCATGATGTCCATCAGGCGCATGATGGTCGGCCCGAGGATCCGCGGGAAGAAGCCGGCCAGCAGGCCCATCAGGATTCCGGGAATCAGCGACATCACCACCGAGGACAGGCCGATCAGCAGCGACAGGCGCGAGCCCTGGATCAGTCGCGACAGCAGGTCGCGGCCCAGCTCATCGGTGCCCAGCAGGAACTGGGTCTGGCCGCCTTCAAGCCAGGACGGCGGGGTGAGCAGGAAGTCACGGAACTGTTCGCTCGGATCGTGCGGCGAAACCCACGGGGCGAAAATCGCGCAGAAGATCACCAGCAGCATGAACAGCAGGCCGGCGACGGCGCCCTTGTTCTTGGCGAAGGCCTGCCAGAATTCTTTGTACGGCGATGGATACAGCAGGCTTTGATCGACTGCTACAGAGGAAGTTGGAGTGCTCATGTATAGGATCTCAGCGCTGGTGACGGATACGTGGGTTGGCAAAGCCGTAGAGGATATCCACCACGAAGTTGACCAGGATCACGATGCAGGCAATCAACAGGATGCCGTTCTGCACCACCGGATAGTCCCGGGCGCCGATGGCTTCGATCAGCCATTTGCCGATGCCGGGCCAGGAGAAAATGGTCTCGGTGAGGACCGCGCCGGCCAGCAGTGTGCCGACCTGCAGGCCCATGACCGTCAGCACCGGGATCAGTGCGTTGCGCAGGCCGTGCACGAAGACCACGCGGGTCGGTGACAGGCCCTTGGCGCGGGCGGTACGGATATAGTCTTCGCGCAGGACTTCGAGCATCGAGGAGCGGGTCATCCGGGCGATCACCGCCAGCGGGATGGTGCCCAGCACGATGGACGGCAGGATCATGTGGTGCAACGCATCCCAGAACGCGTCCGGCTGGTCGCTGAGCAGGGTGTCGATCAGCATGAAGCCGGTTTTCGGCTCAATGTCGTAGAGCAGGTCGATGCGTCCGGAAACCGGGGTCCAGCCCAGGCTGACGGAGAAGAACATGATCAGGATCAGGCCCCACCAGAAGATCGGCATCGAGTACCCCGCCAGGGAGACACCCATGACCCCATGGTCGAACAGCGATCCCCGTTTGAGGGCCGCGATCACGCCGGCCAGCAGGCCGAAGACGCCGGCGAACAGCAGGGCGGCCATGGACAGTTCCAGGGTCGCCGGGAAGAGGGCGGAGAATTCGGTCCACACGCTGGTGCGTGTGCGCAGGGATTCACCGAGGTCGCCATGGGCGAGTTTGCCCACGTAGTCGATGTATTGCGCGTAAAGCGGCTTGTTCAGACCGAGGCGTTCCATCGCCTGGGCATGCATTTCCGGGTCGACCCGGCGCTCGCCCATCATGACTTCCACGGGGTCGCCAGGGATCATGCGAATCAACGCGAAGGTCAACAGTGTGATGCCGAAAAACGTGGGGATCAGCAACCCCAGTCGGCGGGCAATAAAACTAAACATCTTGTTGTGTACCTCATCAGCCGGTTAGGCGTGCCGGTCGCTGCCCGGGGTGCGGGCGGCGACCGGCGTATTTTTCTACTTCACCTGGGTCGTGGCGAAGTTATTGGTGGACAGCGGGTTAATGTGATAACCCTCTACGTTCTTGCGCATGGCGGTAAACATCTTGGGATGAGCCTGTTCGACCCACACCACTTGGTCGTGCAGGATTTCCAGGGCTTTCTCATAGAGTGCGGCGCGCTCGGCAGGATCAGTCTTGGCACGGGCCTGCTCGATCAGCGTCTGGAACTGCTGGTTGCACCAGCGGCTGTAGTTTTCGCCGTTTTTGGCGGCTTCGCAACTCATTAGCGGGGTCAGGAAGTTATCCGGGTCGCCGTTGTCGCCACTCCAGCCGGCCGAAACCAGGTCATGTTCGCCTTTTTTCGCCCGCTTGAGCATCTCGGCCCACTCCATGACGCGGATATCGATCTTGATGCCGACCTTGGCCAGGTCCGACTGGATCAACTGTGCGCCGAGTTGCGGGTTCGGGTTGGTCGGGCCACCGCCGTTGCGAGTGTACAGGGTGAAGACCGTGCCTTCAGGCACGCCGGCTTCCTTGAGCAGGGCGCGGGCCTTGTCCAGGTTCTGCGCCGGGTTCTTCAGCTTGTCGTTGTAGCCCAGCAGGGTCGGCGGGTAGGGGTTGACCGCCGCGATGGCGTTGCCCTTGCCGTACAGGGTGTCGACGTAGGTCTGCTTGTCCAGGGCCAGTTCGATGGCCTGGCGCACCCGCACATCGCTCAGGTATTTGTGCTCGGTATTGATGGCGGTGTAGCCGGTGGACATGGCCGCCATGCTGACGACCTGCAGGTTCGGGTCGGCCTGGATGCTCGGGACGTCATCCGGTTTCGGGTACAGCGCCACCTGGCACTCGTTGGCCTTGAGCTTCTGCAGGCGGGTGTTGTTGTCCGGGGTGATGGCGAATATCAGCGCTTCGGCCGGTGGCTTGCCACGGAAGTAGTCCGGGTTGGCCTTGTAGCGGACCTGCGCATCCTTGGCATAGCGCTGGAAGATGAACGGGCCGGTGCCGATCGGCTTGGCGTTGAGGTCATCCATCTTGCCGGCCTTGAGCAACTGGTTGGCGTATTCGGCGGAGTGGATCGAGGTGAACGCCATGCCCAGGTCGAGCAGGAACGGTGCTTCGGGCCGGGACAGGGTGAACCGCACGGTCAGGTCGTCGACTTTTTCGACGCTCTTGAGCAGGTTCTGGAAGTCCATGCTTTCAAAATATGGGAAGCCGACGGTGGATTGCTTGTGCCAGGGGTGATTCGGGTCCAGCTGGCGCTGGAAGCTCCAGAGCACGTCGTCGGCATTCAGCTCACGGGTCGGTTTGAAGTAATCGGTGCTGTGGAACTTGACGCCTTTGCGCAGGTGGAACGTGTACTGCAGGCCGTCGGGACTGATCTCCCAGCTTTCGGCCAGGGCCGGCTGGATCTCGGCCGTGCCCGGCTTGAAGTCCACCAGGCGGTTGAACAGGGTTTCAGCCGCGGCGTCGGAAGTGACGGCGGTGGTGTACAGAACCGGATCGAAACCTTCCGGACTGGCTTCGGTGCAGACCACCAAGGGTTTTGCCGAAACGCCGATGGCAGCAGTCAGCAAGGTGGCTGCGATAGCCGCTCGCAAGGGAAGCATCTTCATATAAACCCTCCGTAATCAAATGAGCCAGATTAGTCGCCAGGGCCGATTCGTCGAATCGACCCTGGCATCGTTACGTCTTAAAGAATCTTGAATGGAATGGTGGTGACCAGGCGGAACTCGTTGAGGTTGCCGTCAGCCTGTTGTGCGCTGGCGCGGTGAGTGGTGTAGGTCGCACGGATGGCGGTGGCCTTCAGCGGACCGCTTTGCACCGCGTAGGACGCGCCGATGCCGTATTCCTGGTGCTTCTCGCCGTCCATCAGGCGCAGGTCGCTGCGTTTGACGCCCGCTTCGCCATAGGCGGTGCCGGTGTAGTGGGTGCCGTCGATGCCCCAGCCGCGGGAGCTGTAGACGTTGAACTTGAGGCCCGGCACGCCGTATTCGGCCATGTTGATGCCATAGGCGATCTGGAAGGACTTCTCGTTCGGTCCGTTGAAGTCCGAGAGCAGGGAGTTGGCCAGGTAGATGCCGTTGGTTTCGTGCAGGTAGTCGAAGTACTCGTTACCGTTCACCTGCTGGTAGGAGAAGGTCAGGCTGTGGGCCTGGTGAGTCAGGCCGAGGGACAGCGAGTAGGTGTCGTTGTCGATTTCACCCATCTTCTTTTTGCCGGTGTCGACGGTTTTGTAGTAGTTGAAGCCGGTGGTCAGGCCCAGTACCGAAGTGTCGCCCAGGTCATGGGTGAAGCCCGCGTAGTACTGGTTCCAGAAGTCTTCGACCTTGGCGGCGTAGAGGCTGGTCTTCAGGCTCTTGAACGGCTGGTAGGTCATGCCGGCGGTGTTGACGTGGTCGGTTTCCTGGCCGTTGCCGTATTCGCTGCGGAATTTCGACAGGCTCTGCTCGGTCCGTGGCGAGACACGGTCGAAGGTGCCCAGGTCGAAGGCCATGTTGCTCAGTTCTTCACTGTGGATGCTCACACCTTCGAAGCTGGAAGGCAGGGCACGGTTGCCGATGTTATCGACGATCGGCGTGCTGAAGTTCTGGCGACCGGCGGTCAGGGTGGTGTTGGAGACGCGGGCCTGGACGTTGGCCAGGCCCAGCTTGCTCCACTGGCCGACGGCATCGCCGTCGCTGTGGGTCAGGGTACGGTTGGAGCCGCCAGCCATGTCCTTGCGGTCACGGTCCAGGGCGATGGCGTTGTAGGCCGCCACTTCGGTCTTGAAACCCACGGTGCCCTGGGTGAAACCCGAGCTGTAGTTGAGGATGGTGCCCTGGGCCCAGTTGATGCGGCGCGGAGTCGGCGTCGGGGTGGTGCCGCCTTTTTTGTAGGAGAAGCGGTCATCACGGCGCTTCAGTTCGTTGGCGTACCAGTTGCGGGTGGTGCCGCTCAGGCTCTGGCCATCGATAAAGCCCTTGGCTTCACTCTGGGCATTGCCGGTATTGATGCCGGTCGGAATGAAATCCTGGCTCTGGGATTCCGCATGGGCCATCAGGGTGGTGCTACTGATTGCTAAGGCTAACAACGCTTTTTGAGAGAGTTTCAACGTACCGCTCCTTTTTCTTTCTTTTTGAAATGCCGGTCTTTTTGGGTGATCCGGCTATTGTGGTGAACTCTGTTTTTTTGTTTCGCAAACGTTTGCTTGGCAGTGGTTCGCCGAATTTCGGCTGCAAGATTGCGTGAGGACGAAATTCGTCCCCAACGCGCGGGTCACGGTTTTATTGTTCGATACTGACGCCCGAGAACGAATTGCGGCCAAACGGGCTGACTTTGAAGTCCTGGACTTTGGCGCTCAACGGCTGGTTGACCGTCGAATGGGCGATAGGGGTAATGGGCACCTGTTGCTTGAGCAACTGCTGGGCCTGTTTGTAGAGCACCGTCCGCTCGTCGCGATCGGTGACGACCTTGGCCTGCTTGATCAGCTTGTCGTACTGTGGGTCGCACCACATGGAGTAGTTGTTGCCGCCGATGGCGTCGCAACTGTAGAGGGTGCCGAGCCAGTTGTCCGGATCGCCGTTGTCGCCGGTCCAGCCAATCAGGCTGACGTCATGCTCGCCGTTCTTGGTGCGCTTGAGGTACTCGCCCCATTCGTAGCTGACGATCTTCACCTTGAGGCCGATCTTCGCCCAGTCGGCCTGGAGCATTTCGGCCATCAGCTTGGCGTTGGGGTTGTAAGGGCGCTGGACGGGCATGGCCCAGAGGGTGATCTCGGTGCCTTCCCTGACTCCAGCGGCCTTGAGCAATTCCCTGGCTTTTTCCGGATTGTAGGCGGTGTCCCTGATGGTTTCGTCGTAGGACCACTGGGTCGGTGGCATGGCGTTGACCGCCAGTTGGCCGGCGCCCTGGTAGACCGCATTGAGGATGCTCGACTTGTTCACCGCCATGTCCAGGGCCTGGCGCACCTGCAGTTGGTCGAAAGGCTTGTGGCGCACGTTGTAGGCGATGTAGCCGAGGTTGAAACCGGGCTTTTCGATCACCTGCAGCTTCGGGTCGCTCTTGAGCGCATCGACATCGGCGGGGCGTGGGTGCAGGGTGACCTGGCATTCATTGCGCTTGAGCTTCTGCACCCGTACCGAGGCATCGGTGTTGATCGCGAAGATCAACTGGTCGAGCTTGACCTTGGCCGGGTCCCAGTAGTGCTTGTTGGCGGCGTAACGGATCTGCGTATCTTTCTGGTAACGCTGGAGCACGTAGGGGCCGGTGCCGATCGGTTTCTGGTTGATGTCGCTGGGCTTGCCTTCCTTGAGCAACTGGTCGGCATACTCGGCGGACAGGATGGCGGCGAAGCTCATGGCGATATTCTGGATGAACGCGGCGTCGACGCTGTTGAGGGTCATGACCACGGTCAGCGGCCCGGTCTTTTCGACCTTGGCGATATTCTTGTTCAGGCTCATCCCGTTGAAGTAGGGGAACTCCGTGGGATACGCCTTGCGAAACGGCTGCTCGGGATCGAGCATGCGATTGAAGGTGAACAGCACATCGTCGGCGTTGAAATCGCGACTCGGCGTGAAGTACTTGGTGGTGTGGAACTTCACCCCTTCACGCAGGTGGAAGGTATACACCAGGCCATCCGGCGAGATATCCCAGCTCTTGGCCAGCGCCGGTGCGACGGTGGTCTCGCCCCGGACGAATTCCACCAGCCGGTTGTAGATCGGCTCGGCGGCGTCGTTGTCGGTGGCGGCGGTGTACTGCGCAGTGTCGAACCCGGCCGGGCTGCCCTCGGAGCAGAACACCAGGCTACCGGCAGCCTGGGCAAAAGAGGCACCGGCCAGCAGGGCCGTGCTGATAAAAGCGGATAAAACGAAGGTATGGCGCATGACGATCCCAATCCATTTTTATTGTCATCGATGAGCAATTGCCATGTGTTGAAACATGGAAACATCACCGACTGAGTCAGTAGGTACAGCAATGCCGCTCAAACGCCTATCAGCGATGTCTCGACGTTATGACGCCAAGTCCTTGCCGTAAATGCGTAGAGCCTTAGAGAGTTGTAGGAAAAAACTGCGCTTCTGACTCGTTCTGCTGGAACCGGGAGCGGTCAGGTAATGGGCAATTCCTGCAATTCTGGCGGGGCAGCGCAAAGGCGACGTCCTGCGACGCCGCCCTTGCGAAACCTTACTTGCTGACGCTGACGCCGTAGAAGGAGTTCAAGCCGAACGGGCTGATCTTGAAGTCCTTCACGGTGGCGCTCATGGGTTGGTACACCGTCGAGTGCGCGATAGGTGTATAGGGGACGTCATCCTTGAGGATGTGCTGGGCCTGCTTGTACAGCTCGGTGCGCTTGGCCTGGTCGGCAGTCGACTTGGCTTCTTTCATCAGGGCGTCGTACTTCGGTGTGCAGTACTTCGAGAAGTTGTTGCCGTTGAGGGCATCACAACCGAACAGTACGTTCAGCCAGTTGTCCGGGTCACCGTTGTCACCGCTCCAGCCAATGATCATGGCTTGTTGCTCGCCACCCTTGGCACGCTTGAGGTATTCACCCCACTCGTAGCTGACGATCTTCACGTTCAGGCCGATGTTCTTCCAGTCGGACTGGAGCATTTCGGCCATCAGCTTGGCGTTGGGGTTGTACGGACGCTGGACAGGCATGGCCCACAGCTTGATTTCCGTACCTTCCTTGATGCCGGCTTCCTTGAGCAGCTGTTTGGCTTTCTCAGGGTCGTACTTGGCATCCTTGATGGTGGTGTCATAGGACCACTGGGTCGGCGGCATGGCGTTGACGGCCAGCTGGCCGGCGCCCTGGTACACCGATTCGATGATCTGCGGCTTGTTCACGGCCATGTCCAGCGCCTGGCGAACACGCAGGTCGGCCAGCGGGTTGGCGGCGGTTTCGCCCTTGAGCACCGGCATGACGTTATAGGCGATATAGCCCAGGTTGAAACCGGCCTGGCTCGGCATCTGCAGTTTCGGGTCGGCCTTGAGCGGTGCAAGGTCGGCCGGACGCGGGTAGACGCTGACCTGGCATTCGTTTTTCTTCAGCTTCTGCATCCGCACCGAGGCGTCGGTGGTGATGGCGAAGATCAGGTTGTCGATCTTGACGTCTTCAGGCTTCCAGTAGTCCTTGTTCCCGGTGTAGCGGATGTTGGAGTCTTTCTGGTAGCTCTTGAACACGAACGGGCCGGTGCCGATCGGCTTCTGGTTGATGTCGCTGGCCTTGCCTTCCTTGAGCAGCTTGTCGGCGTACTCGGCGGATTGGATCGAGGCGAAGCTCATTGCCAGGTTCTGGATGAACGCGGCGTCAACGGTCTTCAGGGTGAACTTGACGGTATGCTCGTCGACCTTCTCCACCTTGGTGATGTTGCTGTCCATGCCCATGTCGGTGAAGTACGGGAATTCGGTCGGGTACGCCTTGCGGAACGGCATGTCCTTGTCGAGCATGCGGTTGAAGGTGAACAGCACGTCGTCGGCGTTGAAGTTGCGGGTCGGCTTGAAGTAGTCGGTGGTGTGGAACTTCACCCCATCGCGCAGATGGAAGGTGTAGGTCAGGCCGTCCGGCGAAATATCCCAGCTGGTCGCCAGGCCAGGAATCACGGCGGTGCCGCCGCGTTCAAACTGGCTGAGACGGTTGAAGACGGTTTCCGCGGAGGCGTCGAAGTCGGTTCCGGCGGTGTATTGGCCTGGGTCGAAACCGGCCGGGCTCCCTTCGGAGCAATACACCAGGTTTGTCGCTGCGAGGGCGAACGGTGCAGATGCCAGGAGGCCTGCGCCAACTAAAAACGGAATGACTGCTTTTTTAAGCATGGTGGCCTCATGATTTGTTGTCATTTTTGGTTGTGAGGACGACCTCGTGAGTCGACCTGCGGATACTTATGCAGGCCCCATACCCAATGCAAGATGCAGAGGCGCCGCAAGCCTTAAACTGTGGCACGAACGTACACGAATGTCGCAATTGTGTAAATTCTGACGCATTTAACCGTTTGCGCCCGGTTTTTCCGGTGCATACAGCGCACTGCAAGCAGGCAACCGGGGCGTCTGGCGCACCCGGTTGGGGCGTGCGTGTTACTTATCGAGACTCACGCCGTAGAAGGGCGTCAGGCCGAAAGGACTGATCTTGAAGTCACGGACTTCCTTGCGCAGCGGCTGGAATACCGTGGAGTTCGCGATAGGGGTGATGGGTACCTGTTCCTTGAGGATTTTCTGCGCCTGTTGATAGAGTTTCACCCGCTCGTCGCGGTTGCTCGCGAGCTTGGCCTTCTGCACCAGCCGGTCATAATCCGGATCGCACCACTTGGCGTAGTTGCTGCCTTTTACCGCGCCGCAGCTGTACAGCACGCCCAGCCAGTTGTCCGGATCGCCATTGTCTCCGGTCCAGCCATAGATCATGGCGTCATGTTCGCCATTCTTGGCGCGCTTGATGTACTCGCCCCATTCGTAGCTGACGATATTGGCCTTGATCCCGACCTTGGCCCAGTCCTGCTGGATCATCTGCGCCGACATCCGCGCATTGGGGTTCGAGGCGCGCTGCACGGTCATGGCCCACAGGTCGATGCTGGTACCGGGAGCGACGCCTGCCTCCTTCAGTAGCGCCTTGGCTTTGGTCGGATCGTAGGGCGCGTCCTTGATGTTCGGGTCGAACGACCATTGCGCCGGCGGCAGGGCGTTTTGCGCAAGCTGTCCGGCGCCCTGGTAGACCGCCTTGATGATCGCCGGCTTGTCGATGGCCATGTCCAGCGCCTGGCGTACCTTGAGTTGGTCCAGCGGCTTGTGGGTCACGTTGTAGGCCAGGAAGCCGAGGTTGAAGCCGGCCTGCTGGAGCACCCGCAGGTTCGGGTCCTGCTTCATGATCTCGATGTCCGCCGGACGCGGGTAGCCACTGACCTGGCATTCGCCGGCCTTGAGCTTCTGCAGGCGCGCGGCGGCATCCGGGGTGATGGCGAAGACCAGGTTGTCGAGCTTCACGTCCTCGGGTTTCCAGTACGCCTTGTTGGCCGCGTAGCGGATCTGCGAGTCCTTCTGGTAGCGCTTGAACACGAAGGGCCCGGTTCCCACCGGCTTCTGGTTGAGTTCCTCGGCCTTGCCTTCCTTGAGCAGCTTGTCGGCGTACTCGGCGGACTGGATGGAAGCGAAGCTCATGGCCAGGTTCTGGATAAAGGCCGCATCCACCGTGTTCAGGTTGAAACGCACCGTGTGCTCGTCGAGCTTCTCGACGTTCCTGATGGTGGTATTGAGGCCCATGTCGGTGAAGTACGGCGATTCCGAGGGGTAAGCCTTGCGGAACGGCTGGTTCGGGTCGAGCAGCCGGTTGAAGGTGAACAGCACATCGTCGGCGTTGAAGTCGCGGCTCGGGGTGAAATAGTCGGTGGTGTGGAATTTCACGCCGGGACGCAGGTGGAAGGTGTAGACGAGGCCATCGGCGGAGACTTCCCAACTCGTCGCCAGGCCGGGTTCGACCTCGGTGCCGCCGCGCTTGAACTGGGTCAGGCGGTTGAACACGGTTTCGGCCGACGCGTCGAAATCGGTGCCGCTGGTGTACTGGCTCGGGTCGAAGCCTGCGGGGCTGGCTTCGGAGCAGTAGACCAGGGTACTCGCGGCCTGGGCCAGCGGTGCACAGGCCAGCAGGCTGGCGGCAAGGAGCAGCGGTTTGAACACGGTTCTTTCCATGGAATCCCCTGAGAGTGCTTTTTCGGCAGCAAAAAAAACGGCGGTCACCGAGGTTACCGCCGTTCCGGCCTGCTTAGAAAGCTCTGGTCCGGGCCTTTATTGCAGGACTTCGATCACACCGTCGGCGTTCATGCTGACCTGGCTGGTGCCGGCTTCCACTTCCGGTGTCGGGGCGGAGTCCATGGCCGCGGCCTTCATCATCATCGCGCCACGGGCGTAGGGCTGTGGATAACCGTTGCCGTTGAGGTTCAGGTTGATGATCTTGTAGCCTTTGCCGCCGAGGGCGTCGGTGGCCAGCTGGGCGCGGGCCTTGAAGGCGTTCACCGCCTCCTTGAGCAAGGCATCTTCGCTGGCCTTGCGGGTCGCCGTGGAGATGGAGAAGTCCATGCCTTCCATTTTCAGCGTCTGCATCAGGTCGCCGGTCAGCTTGGAGAGGGCGGCAAAGTCGCCGCTTTCCAGGCGCAGCTCGGCGCGCTCACGCCAGCCGGTGATCTTCTGGGTCTTGTTGTCGTAGATCGGATAGCTGTTGCGGCTGCCCTGGCGCAGGGTCACGGCCTTCACTTCACGGGCCTCGCCGAGGGCCTTGTTCATGGTGGTGGTGATCTCGGCGGCCAGCTTGGCCGGATCGCTGTTCTGCGCCTCGGTATAGAGGGTGACGATCATCAGATCCCGCGCCACTTCCTGGCTGACTTCGGCGCGCAGGGAAATCTGGTTGTAATGAAGCTCGTCGGCAGCCATTGCCGGCAGGCTGGCCAGGGTGGCGATGCTGAGGGCGAGCAGGGTGGCGCTGCGAGTGAACCGTTGCATAAAAACTCCTTGGGATACGGGACGCGCTTATCGTCGGGCGATACCGCGTGAAACCATCAGACTCTAGCTGTTATCGGGCAGTTCACCCAGTTACAACTTCTATACATCTGTCACGAGCTGTGGCTGTTTGCCGCAGTTCTGCCTGTCGGGCGTCCAGCTTGGTTATACTCGTGGCGATCCGCCTGGAGCGCTCATCAGGAGAGCTCATGCTCGCCCCCTTTCAATTGTTGTCCGCGACTCGCCAGAACCTGTGGCGCCTGACCTTTATCCGTATCCTGGTGCTGGCCGCCCAAGCCGGTTCGGTCGGTATCGCCTACTGGTTCGAACTGCTGCCGCTGCCCTGGCTGCAACTGTGGGTCACGCTGGGTTGCTCCATGGTGCTCTGCGCCTTCACGGTGGTGCGGCTACGGACCACCTGGCCGGTCACCGAGCTCGAATACGCGGTACAGCTGGCCTGCGATCTGTTTATCCACAGCGCCCTGCTGTATTTCTCCGGTGGCTCGACCAACCCGTTCGTTTCCTACTACCTGGTGCCGCTGACCATTGCCGCGGTGACCTTGCCCTGGCGTTTTTCGGTGGTCCTCTCCGGTGTGGCGCTGGTCCTGTACACCTTGCTGCTGGTGCAGTTCTACCCGCTGGAAACCTTTCCGATCTCCCGGGAAAAGCTGCAGATCTATGGCATGTGGCTGAGCTTTGCCCTGGCCGCCGCAGTCATCACCTTCTTCGCCGCGAAGATGGCCGAGGAGCTGCGCCGCCAGGAAGAGTTGCGCGCGCTGCGGCGTGAAGAAGGCCTGCGCGACCAGCAGCTGCTGGCCGTGGCGACCCAGGCCGCCGGTGCCGCCCACGAACTGGGCACGCCCCTGGCGACCATGAGCGTGCTGCTCAAGGAAATGCGCCAGGACCATCCGGACCCCTTGCTCCAGGACGACCTGAGCGTGCTCCAGGACCAGGTCAAGCTGTGCAAGGAAACCCTGCAGCAACTGGTGCGGGCGGCCGAGGCCAATCGCCGGCTGGCGGTGGAGATGCAGGATGTCACCCTCTGGCTCGACGAAGCGCTGAACCGCTGGCACCTGATGCGTCCCGAGGCCAGTTATCGCTTCCAGCGCCTGGGGCAGGGCGAAGTACCGCGCCTGGCGCCGCCGCCGGACCTGACCCAGGCCCTGCTCAACCTGCTCAACAACGCTGCCGATGCCTGCCCGGAGGGCCTGGAAGTAAGGCTCGATTGGGATGAGGAAAACCTCACCATCAGTATCCGCGACCACGGTGCCGGTGTACCGCTGGCCATCGCCGAGCAGATCGGCAAACCCTTTTTTACCACCAAGGGCAAAGGTTTCGGCCTGGGCCTGTTCTTGAGCAAGGCCAGCGTGACACGCGCCGGCGGCTCGGTGAAACTCTACAGTCATGAGGAAGGTGGCACGCTCACCGAGCTGCGCCTGCCCCGTGTCGCCCGAGGAGACGAAGCATGAATGACGAGATCCAGGTCGAAGGCGAAGAACTGCCGCATCTGTTGCTGGTGGACGACGACGCCACCTTTACCCGCGTGATGGCGCGGGCCATGAGCCGGCGCGGTTTTCGCGTCAGCACCGCCGGTTCCGCCGAAGAGGGCCTGATCCTGGCCCAGCAGGACCTGCCGGACTACGCCGCGCTGGACCTGAAGATGGACGGCGATTCCGGCCTGGTGCTGCTGCCCAAGCTGCTGGAGCTCGATCCGGAGATGCGCGTGCTGATCCTCACGGGCTACTCCAGCATCGCCACGGCGGTGGAGGCGATCAAGCGTGGCGCCTGCAACTATCTGTGCAAGCCGGCGGACGCCGACGATGTGCTGGCCGCCTTGCTCTCCGAGCACGCCGACCTCGATACCCTGGTGCCGGAGAACCCGATGTCGGTGGATCGCCTGCAGTGGGAGCATATCCAGCGGGTGCTGACCGAGCACGAGGGCAATATCTCCGCCACGGCCCGCGCCCTGGGCATGCATCGACGCACCTTGCAGCGCAAATTGCAGAAGCGGCCGGTGCGGCGCTGAACCGGCGCTGAACGAATCCTTCTCAGGCTGCGCTTTCGCGCGTGCGAATCATCTATGATCGGTTGGTGAATTTTCTTACGCTAACCGAGCCTGAAGAATGACTGAGAAGAACGCCGAGTATTCCGCGGTCAACGATGCCGTGCAGGGACAGTTTTTCCGCCGGGTCTGGCAAATGACGACGCCCTACTGGCGCAGTGAAGAGAAGGGCAAGGCCTGGCTTTTGCTGCTGGCGGTGATCGGCCTTTCGCTGTTCAGCGTGGCGATTTCGGTCTGGATCAACAGTTGGTACAAGGACTTCTACGACGCCTTGCAGCAGAAGGACGAGACGG
Organism: Pseudomonas sp. Mn2068; assembly: GCF_049319725.1. Lineage (NCBI taxonomy): Bacteria > Pseudomonadati > Pseudomonadota > Gammaproteobacteria > Pseudomonadales > Pseudomonadaceae > Pseudomonas > Pseudomonas sp. Mn2068. The sequence goes on along the minus strand of NZ_JBMOUG010000004.1, from coordinate 248,481 downwards.
CCTTCTGGCGGCTGATCCTGTACTTCGGTGGCATTGCCGCCGTGGCGATTCTCGGCGCGGTCTACCGGCTGTACCTGACCCAGATGCTGACGATCCGTTGGCGTAACTGGCTGACCGAACAACATTTCAAGCGCTGGCTCGGCCACAAGAACTACTACCAGCTGGAGCAGGGCGGCTACACCGACAACCCTGACCAGCGGATTTCCGAAGACCTCAATACCTTCACCTCCAACACCTTGAGCCTGGGACTGGGCCTGATCCGTACCGTGGTCAGCCTGGTTTCGTTCTCGATCATCCTGTGGGGCGTCTCAGGCAGTATCGAAGTCTTTGGCATCACCATTCCCGGCTACATGTTCTGGTGTGCCTTGCTCTATGCCGCGGTGGGCAGCTGGTTGACCCATCTGATCGGGCATCGCCTGATCGGCCTGAACAACCAGCAACAACGTTTCGAAGCCGATCTGCGTTTCTCCATGATCCGGGTTCGCGAGAACGCCGAAAGCATTGCCTTGTTCAATGGCGAGCCGAACGAGAATCAACGCTTGAGCGCCCGTTTCGGCAAGGTCTGGCACAACTTCTGGGACATCATGCGGGTTTCCAAGCGGCTGACGTTTTTCACCGCGGGCTATGGCCAGATCGCCATTATCTTTCCCTTTATCGTGGCCGCCCCACGCTACTTCGCCGGCAAGATCCAGTTGGGCGAGCTGATGCAGATCAACTCTGCCTTTGGCAATGTGCAGGAGAACTTCAGCTGGTTCATCACCGCCTATTCGGATCTGGCGGCGTGGCGCGCGACTTGCGATCGTCTGTTGAGCTTCCGCCAGGCCATGAGCGACAACGAGGATCATGTCCGCACCATCGATGTTCAAAGCGTGGGCGAGGAACTGAAGGTACAGAACCTCAACCTGGACCTGAACAATGACCGCCATCTCCTGAGCGGTGCCGAGATGACCGTCGCGGCGGGCGAGCGCGTGATGCTGGCCGGTCGCTCCGGCAGCGGTAAAAGTACCCTGTTCCGCGCCATGGGCAATCTCTGGCTCGACGGCCACGGGAGCATTCGCTTACCCGCGCGGCGCTACCTGTTCTTGCCGCAGAAACCCTACCTGCCCATCGGCAGCCTGCGTGAGGCGCTGAGTTATCCACAGGCGGGCGATACCTATGCGCAAGAGCGCTATGCCCATGTGCTGGAGACCTGCCGCCTGCAACACCTGATCCCGCGGCTGGACGAGAGCAATCACTGGCAGCGCATGTTGTCTCCGGGGGAGCAGCAGCGCCTGGCTTTCGCCCGTGCCCTGTTGTATGCGCCGCAATGGTTGTTCATGGATGAAGCGACCTCGGCCATGGACGAGGAAGACGAAGCGGACCTCTACGAGGCCCTGATCAGGCAGGTCCCGGGCATCGGGATCGTCAGCGTCGGCCATCGCAGCAGCCTGAACAAATTCCATACCCGGCATCTGCGCATAGAACGCGGACACCTGGTGCCCCAGGAACCGGTCAGCGCATAGTCAACTGTGATCGTACAACCCGGTTGAGCTATGATGCAGGCTCAGCCGTTCAGCCGAGATAGATGTTCGTATGGAAAACCAGAGCGCCGCGCTCCGCGCACCTCGCAAGCGCCGCAGTCTTGCCCAGGAATTGGTCACGGTCCTGACCGAGCAGATCCGTGACGGTCAACTCAAGCGCGGCGACAAGCTGCCTACCGAGTCGGCGATCATGGATGCCCACGGGGTCAGCCGCACGGTGGTCCGTGAGGCGATTTCCCGCCTGCAGGCGGCGGGGCAGGTGGAAACCCGCCACGGGATCGGCACCTTTGTGCTGGATACGCCGAGCCCGAGCGGTTTCCGTATCGACCCGGCCACCGTGGTGACCTTGCGCGATGTGCTGGCGATCCTCGAGTTGCGCATCAGCCTGGAAGTCGAGTCGGCCGGGTTGGCGGCGCAGCGGCGTACGGCCGAACAATTGGCGGCGATGCGGGCGGCGCTGGATGCCCTGAATGAAAGCGCGGCCCATGCCAGTGATGCGGTGGCTTCCGATTTCCAGTTCCACCTGCAGATTGCCTTGTCCACCGGCAACCGCTATTTCACCGATATCATGACCCACCTGGGCACCAGCATCATTCCGCGTACGCGGCTGAATTCGGCGCGCCTGGCCCATGATGACCAGCAGCACTACATGAACCGGCTGGGACGCGAGCACGAAGAGATCTATGAGGCGATCGCCCGCCAGGATTCCGATGCGGCGCGGGCGGCGATGCGCCTGCACCTGACCAACAGCCGCGAGCGCTTGCGCCAGGCCCATGAGGAAGCCGAGGCGCAGCGCGGTTGAGATGAGTTTGCACGATCTTCTGTGGCGAGCGGGCCAGCCTGCTCGCCACAGGTGTTCTATGCATCTTGCAGGATCGTGCGATCCACACGCACCGCCCATTTCGCGGCTTGTGCCTGCACATCGAAGATCACTTTCCCCTCGGCATCCGCCGTCGCGCGGGCAATCGCCACACCGTCGGCGAGCAGTTCCAGCGGCATATCCTTGAGTGACTGACCGGACGCCAGTTCGAGTTTTACGGTAAAGGTCATGGTTGCTTTCCCTGTCACTGGTGGTTGTCGATAAAGGTCGTGGCCTGGCTGTCCAGCGTACCGATCAATTCCGGCGAGCCGCCACGGAACTGCCGGAACACATTGCGTCCCCCGGCTCCCGCCGACGCATCCAGCGGCACCGTCAGGGTCGGCTGGAAGCGGTCGGTCAGTTCGGCATAGGCCGTCCACGGGCCGATATAGGATTCGTCCAGTCCATTGGTGTAGCTGAAGGCATAACGCACGGCATGACCCGGCAGCCAGTTGGGTTCGCTGGGTGTGCGGCTCTGCCAGCCGTCGGCCTTGATCGTCGGTGCCCCGCCCGGAGGGTTGAGGTAGCCGGCGGGTTTGTTCGGCTTGTAGTCCTGGAGCAGCAGGTAGGTGCTCCAGCCCCACCAGCTATCGCTCTGGCTGCGGTCGTTGAGGTTGTTGACGTCGTTGCGGCGCATCACCGCCTTGCCCTTGAGGGCGAACAGCGGGGCGAAGTTCAGGCTGTCCTGGCTGTTCTCCACCTTCGCCAGGTCCGGGACCGAACGCAGGGCGGCGTAGGCTTGCGGTGGTACGACGACACCGCTGAGAAACGTCGCGAACACTTCGTCCACCGATTGCTGCACCGCCTGTTTGACCTGTAGTCGGTTGCTGTTGTCGAGGGTGTCGAAATAACGTTTGTCGCCATAGCAGTTCCAGCGCTCGCCCTTGGCGTTGCTGACTTTCAGGCCGTACTTGCTGTCCTCGTCGTGCATGAAGCGGGAAATCAACGAGCCCACGTCGCTGGGGGTGACGCTGTCGGCCAGTTGCTTGCGCGGTACACGCAAATGACCGGCGGAAAACAGGTCGGTGAGGAAGTGGTCGGCGAAGGCATTCATCGCATAGGCCAGTTCCAGGTCCTGGTCGCTGCCGCTCTGACGGGCGACAACAGCCTGTTGCAGGGCCACGGCATGACCGGCCTGGTAGGCCAGCAGGGCCCATTCGCCAAAATGGTCCCAGTTGCCGGCGGCCAGTTTCAGGTAGCGCCCCAGGGGAAACAGGGGGGAGGCAAAACTGCCGCCGCCGGTGATCTTGTTCCATTCGCCCGAGAGGGTATCGCCCAGTTCGTCGTAGGCTTCGTGCGGCTGCCGGCCATCCCGGATCGCCTGGTTGGCCGCGGTGATTTCGCTCTTCATGACCTGCAGGATCTTCTGTGCCTCTTCTCGCGAGGCGGGCAGTACCGCCAATGAGTTGAAGGCCGCGGTAAAGCGTGCCTGGCGTTCCGCCGGGGTGCCGCCATCGGCGATCGGGCGATCGGCGATGCCGTAGAAATCGCCGCCCAGGGCGATGACCTGGCCGTAGGTCAGGGCCAGGCCGTTGCTCAGGTGCAGTTCGACCTGCCAGGCCGGAATGGCCGGTGCGTCCCTGGCAAAACGCAGCAGGGTGCTGTCGCCGATGGCAGTGTGTTCGCCGCCTTCGAAGCGCGCCTGCGGCGATCCTTTGGCTGCGGCTCCCGGGGCCGTCGGCAGATGCTCAGGGCGATGGTACTTGAGGGTGTGATGTCCCTCGGCGAGCAGCACGATGGCCGTGCCATCGCCCGGAATCGCGATGCCCTGTTCGGTAAAAAGACTGTCCAGCCCGGCAATGAGCTTGCCGTCGTGCAGCAGGATTTCCTGCGGCGTACGTTCAATTCCTGACATTTCTAGCTCCTTGATATGTCGGATATTTCATCAATATAACTGTATGCATATACAGTTAATTCGAGCATAGATGAAAACTTTCCTACGTCAAGGATGGAAATGTCTGAGGGCTCTCTTGAGCGATACCTGTTGACCTTTGTTATTTAAGTTGTACGATGACGTACGACATCAGCAAGGCTGACCCGTCTCTTTCATCACAACGTGCTTTCCAGGGTGTTCGAATAATGAATCCACAAGAACTGAAGTCCATCCTCTCTTCCGGCCTGCTGTCCTTTCCGGTGACCGATTTCAATTCCCAGGGCGATTTCCACCGCGCTGGTTATGTCAAACGCCTGGAGTGGCTGGCCCCATACGGCGCCACGGCGCTGTTCGCCGCCGGTGGCACCGGTGAGTTCTTCTCCCTGGCCGCCAGTGAATATTCCGAAGTGGTCAAGACCGCCGTCGATACCTGTGCCGGTAGCGTGCCGATCCTCGCCGGTGTCGGCGGCGCCACCCGCCAGGCCATCGAATACGCCCAGGAAGCCGAACGCCTGGGGGCCAAGGGCCTGCTGCTGCTGCCGCACTACCTGACCGAAGCGAGCCAGGAAGGGGTTGCGGCCCACGTTGAAGCCGTGTGTAAGTCGGTGAAGATCGGCGTCGTCGTCTACAACCGCAATGTCTGCCGCCTGACCGCTCCGTTGCTGGAGCGTCTGGCCGAGCGTTGCCCGAACCTGATCGGCTACAAGGACGGCCTGGGCGATATCGAGCTGATGGTGTCGATTCGTCGCCGCCTCGGCGATCGTTTCAGCTACCTGGGCGGCCTGCCGACCGCCGAAGTCTATGCCGCGGCCTACAAGGCCCTGGGTGTGCCGGTCTACTCCTCGGCGGTGTTCAACTTCATCCCGAAAACCGCGATGGACTTCTACAACGCCATCGCCCGTGAAGACCACGCCACCGTCGGCAAGATCATCGATGACTTCTTCCTGCCGTACCTGGATATCCGCAACCGTCGCGCCGGCTACGCCGTGAGCATCGTCAAGGCCGGGGCGAAGATCGTCGGCTACGACGCCGGCCCTGTGCGCACCCCGCTGACCGACCTGCTGCCGGACGAGTACGAAGCCCTGGCCGCGCTGATCGACAAGCAAGGCGCGCAATAACGACACATGCACCAGGCCGCTGAGCGATCAGCGGCTTTTTCGGTTCTGGAGGTTTTCCGTGGCACAAGCAAAGCGTTTCGATAATTACATCGGCGGTGAATGGGTCGCCGGTGCCGAGTATTCGGCCAATATCAACCCGTCCGATCTGTCCGATGTCATCGGCGAGTACGCCAAGGCCGACCTGGCCCAGGTCCAGGCGGCGATCGATGCCGCGCGCGCGGCGTTTCCCGCCTGGTCCACCTCGGGTATCCAGGCGCGCAGCGATGCCCTGGACAAGGTCGGTTCGGAGATCCTCGCCCGTCGCGAAGAGCTCGGCAACCTGCTGGCCCGGGAGGAGGGCAAGACCCTGCCGGAAGCCATCGGCGAAGTGTCCCGTGCCGGTAATATCTTCAAGTTCTTCGCCGGCGAATGCCTGCGCCTGTCGGGCGATTACCTGCCGTCGGTACGCCCCGGCGTGAATGTCGAAGTGACCCGCGAAGCCCTGGGCGTGGTCGGCCTGATCACACCGTGGAACTTTCCGATCGCGATTCCGGCGTGGAAGATCGCCCCGGCCCTGGCCTACGGCAACTGCGTGGTGCTCAAGCCCGCCGAACTGGTGCCGGGTTGTGCCTGGGCCCTGGCGGAAATCATTTCCCGCGCCGGCTTCCCGGCCGGTGTCTTCAACCTGGTGATGGGCAGCGGCCGCCTGGTCGGCGATGCCATGGTCAACAGCCCGAAGGTCGATGGCATCAGCTTCACCGGCTCCGTCGGCGTTGGCCGTCAGATCGCCGTCAACTGTGTGTCGCGCCAGGCCAAGGTGCAGCTGGAGATGGGCGGCAAGAACCCGCAGATCATCCTGGATGACGCCGACCTCAAGCAGGCCGTCGAGCTGGCGGTGCAGAGCGCGTTCTACTCCACCGGCCAGCGCTGCACGGCGTCCAGCCGCCTGATCGTCACTGCCGGGATCCACGACAGATTCGTCGAAGCCATGGCCGAGCGCATGCGTTCGATCAAGGTCGGTCACGCCCTCAAGAGCGGTACCGACATTGGTCCGGTGGTGTCCCAGGCACAACTGGAGCAGGATCTGAGCTACATCGGTATCGGCCAGTCCGAAGGGGCGCGGCTGGTAGCTGGTGGTGAACTGGTGACCTGCGATACCGAAGGCTACTTCCTGGCGCCGACCCTGTTCGCCGACAGCGAAGCCTCGATGCGCATCAGCCGCGAAGAGATCTTCGGCCCGGTGGCCAATATCGTCCGCGTGGCGGATTACGAAGCGGCGCTGGCGATGGCCAACGATACCGAGTTCGGGCTGTCCGCCGGTATCGCCACCACCTCGTTGAAGTATGCCAACCACTTCAAGCGCCACTCCCAGGCCGGGATGGTGATGGTCAACCTGCCGACGGCGGGCGTGGATTATCACGTGCCGTTCGGCGGCCGCAAGGGATCGTCCTATGGTTCTCGCGAGCAGGGCCGCTACGCGCAGGAGTTCTACACGGTCGTGAAGACCAGCTACATCGGTTCGTAACGCGCTTTACCCGCACGGAGCTCTTGCCTGAGGCTCCGTGCGGTACATCCCTGAATGTTTTACCCGCGTAAAAAAATAAAGAGTGGGAGTACATCTACATGCAAGCGACCAAGCAGACTCACGTCCGCTATTTGATCCTGCTCATGCTGTTTCTGGTGACCACGATCAACTACGCCGACCGGGCCACCATCGCCATTGCCGGCTCCAGCCTGCAGAAAAGCCTCGGCATCGACGCCGTCACCCTAGGTTATATCTTCTCCGCCTTCGGCTGGGCCTACGTGCTCGGGCAGATCCCCGGCGGCTGGCTGCTCGACCGCTTCGGCTCGAAGAAGGTCTATGCCCTGAGCATCTTCACCTGGTCACTGTTCACCGTGCTGCAAGGTTATGTCGGCGAATTCGGCGTCTCCACCGCCGTGGTTGCGCTGTTCATGCTGCGTTTCCTGGTGGGCCTGGCCGAGGCGCCGTCCTTTCCCGGCAACGCGCGCATCGTCGCCGCCTGGTTCCCGACCGCCGAACGCGGCACGGCCTCGGCCATCTTCAACTCGGCGCAATACTTCGCCACGGTGTTGTTCGCACCGCTGATGGGCTGGATCGTCTACACCTTCGGCTGGCAGCACGTGTTCGTGGTGATGGGCGGTGTCGGTATCGTGTTCTCGCTGATCTGGCTGAAAGTTATCCACAGCCCGCGCCAGCACCCGCTGATCAACCAGGCCGAGTTCGACCACATCGCTGAAAACGGCGGCATGGTCGACATGGACCAGGACAAGGGCAAGGGCGCCGGCAATGGTCCGAAATGGGACTACGTCCGCCAGTTGCTGACCAACCGCATGATGCTCGGTGTCTACCTGGGCCAGTACTGCATCAACGGCATCACCTACTTCTTCCTGACCTGGTTCCCGGTGTACCTGGTACAGGAGCGTGGCATGACCATCCTCAAGGCCGGCTTCATCGCCTCGTTGCCGGCGATCTGCGGCTTTATCGGCGGCGTGCTCGGCGGGATCATCTCCGACTACCTGTTGCGCAAGGGCCACTCCCTGACCTTCGCCCGCAAGGCCCCGATCATCGGCGGGTTGCTGCTGTCGACCACGATCGTCGCCTGCAACTATGTCGACATCGAATGGATGGTCGTGGGCTTCATGGCCCTGGCGTTCTTTGGCAAGGGGGTCGGCGCGCTGGGCTGGGCGGTGGTGTCCGATACTTCACCGAAACAGATCGCCGGTCTCAGCGGTGGCCTGTTCAATATGTTCGGTAACATTGCCTCCATCACCACGCCGATCGTGATCGGCTACATCATCAGCTCCACCGGTTCCTTCAAATGGGCACTGGTGTTCGTCGGCGCCAATGCGCTGGTGGCGGTGATCAGCTACCTGGTGATCGTCGGTGAAATCAAGCGTGTCGAATTGCGCGAGCCGCCCGCCGGCCCGAAGCATGATGCGCAACCCCAGCACCTGTCCCAAGCGCATTCCTGAGGAGCGGCTTCATGCAGTTGATTGAACATTCCGACTCGCCGCGCTCTATCCGCCTGCACCCGCGGGATAACGTGGTGATCGTGGTCAACGACCAGGGCGTACCGGCCGGCACCGCTTTTGCGGACGGCCTGGTGACCGTCGAGCACATTCCCCAGAGTCACAAGGTGACCCTGGTGGATATCGCCGAAGGCGGCGAAGTGATTCGCTACGGCCAGACCATCGGCTATGCCCTGCAAGCGATCCCGCGCGGCAGTTGGGTCAAGGAAGACCAGTTGCGCATGCCGACCGCGCCGCCACTGGACAGCCTGCCCTTGTCCACCGACGTGCCGCCGGCCCAGGCCCCCCTGGAGGGCTTTACCTTCGAGGGTTATCGCAACGCGGACGGTACGGTCGGCACGCGCAATATCCTCGGCATCACCACGACCGTGCAGTGCGTGACCGGTGTACTGGACCATGCGGTCAAGCGCATCAAGGATGAACTGCTGCCCAAGTACCCCCATGTCGATGATGTGGTGGCGCTGACCCACAGCTACGGCTGCGGCGTGGCGATCACGGCGACCGATGCCTATATCCCGATCCGTACCGTGCGTAACCTGGCGCGCAATCCGAACCTGGGCGGTGAAGCCCTGGTGATCAGCCTGGGCTGCGAGAAGCTGCAGGCCGGGCAGGTGATGCATGAAGGCGACAGTTCGGTGGACCTGAGCGAGCCCTGGCTCTATCGCCTCCAGGATTCGAGCCATGGGTTCACCGAGATGATCGAGCAGATCATGGAACTGGCCGAAACCCGCCTGAAGAAGCTCGACCAGCGTCGCCGGGAAACCGTGCCGGCGTCGGAGCTGATCCTGGGCATGCAGTGCGGCGGCAGCGATGCGTTTTCCGGGATCACCGCCAACCCGGCATTGGGCTATGCGTCCGACCTGCTGCTGCGGGCCGGGGCGACGGTGATGTTTTCCGAAGTCACCGAAGTCCGTGATGCCATCTACCTGCTGACCTCACGAGCAGAGAGCCTGCCGGTGGCCGAGGCGCTGGTGCGCGAGATGGACTGGTACGACCGTTACCTGGCCAAGGGCGAGGCCGATCGCAGCGCCAACACCACGCCGGGCAACAAGAAGGGTGGCCTGTCGAATATCGTCGAGAAGTCCCTGGGGTCGATCGTCAAGTCCGGCAGCAGCGCGATCAATGGCGTGCTGGGCCCGGGCGAGCGCTTTACCCGCAAGGGCCTGATCTTCTGCGCGACACCGGCCAGCGACTTTGTCTGTGGCACCTTGCAGCTGGCGGCCGGGATGAACCTGCATGTGTTCACGACCGGGCGCGGTACGCCGTATGGGCTGGCGATGGCGCCGGTGGTCAAGGTCTCGACCCGGACCGAGCTGGCACAACGCTGGCCGGACCTGATCGATATCGATGCCGGGCGTATCGCCACCGGACGGGCGACCATCGAGGAACTGGGCTGGGAGTTGTTCCATTACTACCTGGATGTCGCCAGCGGCAAGCAGCAGACCTGGGCCGAGCGGCACAAGCTGCATAACGACATTACGTTGTTCAACCCCGCGCCGATTACCTGAGTCTTCGATTGATCGTTCCCACGCTCCGCGTGGGAACGATCATCCTGTGGGAGCCGGCTTGCTGGCGATAGCGGTGTATCAGGCGACAACAATGTCGACTGCCCGATCGCAATCGCCAGCAAGCCGGCTCCTACAGGGGGTGTGTAAAACAACCAGGGCTTGCGCGTTTCAGAACACCGACCAACCAATGCGCTGGCTCAGCAGTTCCAGCGCCGCCATGCCCACCAGCGAATTACCGGCGGCGTTCAGTTCCGGCGCCCAGACGCACACGGTAAAGCGCCCCGGCACTACCGCGACAATCCCGCCACCCACTCCGCTCTTGCCCGGCAAACCGACCCGGTAGGCGAAGTTGCCGGCCTCGTCGTACAGTCCGCTGGTGGCCATGATCGAATTGACCTGCTGGGTCTGGCGTGGTGTCAGGATCTGCTCGCCGCTGTGCTTGCAGAAGCCATCGTTGGCCAGGAAGCAGAAGGCCCGGGCCAGGTCGATGCAGTTCATGCGCAGCGCGCAGTGGCTGAAATAGCTGCGCAGCACCGCTTCCACATCGTTGTGAAAGTTGCCGAACGACTGCATCAGGTAGGCCATGGCCGCGTTGCGCGCGCGGTGCTGGTATTCCGACTCGGCCACCTTGCCGTCGACCATCACCTGCATATTGCCGGACAGCCGCCGGACGAAGTCGCGCATCGACAGCGCCGGGGCGGCGAAACGCGACTGGTTGATGTCGCAGATCACCAGCGCGCCGGCGTTGATGAACGGATTGCGTGGCCGTCCGCGTTCGAATTCCAGCTGCACCAGCGAGTTGAACGGCTGCCCCGAGGGCTCGTGGCCCAGGCGTTCCCAGATGGCCTCGCCGGAATGGTTGATCGCCTGGACCAGGCTGAACACCTTGGAAATACTCTGGATCGAAAAGGGCGTCTGCGCGTCGCCGGCGTAGAACACCTCGCCGTCGTTGCTGTACACGGCAACACCCAGTTGATTGCCCGGCACATCGGCCAGCGCCGGGATGTAATTGGCCACCTTGCCCTGGCCGATCAGGGGCCGGACTTCATCGAGGATCTCGTTCAACAGCGCTTGCATGCTCGGGCTCGCAGTCACTTCCCGCGGGGTCGCAGGACTACATGCTGCTAGACGCCGGGCAGCGGATCGGGAGCACAGTTTTTGTTGTCGAAGAAGCGTCGCGGGTCTCTGTGCTAGAGTGCCCGGCCATGCGTTCTGGAGCCTGTCATGACCCTTTCGATGCGTAGCGCCGTGACCTTGTTGATGCTCGCCGGCCTGCCCCTGGCGGCCGAAGCCGCGCCGGGCGCGCCCATGCACGGGCAGTATCTGCCGCCGGACGACCTGTCGCTGCGTGGCGAGGAGCCCGAGCAACAGCAACTGCTGCAAGTCACCGAGTATTCGGTGGTGGTCGGCAACCAGCGCCAGTCCAACCAGCAGCCGATTCCGGTCACCTCGCCATTGCTGTTGCGCCTCAAGGGCAAGCCCCTGAGCAAGGGGGCCACCATCAGCCAGGTGCTGATCAGCTTCGACGGCGAAAGCAAAAGCCTGAAAAAACCGATGTTCGACGAGCAGAGCAAGACCCTCAACCTGTATTACCCGCTGACCCAGTACCGGGTGGTCATGGACCTGCTGCGCAACGACACGGTGTATTGCCAGTTCCTCACCTACGCCAACGGGCATATCTGGGCCGACCTGCATACCGGATCAGTTCGTACTCGTTGAGAGCGGAGCAGATGCGGGGGTAAACTGCCCGCCCCGTGTAATGTCTGTGGCTGGAGCCGGTAATGCGCAAAGATAAGAAACAGGTGATTGGTGACGAGATCGGCGACGCGCAGATCAAGTTGTTCCTCGACTTCGAGCCGGTCGATGCGACTTCGCCGTCCCTGCACAAGCTGATCAAGGCCTATCGTGGCCTGCGGATCGACGATTTCGAGCGTTTCCTGGTGTTCTTCAAGGAGGCCGGTTATGACCTCGACGGCAAGGATGAGCATGGCCAGGACTTCGTCGCCCTGATCCAGGACCAGCGCAACGCCCCTGACTACATCGAGCTGATCAACAACGCCCGCGGCTGATAGCTGTTCTCCAGGCGCCACGCAATCTGTGGGAGCCTGGCTTGCCAGCGAAGCTTCTGGCGATCTTGCGGTCCCCTTCGCTGGCAAGCCAGGCTCTTACAGGCGCGTTCGCAGAATAGTGTCCAGCCAAAAAAACGCCCCGCTCTTCAATCGAAGAGCGGGGCGTTTTTCATGGGCGATGACCTCAGGCGTAGCTTTCGGTCTCGCTGCTTGGCTCCACCAGCTCGAGGCTGATGTTGTTCCGGCTGTTGATCTGGCGATACAGCGCCGCGTCGGTTTCGAGGACCTTTTCCCGGGCCGGGAAGATTTCCTGGAGCTTGGCAGCCCATTCACCCCTGGCTTTTTCCGGGAAGCAGCGCTCGATCAGTTCCAGCATGATCGACACGGTGACCGAAGCACCCGGCGAGGCGCCGAGCAGGGCAGCCAGCGAGCCGTCCTTGGCCGCGACCAGTTCGGTGCCGAACTGCAGCACGCCGCCTTTCTTCGGGTCTTTCTTGATGATCTGCACCCGTTGGCCGGCCACTTCCAGACGCCAGTCCTCGGCTTTGGCTTCCGGGTAGAAGCGACGCAGGGATTCCAGGCGCTGCTCCATCGACTGCATCACTTCGCTGATCAGGTACTTGGTCAGGTCCATGTTGTCGCGGGCCACGGCCAGCATCGGGCCGATGTTGCCGGCGCGTACCGACAACGGCAGGTCCATCAGCGAGCCGTGCTTGAGGAACTTGGTGGTGAAACCGGCATAGGGGCCGAACAGCAGGGATTTCTTGCCATCCACCACCCGGGTGTCCAGGTGCGGCACGGACATCGGCGGCGAACCCACGGCGGCCTGGCTGTAGACCTTGGCCTGGTGGTGCTTGACCACTTCCGGGTTGTCGCAACGCAGCCACTGGCCGCTGACCGGGAAACCGCCGAAGCCCTTGCTTTCCTCGATGCCCGAAGCCTGCAGCAGGGGCAGGGCGGCACCGCCGGCGCCGAGGAAGACGAACTTCGCGTCGACTTCACGGCTGTTGCCGCTGTTCACGTCCTTGATGCTCACGGTCCAGCCGGCGCCGTTGCGCTTGAGACCGGTCACGCGCTTGCAGTACTTGACCTGGGCATCCGGAGCGCTGGTCAGGTGCTTGAGCAACTGGTTGGTCAGGGCACCGAAGTTGACGTCGGTGCCTTTCATCACGCGGGTCGCGGCGATCGGCTCGTCGGCCGGGCGGCCCGGCATCATCAGCGGCATCCACTCGGCCATCTTCGCGCGGTCTTCGGTGTACTCCATCTCGGCGAAGGCATGGTGCTGGTGCAGCACTTCGAAGCGCTTCTTCAGGAAGGCAATGCCCTTGTCGCCCTGGACGAAGCTCAGGTGCGGCACCGGGCTGATGAACGACTTGCACGAACCGAAGGTGCCTTTCTGCGCCAGGTAGGCCCAGAACTGCTTCGACACCTCGAACTGGGTGTTGATGTGCACGGCTTTCTTGATGTCGACGGAACCGTCGGCGGCCTGTGGCGTGTAGTTCAACTCGCACAGCCCGGCGTGGCCGGTCCCGGCGTTGTTCCACGGGTTGGAACTCTCCGCGGCACCCGAATCCATCAGCTCAACGACTTCCAGCTTGATACCGGGGTCGAGCTCTTTGAGCAGCACCGCAAGGGTGGCACTCATGATGCCGGCCCCAACCAGGACCACATCGACTGCTTCGTTATGCGCCATTAACGCGTCTCCAAAATCTGCAGCACCACATTGACGGCATGGCCGCCAGGAATTGACCGGGCTCAAGCAGCCCGAGGTCACTCATGGCCAGGTTCGCCATGTCCGATTCTTCGCAATTTTTTGCAACTTCAGCGGACGCTGTCGGTGGGCTTGAGGTGCGTATGAACGCATTTCAGGCGACCTCCGGCAATTCGACTTATGGTCGAGAGCATCCGATCGTGCAACCAAATCCGTGAGCGGACAGGCTTCAGGCACCTGTCCGGGAATATCGGGTCCTGTGTGATTGAGTCGTTGAGGACGCTGATGGTGCATTTCCAGACGCAAAACTTTTCATTTGCTCGCCACACTCTCGTGAAGTAGTGAATACCCGTTTTTTCACGCTCTTTTGAAGACGTGAACCTCAAAAAAGGGCTGCCGCAGCCTGTCACCGGACCCGCGAAGCAAATGCCGGCCGGGAAACGAGGCTGGCGTACGGGCAAACAGCTCAGTGAACGAGCGCAAGGGCAGCTCTGGCAGATTCGGTAAAAACGGTGGTTTGCAGGTGTGACAGCAAGCCCGCCGACTTCACTCGATCTGTGTGGGCGGCTCTCTGTGGGCGGTGCGGGGGAGCTAATGCCGGGGCATTAACGATGCTGCGAGGCCCGATCAGGAGACGTCCTTATAATCGGGGGGAGATTGTAACTAAGAATCGCGCAGAAATGATCCTGTTAAATGACTTTTATTAGCCGTCCGGTCAGATGGTCAACGGCTGGGGGCGGCGCGAGTGTCGTACGCGCGGGCTGACACGGGCACTGGCGGGCAATGGCTGGTGCAGCCAGACCAGGCGGATTTCCTCGATTTCCACCCAGCCGTCGCCCATCGGCGGCAGCTCGCACTGCTTGAAGGCCTGGCAGCGACCGTCGGCTCCCAGCAGGGCGAAACTGCGATGGGGCTTGCGCGGGAAGAACAGATACCAGAGAAATTCCATGGCGGAGAGCCTTTGATGGAGAATTGTCACAAGCTTGATACGCAAGCATTACGTGCAAATGTAGTTCATATGAATACCTTGTGACATGAACGCTTCCTGAACGAAGGGCAAGTCGGTGGGGTGTCTGGTGGCTGGGCCGGGCGCACGGCTATACTGCTGACCTGATTGTGCCTAGTCCTTGGAGAGATGAGCATGTTGCAACGCCTGTTGTTCGGTTTGATCACTGTGACCAGTCTGACCTTGGTCGGCTGTGCCAACAGCCCCCAGCAGCTCAGCCCGCAACCCAAGCTCACCACCCAGCTGGCGCCGGTGGGCCATGGTCAGCAGGTGGTGGTGAGGGTCGTCGATGGCCGTCGTTCGCCGGTACTGGGAACCCGCGGTGGCCTGTACCCTGAAACCAGCGCCATCAC
Source organism: Pseudomonas sp. Mn2068 (assembly GCF_049319725.1). NCBI lineage: Bacteria > Pseudomonadati > Pseudomonadota > Gammaproteobacteria > Pseudomonadales > Pseudomonadaceae > Pseudomonas > Pseudomonas sp. Mn2068. Next base: position 233,434 of record NZ_JBMOUG010000004.1, on the reverse strand, counting down.
CGTCCAGGGCGCCGATATCGTGCCCAAGCTCCAGGCCCAGGCCGAAGCCGCCGTGCGCCTGCTGGGCTATACCCCGACGCCCAACGCGGTAAACGCCCCGAGCCTGACCGTGACCCTGTCGGACCTGACTTATCAGTCGCCCAAGGACTCCACCTATGTGACCGAGGCGACCATCGGTGCCAACTTCCGCTCCGACGTGACCAACGCCAACCAGCGCTACAGCGGCCAGTACGGTGCGTCGCTGAACCAGCGTTTCGGCATGGCGCCCAATGAAGAAACCAACACCAAGCTGATCAGCGACGTGCTCAGCGATGCACTGACCCGGGTCTTCAAGGACCCGAGCATCGGTCGCTTGCTGGGCCAGTAATTCCCGGTCCGAATCCGACAAACGAAAAACCCGGCCTGCATGGCCGGGTTTTTTTATGCCCGCCTGAAGTCACGCGGCTTCGACGTAGAAGTCCAGCAGGCTCACGCCGGTCGTCAGGTCGGTTTCGGGCAGGTCGGCGTGCTGGTGGCCGCCGAGGGCGCAATACACCAGCCAGTGACGGTCCTGGACGTTGAACGACATGGCGTCCACCAGGGCTTCCTGCTCATCGCTGGGGGCGATCAGGTAAAGGCGATCCTGGTTCTCTGCGTGCAGCATGACAAGCTCCGTGGCGGTATCGAGGTGCGACAGACTGGCTTGTTAAGGTGACGTTCAGGTGACAGTGGCGATTAACCCGTAAATTGTACGGTACCGGACACAATAAATTGTCATGCGTGGGTGATTCGATACCCGGGCGTGTCGCGAACGGCCATCCGCCGCTTGCTTCGTGGTCCGAAAGGCGCTGGTTATCCGAGGGTTCATGATGTCGCTGCATTTGATCTTGAGCGGTTTTGCAGGTCATCCGGGCAAGTGGCTCAATCTGTTTGCCTTGTTGCTGGCCTGTCCGGGGGCGTGGTTGTTGCAGATTACCCGCCGCCGTGAGCAACGGGCCCTGGAAAACCTGGAGATGCAGAGCGAGGGGCGGTCGATCGAGCAGCCGATGCTGCTGCTCGATGCCCGGGTGCTGCGGGCGAACCGGTTTTTCTATCGGTTCGGCTTTGCCTGCCTGGGCGTGGCGCTGCTGCTGTCCTGGCTCAGCACCCGGCTCTGAGGGCCTGGCTGCCGGTCAGAGTGCCAGTCCGGCCTTTACCCGGTACTGATTGCGCACCGGCGTCGCGTACTGTTGCACCAGGTACGGACGATGTTCCGCCGGACAGGCATCCAGGCGGCTTTGCCACTCCGCCTGGGCCTTGGCCAACTCCTCGGCGGGAAACAGCGCAGCGGCCGCGGGTACCTGCAATTGCGGGTCGGCATCGTTCCATTGGGCATACGCCAGGTAATGCACCGGGAACAACCGATAGCCACCGAGGATCTGCCGGTCCATTTCCTGGGCCAGCACCTTGGTGTCCTCGAACGTCCCGGTCAGCGGTGCGGCGAAGTTCACATGCACCCGGCCCTTGTAGCCGGTGATGCCCTTGGCAATGCTCACGTCATCCTCGCCCGGTGCCTTGCTGTAGGTGCCGGTAGTGGCGCGGATATACAGCTCGCGGGCCTTGGCCTGGTCGCAAGGGTCGTATTCGTAGCTGATCGAGACCGGTGTCAGGTTCAGCGAGCGGATGACTTCGGCGAAGGGCTCGTCCTTGCGACTCATATGGAACATTTTCAGGATCGCCGACTCGGTGCGGTCGTCACCATCCTTGGCGCGACCTTCGGCCTGGGCGATCCAGATCGACTGGCAGTCGTTGCGGATCGAATGATTGATATAGGCCGACAGCAGTTGATAGGCCGCCATCTTCTCGCGTCGCCCGGTGATCGAGCGGTGCACGATAAAACTCTTGTTCAGACGCATCAGGTCGCTGACGAACGGCTTCTGCAGCAGGTTGTCACCGATGGCGATACGCGGTGTCGGCAGGCCGGCGTGGTACACGGCATAGTTGACGAAGGCCGGATCCATCACGATGTCGCGGTGATTGGCCAGGAACAGGTAGGCGCTGCCGGACTTGAACTGCTCGACCCCGGTATAGGTCACCCCGTCGGTGGCCCGTTCGATGGTGTTGTCGACGTAGACCTCGATCTTGTCCTGCAGGGTCGCCACGCATTTCACGTCGGCGAACTCACGACGCAGCCGATAGGCGATCAGGGGCCTGAGCAGCCAGCCGAAGGCCTCGGCCAGGCGTGGGAAGCGGAAGTGCGTGAGAATATCTAGAAACGCCTTGTCGCCGAGCAACCGGGCCAGCACGGCTGGCACCTCGGAGTCGTCGTAAGGTCGGATGGCATCGAATTCGCCCATCATGCTCTCTTGTTAGAAACGGCTAGGGTAAGTAGAGGTTTGAGTGATAAATAACAAAGCCCGATCTGAAAAATAAAGCCCAGACAAAAAATTAGCCCTGCAAATAGACCGGCGATTATACGCACAAGTCACTTCGGAGGCCGCGATGCTGGAAACTGAGTACTACTCATGCCCCTACTGTGGTGAAGAGGCCGAGGCCGTGCTGGATTTGTCCGGCGGGGACCAGACCTACATCGAGGATTGCCCGGTGTGCTGCCGGCCGATCGTTTTCAACCTGCAGACCGACGGTCAGGAATGGATGCTCGACGTTCACAGTGAGAACGAGTGATGAGGGCGCCCGGATGCAACGAATCTACGAGCCGGAAAACCTGATGGAGGGCGAGCTGCTGCAAGGCATGCTCGCCAGCGAAGGGGTACAGGCGCATCTGGTGGGGCGCGACCTGCTGGGCGGAGCCGGGGAGTTGCCGGTATTCGGCTTGCTGGCCCTGGCGGTGGAGAATGATCAGGCACAATACGCACGCGAGCTGATCGCCGCGTACAATGCCGCTCTGCCGCTGCCCGGCGATGAACCGGAGAGTTTTCCCGACGTGCTGCTTTGCTAGTCGCGTCTTTCCATGAAGAGTCGTTTTGCCCCATGTGTGGACGTTTTGCCCTGTTTCGCTGGAACCCCGCCTTCGCGGCCTTGCCCGGCTTCCCCGCCGACCAGCAGGCGCAGTGGAACATTTCGCCCAACGATTCGGTGCTGATCCTGCGGGCGCCGACCGGCCAGCGTGAACTGGCGCGCGCGCGCTGGGGCCTGACACCGCCGTGGCTGACCGACCTGTCGCGCACGCCGGCCCACGCCCGGGCCGAAACCGTGGCCGAACAACCGATGTTTCGCCAGGCGTTTCGCGAGCGCCGTTGCCTGTTGCCGGCCAATGGCTTCTATGAGTGGCGTGGAACACAGCGCAAGCGCCCCTACTGGCTGACGCCGGCGGAAGGTTCGAGCCTGTTCTTTGCGGCGATCTGGGAGGCCTACCCGGTGCAGGAGCAGGTCTGGCTGAGCACCGCGGTGGTGACACAGCCGGCGGCGAGCCAGCGGCGACCGCTGATTCTCGATGCCGAGGGGCAGGCAGCGTGGCTGGCGCCGGACACGCCGTTGCACGATCTGCAGGCCTTGCTGGCCAGCCCCCAGGCGCCGTTGCGCGAACGGCTGCTGGCCAACCTGGTGAATGATCCGAAGCTCAATGCGCCGGAGTGCCTGACGCCAGGCTGAGTGCGGGTAACGCATCCAGCCCCTGCAACTACACCTTGAACTGATTGATCAGGCGTCGCTGCTGTTCCGCCAGCTTGGTCAGTTGCGCACTGGCTGCGCTGGACTCATCGGCACCGCCCGCCACTTCATTGGCCACCTGGCCGATATTGATCACGTTGCGGTTGATATCGTCGGCCACCGCGCTCTGTTCCTCGGCAGCGCTGGCGATCTGGGTGTTCATGTCGTTGATCACCGACACCGCCTGGGTAATGGTTTCCAGGGCCTGGGCGGCCTTGGCCGCGTGTTGCACGCTTTCATCGGTCTTGTTCTGGCTGTCCTCCATGACCTTGACCACTTCGCGGGTGCCTTGCTGCAACTGCTGGATCATCGACTGGATTTCTTCGGTCGCCTGCTGGGTCTTCTGGGCGAGGTTGCGGACCTCGTCGGCCACCACGGCAAAGCCGCGACCCTGTTCCCCGGCACGGGCCGCCTCGATCGCCGCGTTGAGCGCCAGCAGGTTGGTCTGTTCGGCAATCCCGCGGATGGCGATCAGGATCGCGTTGATGTTCTCGCTGTCCTTGGCCAGGGTCTGGACCACACCCACCGCGCGGCCGATTTCCACGGCGAGGGCGCCGATGGAGGTGGACGTGTCGCGCACGATGCGCATGCCGTCGCTGGCGGCCATGTCCGCATGGCTGGCCGCCTGGGCCGCCTGGGTCGCATTGCGGGCCACGTCCTGGGCGGTGGCGGTCATTTCCTGCACCGCGGTGGCGACCTGGTCGATCTCGGCCATCTGCTTGTGCACGCCCTGGTTGGTGCGGATCGCGATATCGGCGGTGTGCTCGGAGGAATCGCTGACGCTCTGTACCGACGTCACCACCTGGGTGATCATCGCCTGCAGCTTGATCAGGAAGGTGTTGAAGCCCTTGGCGATGGAGCCGAGTTCGTCGGCACGATCGCTGGTCAGGCGGCGGGTCAGGTCACCTTCGCCCTGGGCGATATCGTCGAGCATGGCGACCATCTGCTTCAGCGGCCGGGCGATTCCGTGACCCACCAGCCAGATCACCAGCAGGCCCAGCCCGGCGATGACCAGACCGACCACCGCCATGCCGAACACATCGGCCTTGCGCTGGTCGTTCAGGTCGCCCTGGAGTTTCTGCAGGTCGGCCATCACCGCGTTCAGCGGCAGTTGCATCATCAGGGTCCAGCGGGCATCGCTCTGGCCGATGCCGAAGGGCAGGTACAGCTCGATCAGGCCCTTGGCCTTGTCGACGTTATAAGTGACTTCGCCACGATTGAGCTTGCCCATGGTCGCGACTTTTTCGGCATCGAGGATATCGCTGACTTTCTCGCCGAACTTGCTCGGGTCCTTGGTATAGGCGACCAGGCGGCCGTTGGTGCCCACCAGGGCCATGTTGCCGGCACCGCCGTAGAGTTTCTGGTTGGCCGCCACCAGCATGTCCTGGATGAAGTTCACCGACAGGTCGGCACCGACGATGCCCTGGAATGCGCCATTGAGCATGATCGGCTCGATAAAGGACGCGAGCATCACCATCTTGTCGCCGACCTTGTACGGAGCCGGGTCGATCACGCAGGTCTTGTGGGTTTCCTTGGAGCACAGGTAGTACTCGCTGGCGCGCACGCCGGTGGAGAGGAGCTTCTGGTCATCGACATCCACCAGGGTTGAGAAGCCGAGGCTGCCGTCGTCGTTGCGGAACCACCAGGGCAGGAAGCGACCATCTTTCGCGGCCCCGGCCTTGGTGTTGTCGAGATAGGCGGCATCGTTGTGATCCAGGGCGTTCTTTTCCCAGCCGATATAGGCGCCGAGCACTTTCGGGTTCTGCTGCACGTTTTCCTTGATCAAGTTGATCAGTTGCTCACGGCTGACGCTCAGTACCGGCTTGCCGTCGGCGTCGTTGGTGCCGATCAGCGCGTTGACGCGCACCAGGCCGCCGGCGATCAGCAGCGGCGCTTCGAGTTCACGCTGGATCTGGCTGACCTGGGTCCTGGCCAGGGCGTTGAGACGCTGTTCGATCACCTGCTCGAACTGTTCCTGGGTGCGCTGCTGCACCATGTCCTGGGTCTTGGCCCCGGATAACAAGGCATAGACCACGAGGGCGGCGACCACGCTGAGGACAATGGCCCCGGCCAGTGCGGCGACGGAAAACTGAATCGACTTGAATTTCATGAGGGCTCCGGACGCAAGGAATGACGTCTGCCATGCTGTATCGGCTGGGCGTTCGGCGGGCATTAGGGAGCCTGCGGGAAATGGCTGTTTTGGATGTGCCCATGTCGCAAATGGATATGTCGCCGGGCTCGACGGGCCGTGGGATGGCGTTGATCGTGAATTTTTTCCTACAGATGTTTGAGGTTCGTCTGAAATCCGGGACTACAGATGGTTTGTATCTGGCGTTGATACAAATCACCGCCTAGGATAGCCGGCAGTTTTCAGGGAGAGTGCTCATGGCTAGACGATTGGTTTTGTGTGCGCTGACGGCGGGCCTGCTGCTCGCCGGCTGCCAGGCGGTCAATACCACCAGCGGCGGTGCCGTCGGGGTTGAGCGCAAGCAGTATATGTTCAGCATGTTGTCGACCCAGGAAGTCGACCAGATGTACGCCCAGTCGTATCAGAAGACGCTGGGGGAGGCGAAAGGCCAGGGCGTGCTGGACAAGACCAGCGCCAATGCCAAGCGGGTCCAGGCGATCGCCAACCGGCTGATTGCCCAGGCCCCGACATTCCGTCCGGATTCCGCGCAATGGCAATGGGAGGTCAATCTGATCAAGAGCGACGAACTCAATGCCAACTGTGGCCCCGGCGGCAAGATCATCTTCTATAGCGGGCTGATCGATAAGCTCAAGCTGAGCGACGATGAGATCGCCGCGGTGATGGGCCATGAGATCGCCCATGCCCTGCGTGAGCACGGCCGGGAAGCGATGTCCAAGGCCTACGGGATCGAGATGGCGAAGCAGGGCGCCGGTGCCTTGTTCGGCCTGAGCCAGGACAGCCTGGCGCTGGCCGATACCGTGGCGAACTACGGCATGACCTTGCCCAATAGTCGCGCCAATGAGAACGAAGCGGACCTGATCGGCCTGGAGCTGGCCGCGCGGGCCGGTTACAACCCGAACGCGGCCATCAGCCTGTGGAACAAGATGAGCAAGGCGGCGGAAGGTTCGCCGCCGGAATTCATGAGTACCCACCCGGCGTCCACCAGTCGGATCGCTTCTCTGGAAGCGGCCATTCCGAAGGTGATGCCGTTGTATCAGCAGGCCCGCAAGTCCTGAGCTTGCAGTCCCGCCATACCGTTCGATCAAAGCCGGACCCTGTCCTTGTAGGAGCCGGCTTGCTGGCGATGGCGTCGGTGCGGCGCGCATCGTTATCGCTGGCAAGCCAGGCCCCTACGGGTTACCTGGTGTTTTTCAGGCTCCCGGCACGGGGAGGCTCAGAGCCAGCCGCTGCTTTGCATGGCCTTGTACACCGCGACGATCGCCAGGATGAAGAACGCCGAGGCGGCCAGGCGGCGGATCAGGGTCAGCGGCAGTTTCTCCGCGGCGAAGTTGCCCGCCAGCACCACCGGTACGTTGGCGATCAGCATGCCCAGGGTCGTACCGATGATCACCAGCCACAATTCCGGATACTGCGCGGCCAGCATCACCGTGGCGATCTGGGTCTTGTCGCCGATTTCCGCGAGGAAGAACGCGATCAGCGTGGTCAGGAACGGGCCGAACTTGCGTGAGGTACTGGCTTCGTCATCGTCCATCTTGTCCGGCACCAGGGTCCACAGCGCGGTGGCGGTGAAGCTGGCGGCGAGGATCCAGTGCAGTACCGCATCCGAGAAGAAACTGCCGAACCAGGCGCCTACGGCACCTGCCGCCGCGTGGTTGGCGAGGGTGGCGGCGACGATGCCGGCGATGATCGGCCAGGGCTTGCGAAAACGGGCTGCGAGGATGAGCGCGAGCAGTTGCGTCTTGTCGCCGATTTCGGCCAAGGCAACGATTGCGGTGGGAACGAGGAGAGAATCCAGCATCAGGTTTTCCTAAGGGGCGGGTCGACACGGCTATGACACGTACAGCCTTCCCGCCCCGGGTAAGGTGTTCGTGTCATAGGTCTTGTCAAACCCCGGGTTCGTCTGTGCGAACCGTGGGTCGCATGCGCCATGGTCTGAGGACCAAGTATGTTGACGCATGCCGGACGAGCGTGGCGCTCGTGGGAGACTACTCCCCTAGGACGGAGCGGATTCTGCCTAGGCAAAATCCATTGCGCAAGCGTTTATTTTTCAGCCGCGCCTGGCACTGTAGATTCGAAAACCCTGTCCCTCGGCTTTGGTCACACAGGCCCCCAGATGCTCCTCGATCAGTGGCTGGTAGCGCAGGAAGCTATTGGCGACAAGCCGGAGTTCGCCGCCGTTTTTCAGATGTTTGGCTGCTTTTCGCAGCAGGTTTTCCGTTGTCAGGTAGTCGGTATGGACCCCGACATGGAACGGTGGATTGCTCAGAATCGCACTCAAACCCATGGGTGCGGCGTCGATTCCGTCCCCCGTCAGTACCTCTGCTTCCAGACCATTGGCCGCCAGGGTCAGGCGACTGCTGGCGGTGGCGAAGGCGTCGACGTCGAGCATGATCACGTTGTTGTGCGGGTAGCGCCGCTTGACGGCCGCCCCGAGCACGCCGGCACCGCAACCGAAGTCCAGCAACTGGCCGCTGGGCAGTTTGTCCAGGTGATCGAGGAGCAGGGCGCTGCCCCGATCCAGCCGGCCATGGCTGAAGACACCGGGCAGGCTGACCACCTTCAACGGACCTTCGGTCAGATCCAGTTGGTAGTGCCGGGCCAGGCTTTCCAGCGGCTTGGCCGCCGGCGCCTCGCCCACGGTGACTTGCCATAGCTGGCAGTGCCGGGCGCTGTCGAGCTTGCGCGGCTTGCCGAAGGGGTTGAGCTGTTTGGCCGCGCCTTCGATCCCGCTGCGTTTCTCACCGACGAGGAACACGTCGCCGCCGGGCAGGCGCGAGGCGACGGCATTGAGCAGGTAGTCGGTCAGGTCCTTGGACTTGGGCAGGAACACCACAGCGCTGTCGAACGGGACCTCGGGGATGTTCACGCCAAAATGGCTGCGGCCTTCGAAGCGTGCCTCGAGTGCCGCCTGATCGCCGGCGTGCCAGCACCAGCCGTGGGCATTGGGCAGGCGCCCGAGCAGATCGTCGGCGGGCAAGCCTGCCAGCAGCAGCTTGCCCTGGAAATATTCAGCCTGACGAAGCAGTACTTCACTGCGCGGATCCATGGTCTGCTCCCTGAAAAAAAGTGCGGCAGTTTATCAACTGACGACCCGCAGCGCTGCACCGCTGAAGAAGCCCCGGGCATTTTCCGCGAGTTGGCCGACGATGCGTTGCCTGGCTTCGCGACTGCCCCAGGCGTTGTGCGGGGTGACGATCAGGCGCGGGATATCGCCGGCCAGCAGGGGATTGCCGGCACTCGGCGGCTCGACGCTCAGTACATCGGTCGCGGCGCCACCGAGGTGACCGTTGCGCAACGCATCGGCCAGGGCCTGTTCGTCGATCAGTCCGCCGCGCGCGGTGTTGACGACAAATGCCCCGGGCTTGAGCTGGCTCAGTTCGGCGGCACCGATGAAGTGGCGGGTGTGTTCGTTCAAGGGGCAATGCAGGGTCAGGGCGTCGACGTGTGGTAGCAGTTCGGCCAGCGGAACACGATCTGCCCGCGCCGGCCGACCGGGAATCTGCCCCAGCAGCACGCGCATGCCGAAGGCCTCGGCCAGCCGCGCCACGGCACCGCCCAGTTCGCCGTGGCCGAGCAGGCCGAGGGTCTTGCCCTCCAGTTCGACGATGGGGAAATCCAGCAGGCAGAACTGTTGGGCCTGCTGCCAGCGGCCTTCACCGACGGCTTTCTGGTAGTCGCTCAGGCGGGTCGCCAGGGCCAGCAGCAACATCAGCGTGTGCTGGGCCACCGAAGGCGTGCCATAGCCCTGGCAGTTGCTCACGGTGATACCCCGCGCCCGGGCGGCCGCCAGGTCGACGTTGTTGGTGCCGGTGGCGGAAATCAGGATCAGCTTCAGGTCGGGGCAGGCGGCCAGGGTTTCGGCGTTCAACGGGATCTTGTTGCTGATGGCGACGGTGGCGCCAGCCAGGTGCTCCCGCACGTTCTCTGGCGTGGTCCGGGCGCACAGGCGCAGTTCGTCGAAGCAGGCGCGCAGAGGTTCGAGGTCGAGATCGCCGAGGTCCAGGGAAGGGTGATCGAGAAATACCGCGCGGCGAGGGTGGCTCATCAACTGTACCTTTTGTGCTGTCGAATGAAGGCGTAAGGTAGCCAGCCTACCAGATGACATATTTAGTTACCGAGGAGCCCACGGACGTGTCCATGTACCTGACTGAATTCTTGACCGTTGCGCTGATCCACCTGCTGGCGGTGGCCAGTCCCGGCCCGGACTTTGCCGTGGTGGTACGCGAAAGCGTGACCCACGGTCGTCGCGCCGGCACCTGGACCGCGTTGGGGGTCGGTACCGCGATCTTCCTGCATGTGGGCTATTCGCTGCTGGGCATCGGCCTGATCGTGTCGCAGTCGATCGTGCTGTTCAATGCCCTGAAATGGTTGGCGGCGGCGTACCTGTTGTATATCGGCTTCAAGGCGATCCGCGCCAAGCCGGCCAAGCCCGCAACGGATGACCTGGCGTTGCAGGTGGGCGAGCGCACGGCGCGTGGTGCCTTTACCTCGGGCTTCGTGACCAATGGCCTGAATCCCAAGGCGACCTTGTTTTTCCTGTCGTTGTTCACCGTGGTGATCAACCCGCATACCCCGCTGCTGGTCCAGGCCGGCTACGGCGTGTACCTGGCGGCGGCGACCGCGCTGTGGTTCTGCCTGGTGGCGATGCTCTTCAGCCAGCAGCGGGTGCGTGCCGGTTTCGCCCGCATGGGCCACTGGTTCGACCGGACCATGGGGGCGGTACTGATCGCCATCGGCGTGAAGCTGGCCTTTACCGAGATGCATTGATCCCGCTGAACTGGTTCAGATTGACGACATATTCCCGCGGGCTCTCGCCGAGCAGGCGCTGGAACATCGCACTGAACGCCCGGGCACTGCCATAGCCCAACACCTTCGCCACGTGCTGTACGCTTTCGCCGGCCAGCAGCCGTGGCAAGGCTTCCATCAGGCGCAATTGCTGGCGCCAGGCATTGAAATTCATCTGTACCTGTTGCTGGAACAGCCGGGCCAGGGTCCGGGTGCTGGCGCCGACCTGCAGTGCCCAGTCTTCCAGGGTGTTGGGATGATCCGGGGTCTGCAGCAGTGCCAGGCAGATCCGTTGCAGGCGCCGGTCGGTCGGCATCGGGATGTGCAGCGGCAGGTTCTCCAGTGACGCCAGTTCCTCCAGCATCAGTTGCTGGATCAGCGGATTCTTCGCCTGCTTCGGGCCCTGTACCGCCCGCACGATCAGTTCGCGCAACAGCGGTGTGACGGCGAGCACGCAGCAGCCTTGCAGGTTGGCCGGCGAATGCTCGGCGGCGATAAACAGCGAGCGCATGCGCACCTCGCCACTCATGAAGATCTCATGCTCCACCAGCGGTGGAATCCACACCGCCCGGGTCGGGGGAATGACCCAGGCGCCCTGGTTCGTGACCAGGCGCATCACCCCGCATACCGCATAGAGCAACTGCGCTTCCTCGTGGCGGTGCAATTCCTGGTGGGCGCCGTCGGCATAGTCGCGGGGATGAGCGCTGACGGGGCCGTGCAGGAAGTGACTGATCAACATGTCCGCTTCTTCCAGTCTGTCTGGTTTGATGAGTTATATGGCAGAAATGCACTTTATGGCCAACTTAGCATAAGGCACCGATAACTTTCCTGAAGCGTGCCGTGATGAATCAACCCAGAAACGTAATCCGCTACATCAACGCCGCCCATGTGATCGATCACATGTTCATGCTGATCTTCCCCGCAGCCGTGCTCGGCATGGGCCAGACCTTCGGCCTGGATTTCGCCGGGATGATCGGCCTGTCCCTGGGCGGCTTCATTGCCTTCGGCGCCTGTTCGCTACCGGCGGGCTGGCTGGGTGATCGCTGGAGTCGTCGCAGCATGATGCTGCTGTTCTTTTTCGGCATCGGCGCGGCCTCGGTGTTTACCGGGTTGAGCAGCACCGCCCCGATGCTGACCCTGGGCCTGACCCTGATCGGTGTGTTTGCCGCGATCTATCACCCGGTGGGCACCGCGATGCTGGTCAGTTACGCCCAGAACCGCGGTCGGGAAATCGGTATCAATGGCATGTGGGGCAACCTCGGGGTGGCGTTTTCCGCCTTGATCACCGGACTGCTGGTGGCGCATTTCGGCTGGCGCGCGGCGTTTATCATTCCAGGGGCCATCTCGCTCCTGTTGGGCGTGCTGTTTGCCTTGCAGGTGCGTGAGGAGCCGATTCCCGTGCGCCCTCATGTGAAGCTCAAGGGCGCCAATGGCCAGCAGATTTCCATGGTCATGGTGTTTACCGTGCTGGCGCTGGTGACCGCCACCGGCGGTGTGGTGTTCAACGCCACCACCATGACTTACCCGAAACTGTTCCAGGAGCGCCTGCATGAGTTGTTCGCGTCGCCACAGACCCTGGGGCTGATCGTCAGCCTGGCCTATGCCTTCGGGGCTGTCGCACAGTTGAGCATCGGTCGGGTGATCGACCGTGTCAGCCTGAAGTGGCCGTTCGTGCTTCTGACCCTGTGCCAGGCCCCGTTGCTGTTTGGCCTGGCCCAGGTTGATGGCCTGTCGGTGATGGTCCTGGGGGCGGCGTTGATGTTCGTGGTGTTCGGCCAGGTAACAGTGAATGACGCGATGGTCGCCAACTTCGTGGCCCCGCAATGGCAATCACGGGTATTCGCCCTGCGTTACTGCCTGTCGTTCGGCGCCAGCGCCACGGCGATTCCCCTGATCGCCTATGTCGAGCCACGCCAGGGTTTTGCCGGGCTGTACCTGATCCTGGCAGGGTTCGGCGCCTTGACCTTCATCGCCGCGCTGGTGTTTCCAAGAACCCCGGCCCAGCAGCCTGCCGGGCAGGTCGCCTGAAATATGACGGTTTCAGTGTGGATGCTGGCTTAAAGCTAGCATTCACGTCTGTCTGCAAATCATTCCTTTGGGTGATTTAGCGCGTGCGCGACGGCTCTAGAGTGCCTATCTTTAGCCACGACCGTGCAGTCAGACAAAGGGACGTCCATGTTGCAGACCCGCGTAATTCCACCCGCCGAAGGTGCGTATCAATACCCGCTCTTGATCAAGCGGTTGCTGATGTCCGGCAGCCGTTACGAGAAGACCCGCGAAATCATCTACCGCGACAAGGTGCGCTACAGCTATCCGACCCTCAGTGAGCGTGTCGCCCGGCTGGCCAACGTGCTGACGGCGGCCGGGGTCAAGGCCGGTGACACGGTGGCGGTGATGGACTGGGACAGCCATCGCTACCTGGAATGCATGTTCGCCATTCCGATGATCGGTGCGGTGATCCACACCATCAACGTGCGCCTGTCGCCGGAGCAGATCCTCTACACCATGAACCACGCGGTCGACCGCTTCGTGCTGGTCAACAGCGAGTTCGTCGGGCTCTACCAGGCGATTGCCGGGAACCTGACCACGGTGGAGAAAACCCTGCTGCTGACCGATACCGACGTCACCACGGCCGACCTGCCGAACCTGGTCGGCGAGTACGAGCAGTTGCTGGCGGCGGCGAGCCCGGTCTACGACTTCCAGGATTTCGACGAGAACTCGGTCGCCACCACGTTCTACACCACTGGTACCACCGGCAATCCGAAAGGCGTGTATTTCAGCCATCGGCAACTGGTGCTGCATACCATGGGCGTGGCGACGATCATGGGCAGTGTCGACAGCGTGCGCCTGCTGGGCACCAATGACGTGTACATGCCGATCACGCCGATGTTCCACGTGCATGCCTGGGGCCTGCCGTATGTGGCGACCATGCTCGGGCTCAAGCAGGTCTACCCGGGTCGCTACGATCCGGAGTTCCTGGTGGAGCTGTGGCGCAAGGAGAAGGTCACGTTCTCCCATTGCGTGCCGACCATCCTGCAGATGGTGCTCAATGCCAAGGCGGCCCAGGGCACTGACTTCAAGGGCTGGAAGATGGTGATCGGCGGCAGCGCGCTGAACCGCACGCTGTACGAAGCCGCCAAGGCCCGCGGCATCCAGTTGACCGCGGCCTACGGCATGTCGGAAACCGGCCCGCTGGTCTCCTGCGCCCACCTCAACGAGGAGTTGATGGCGGGCACCGAGGACGAACGCACCACCTACCGGATCAAGGCCGGCGTGCCGGGTCCCCTGGTGGAAGCGGCGATCATGGACGCCGAGGGCAACTTCCTGCCGGCCGACGGGGAAAGCCAGGGTGAACTGGTGCTGCGGGCGCCCTGGCTGAGCGAGGGGTATTTCAACGAACCGCAGAAGGGCGCGGAGCTCTGGGCCGGGGGTTGGCAGCACACCGGCGATGTCGCGACGCTCGACAGCATGGGGGTGATCGACATCCGCGACCGGATCAAGGATGTGATCAAGACCGGAGGCGAGTGGGTCTCGTCCCTGGCCCTCGAAGACCTGGTCAGCCGCCATCCGGCGGTACGCGAAGTAGCAGTGGTGGGGATCGCCGATCCGCAATGGGGCGAGCGCCCGTTTGCCCTGCTGGTGCTGCGCGAGGGCCATGAGATCGGCGCCCGGGAACTCAAGGAGCACCTCAAGCCGTTCGTTGAGCAGGGCCATCTGAGCAAGTGGGCGATCCCGAGCCAGATCGCCCTTGTTACTGAAATTCCCAAGACCAGCGTCGGCAAGCTCGACAAGAAGCGCATCCGCCTCGACATCGTCGAATGGCAGGCGAGCAACAGTACCTTCCTCTCGACTCTTTGAGTCCTCCTTGCCACGCCCGAAAGGGCGTGGCAGCCCCACCAAGCAAGCGCTTGCCTTGCCAAATCGGTTTTTTCAGCCATTCTTGCCGAGCCGGTATCGGCGAGCTTGGCGAAAGGGCTGTTCCAGAGTGGTTGGTGACTGCAAATCACACTTTAGAGGGATCAAGCAGTACTACCTGCTGGCTATAGTCCGCTCAAGGATTTTTCAGGAACGGAGCAGGCGCGCGATACAGCGATGCCGCCCTGGGTGAGTGGGGAGTGATGGTTGCTGTTTGCCCCGGGCGTTTCTGGATATCTGCCATAACAATAAAGCACATGGAGTAGCGTCGATGATCTCAGTAAACCAGTTCTGGCGCCGGGCGAAGCTGCCCCTGGCCGTCAGCCTCGCCTCTACGCTCGCCGGCCCTGCATTCGGCGTCAGTTTCAATATCGGGGAAATCGAGGGGAGTTTCGACTCGTCCCTGTCCCTGGGCGCCAGTTGGTCGACACAGAATCCGAACAAGGATCTGATCGGTGTCAACAACGGCGGCAAGGGCCTGTCGCAGACCTCCGATGACGGACACCTGAACTTCAAGGCCGGGCAGACTTTCTCGAAGATCTTCAAGGGCATCCATGACCTGGAACTGAAATACGGCGATACCGGCGTGTTCGTGCGCGGCAAGTACTGGTACGACTTCAAGCTGCAGGATGAAGACCTGGACTTCAAGAACGTCAGCAACGACAACCGCAAGGAAGGCGCCAAGTCGTCCGGCGGGCAGATTCTCGACGCCTTCGTGTACCACAACTACTCCATCGCCGATCAGCCGGGTTCCGTGCGTTTCGGCAAGCAGGTGGTGAGCTGGGGTGAAAGCACCTTTATCGGTGGCGGCATCAACTCCATCAACCCGATCGACGTGTCGGCATTCCGCCGTCCGGGTGCCGAGATCAAGGAAGGCCTGATCCCGGTCAACATGTTCTATGTGTCCCAGACCCTGACCGACAATCTGTCGGCCGAGGCGTTCTATCAGTTGGAATGGGACCAGACCGTGGTGGATAACTGCGGCACATTCTTCTCGCAGCCGGATGTGGTTGCCGACGGCTGTTCGGATAACCTGCGCTTGCTGTCCAAGCGCTCAACCCTTGCCGCTACTCCGGGCGCCCTGGCGGGATTGGCCCGATTCGGGCTCGATATCAATGAGGAAGGGGTACTGGTCAAGCGTGGTGCGGATCGCGATGCACGAGACAGCGGTCAGTTTGGTGTTGCCTTTCACTATAACTTTGAGCCGCTGGACACCGAGTTTGGTGCCTACTTCATGAATTACCACAGCCGGGCGCCAATTTTCAGCGCTACAGGGGCACCGGCTTCCGCTTACTCGAGTGCCGTGACATTCCTGCCAGGGGCGGCAGCGGCCTTACGTCCTCTGGCTATCGCGGGTAACTCCAAATACTTTATTGAGTACCCAGAAGACATACGCCTGTACGGGTTGAGCTTTTCCACCACCTTGCCTACCGGTACGGCCTGGAGTGGTGAGCTCAGCTACCGTCCAAATGCGCCTGTTCAACTCAACACCACCGATATTCTCTATGCCGGCGTCA
This sequence comes from Pseudomonas sp. Mn2068, assembly GCF_049319725.1. Lineage (NCBI taxonomy): Bacteria > Pseudomonadati > Pseudomonadota > Gammaproteobacteria > Pseudomonadales > Pseudomonadaceae > Pseudomonas > Pseudomonas sp. Mn2068. The sequence goes on along the minus strand of NZ_JBMOUG010000004.1, from coordinate 217,441 downwards.
CCCCGTTACCAAACCTGAGTGCTGCCTCACCGTTGAAAGGCGTACCGGACCAGGACCTGCATGGTTATCGTCGCAAGGAAATTACCCAGTTCCAGACAACCTTCACGCACTTTTTTGATCAGGTCATGGGCGCCAGTCGCCTTACTCTGGTCGGTGAAGTGGGCGTGACTCATGTCGGTGGCCTGGAAAGCAGTTCGAAGGCCCGTTACGGACGTGATCCGGTATTTGGCCCTGGCGCAGGTCCGCTCTGTGCGACCCTCAACGCAGGCACCATCCAGGGAGCAGGTCCCGGCGCGAGTGCGGACAACCGCACTGCCAATTGCAACAACGACGGCTTCACTACCGCGACCTCCTGGGGCTATCGCGCCCGGGCCATCTGGGAGTATCCGGATGTCTTCGCCGGGGTAAACCTCAAGCCGAACGTGGCCTGGTCTCATGACGTCAACGGTTACTCGCCAGGCCCTGGCGGCAACTTCGAGGAAGGCCGCAAGGCCGTCAGCCTGGGCCTCGATGCCGAATACCAGAACACCTACACCGCGAGCCTGGCGTACACCAACTTCTTCGGTGGCGACTACAGCACGGTGGATGACCGTGACTTCGTGGCGCTGAGCGTCGGTGTGAACTTCTAAGTACGCTGAATTTCAGGAAGAACAAGAACATGAAGATAACCAAGAATCTGTTGCAGGTCGGCGTACTCGGATTGTCGTTGCTGGCCACCGGCGTGATGGCGGCGGTGTCCGCCGATGAAGCGGCGAAGCTGGGCACCACCCTGACCCCGATGGGCGCGGAAAAGGCCGGTAACGCGGCAGGTACGATTCCGGCCTGGGCGCCGATGGCGAAGAACATTGGCACGGTGGACAGCAAGGGTTTCCTGTCCGACCCGTATGCCAGTGAAAAACCGCTGTTCACCATCACCGCGCAGAACGTCGAGCAGTACAAGAACCAGCTGGCGCCGGGCCAATACGCGATGTTCAAGCGTTACCCGGACACCTTCAAGATGCCGGTCTACCCGTCCCATCGCGGCGCCACCGTGCCGGATGACGTGTTCGCCGCCATCAAGGAAAACGCCACCAAGACCAATCTGGTCAGCGGCGGCAACGGCCTGGAAAACTTCAAGACCGCCGTGCCGTTCCCGATCCCGAAAAGCGGTGTGGAAGTGATCTGGAACCACATCACCCGCTATCGTGGCGGCAGCGTGACCCGCCTGGTGACCCAGGCCACGCCGCAGGCCAACGGTTCGTTCAGCCTGGTGTACTTCCAGGACCAGTTCGTCTTCCGCGACAAGATGAAGGACTACGATCCGGCCAACCCGGGCAATATCCTGTTCTACTTCAAGCAGAAAGTGACCGCGCCGGCGCGTCTGGCCGGTGGCGTGCTGCTGGTCCATGAAACCCTCGACCAGGTCAAGGAGCCGCGTTCGGCATGGGTCTACAACGCCGGCCAGCGTCGTGTACGTCGTGCCCCGCAAGTCTCCTATGACGGTCCGGGTACCGCCGCCGACGGCCTGCGCACTTCCGACAACCTGGATATGTACAACGGTGCGCCGGATCGCTACGACTGGAAGCTTGAAGGCAAGAAAGAGATGTACATCGCCTCCGACAGCTACAAGCTCGACGATCCGAAACTCAAGTACGCCGACATCATCAAGGCCGGCCACATCAACCAGGACCTGGCACGCTACGAGCTGCGCCGTGTCTGGCATGTGGTCGCGACCCTGAAGGAAGGCCAGCGCCACATCTACGCCAAGCGTGACTTCTACATCGACGAAGACACCTGGCAGGCGGCGGTGATCGACCATTACGACGGTCGTGGTCAACTGTGGCGCGTGGCCGAGGCCCATGCCGAGAACTACTACGACAAGCAAGTGCCGTGGTATGCCCTGGAAACCCTCTACGACCTGCAGTCCGGCCGCTACCTGGCGCTGGGCATGAAGAACGAAGAGAAGCAGGCGTATGACTTCGGCTTCACCGCCACCACCAGCGACTTCACCCCGGCGGCCCTGCGCCAGGACGGCGTTCGCTGATACCCGTTGCAGGGCAGAGGCGCATCCTCTGCTGAAAACGCCCCGACCGGTTCGGGGCGTTTTTTTGTCCGGCGGGAAACTGTGGCGAGATATTTCCGGATAAAGGCATTTCGACACATTTACGATAAAAAGCCTTCAGTGCGGCGACGTTTACCGCTAGTCTGCGCTGATGCGCCCCGCCGATAACAGCGTTCAACAAGAGCCGGCCATGACTGATCTGTCCCGTATGCAAGGTCCAATGGGGCCTGCCATACCTGCACTCGAAGGACGTTTCTACCGACCGCCATTGCCCGAGGGTTATGTGTTGCGGCCGCGCCTGTGCGAGCGCTTGAGTGCCGGGCTGGAAGGTCGTCTGCTGCTGGTCAGTGCCCCGGCCGGTTTTGGCAAGAGTTCGCTGGCGGTGGAGTTTTGCCAGAGCCTGCCCGGGCATTGGCAGAGCCTGTGGCTGGGGCTCAGTTCACGGGACAGTGATCCCGGACGTTTTCTCGAACGCCTGCTCGATGGCCTCCAGCAGTACTTCCCGCACCTTGGCGGCCAGGCGCTGGGGCTGTTGAAAATGCGCCAGCGGCACCAGCCGTTTGCCTTCGAAGAGTGGCTGGATGGGCTGCTCGACGAGCTGGCGGTGCATCTGTCGGCCAGCACGCCGTTGTTGCTGGTGCTGGATGATTACCATCTGGCCCAGGGCCCGGTGCTGGATCGTTGCCTGCAGTTTTTCCTCAATCACCTGCCCGCCGGATTGCTGGTGCTGGTCACCAGCCGGCAACGCCCCGAGTGGCACCTGGCGCGCCTGCGCCTGTCGCGGCAACTGCTCGAGTTGAACGAGCAGGACCTGCGGTTGACCCTCGGCGAATCCATGGCCCTGTTCGACCGCCATAGCAGCTCGTTGCGTGGCGAAGCCCTGCAGACCCTGATCGAGCGCAGCGAAGGCTGGGTCGCCGGGTTGCGTTTCTGGTTGCTGGCGGCGGCGCAGGCCACTGACGACAACACCTTGCCCCAGGTCCTGCACGGCGGTGAAGGGCTGATCCGCGACTACCTGCTGGAAGAGGTGATCGACTTCCTGCCGGCGCATGTCCAGGCGTTCCTCTACGACACCGCCCCCCAGGAGCGGTTTTGCAGCGAGTTGTGCGACGCCATCCGCGAATCCCACGACAGTGCGCAGATCCTCGACTACCTGCAATCCCATCAGGTGTTCCTGGTGCCGCTGGACGAGCACGGCCGCTGGTTTCGCTATCACCACCTGTTTTCCGACCTGCTGCGCACCCGTCCCGCGACCAATACCCTGGTCCCGACCGCCAGCCTGCATTTGCGCGCCTGCCGCTGGTTCAGTGCCCAGGGCCTGCTGGATGAAGCGGTGGAGCAGGCGTTGCGTGCCGGTCACCTGGATGTGGCGGCCAACCTGGTGCAGAACCTGTCCGAAGAACAACTGCTGGCCGAGCAGAATGTCGGCATGCTGCTGCGCTGGAAGATGGACCTGCCCGACAGCCTGCTGATCAGCTCGCCACGGTTGATCGTCCTGTATGCCTGGGCGTTGGGCCTGGCCTGCCAGTTGGATGCGGCGCAGGAACTGGCCAGTCACCTGAGCAACTTCCTGCCGGCGCCCTCGGCCACGGCGCAGAAATCCATGCTGGCCCAGTGGCTGGCCTTGAGCGGCATCATTGCCCGGGGGCGCGGCGACCGCGAACTGACCCTGGCCTATTGCGGCGAAGCCTTGCTCAGCCTGCCCCACAAGCGCTACGGCCAGCGCCTGGTATGCCTGTCGACATTGTCCAACCTGGCGATCGCCGAGGGTGACCTGTGGCGTGCACGGGCGCTGAACCGTGAGTCGCTGGAGCTGGCCCAGCGGGTCGGCAACCCGCTGTTCGAGGCGTTGGCCCATTACGATCGGGCACGGGTGCTGCAGGCGCGCGGCGAAGTGCTGCGGGCGCTGGATGAAGTCCGCCAGGGCTTGCAGCGCCTGGAGGGCCTGCCCGCGCAACGCCTGTATGCGGCGCGGGCACGTCTGACCTTGTACGAAGGTTATCTGCTGAACCTGCGCCTGCAACCTGAAGCCGGGCGCCAGCGCCTGCTGGCCGGGTTGCATGAAGCGCGGGCCTGCCGCGATATCAGTGTCCTGGTGGGGCACTGTGTGATCGCCAACCAGGAGGGCCGCAACGGCGAGTTCGCCAAGGCCTTTGCCGAGCTCGCCGAAGCCGAACGGCTGATGCATATCTGGGATGTCCCGCCGATCTATTATCTGGCGATGATTACCCTGGTGAAATGCGAGCTGTGGCTGGCACAGGGGCGGGTCGACCTGGCCGAAGCCTGGCTCGGGCGCCTGGGGCAGACCTACAACGGCGAGCAGGCGGCTGCCGCCCCCGAGTTCCATCCGCAACTGCCGGCACATATCGAGTTGCAACAGGCACAGCTCGAGGCGCTCCAGGGCAAGCCCGAGGCGGCCCGGCAACGCTTGCTCAAACTGGTGGAGCAGGGCCAGGTCAGCGGCGGGCAACTGCTGAGCATGCTGGCCTGGAACCAGCTGGTGATGCTGGAGTTGGCCGGGTCAAGGGAGGCTCGGGCCCGTTCGCTGTTTGCCCGTGCCGTGGAAGCGACCACCGGTGGCGCCCTGCTGCCGTTCCAGGCCTTGGCCACGGCCCATCCGGACTGGATGCGCGAGCAACTGTTGCTGGGGCCCGATACGCCCCTGCGCCAGAGCCTGCTGGAACTGCTGCCGGCGCAAACCGTGCGCGAGCCGGTGGAAAGCCTGCCGCACAGTGAGCACCTGAGTACCCGCGAACTGGCCGTCCTGCACTTGATTGCCCAGGGTTGCTCGAACCAGGAAATCAGCGACCAGCTGTTTATTTCCCTGCACACCGTGAAAACCCACGCCAGCCATATCAACAGCAAGCTGGGGGTGGAGCGCCGTACCCAGGCCGTGGCGCGGGCGCAGGAGCTGGGGCTGCTGGGCGAGCCGCGCTGACAGTCTGCGTGACACCTGCGGTCCGGCTGGCAGACCGGTGAAGAATCCCTCCGGCAGGGGTGGCTATATGCCTTGTCTGCGCTATAACCAATACACGCCTGAGCTTTCTTGCTGTGCCTTGAGTACGCGGCATGTCCTGTGTCGGCTTGAGGGTAGAGGGCCTATCAGTGCTCTTTGGTCGTGAATCACAAGGGAATTGCCTGGGAGCAAGGAATGCGCGAGATCACCTTCAGCCCCGCTCCGGTCGTCTTGATCGTCGATGACCAGAAGACGGATGCGCTCATTCTCAGCGAGTCGGTGCGGGACCTGGCGCAGGTGTATGTCGCCACCAGCGGCGAAGAAGCCTTGCGCGTGGCCCGTCAGTGTCGCCCGGATGTGGTCCTGCTCGATATCGAGATGCCCGGCATGAACGGCTTCGAGGTCTGCAAGGAACTCAAGGCCGACCCCAAGCTGTCCGACGCCGCGGTGATTTTCGTCACCTCCCACGCCCAGGCCGACTATGAGCTCCAGGCCCTGGGCTACGGGGGGATCGACTTTATCCAGAAACCCCTGAACCTGCCGGTGGCCAGGGCCCATATCAATGCCCATATCACCCTGCGCAACGAAGCCAAGCGCCTGGCCAATCATGACGCACTGACCGGCCTGCCCAACCGCATGCTGCTGCAGGACCGGGCCGAGCAGGCGCTGAAAATGGCCCGGCGCAATCATGGGCGGCTGGCGATGCTGTTGCTGGACCTGGACAACTTCAAGGCCATCAACGACTCCATGGGGCACTCGGTCGGCGACCAGATGCTCAAGTATGTCGCCACGCGCCTGTCGATGATCCTGCGCGGCATGGATACGCTGAGCCGGCAGGGCGGCGACGAGTTCATCATCCTGCTGTCGGAGGTGGACGGTTTCGAGGCCGTGGGCGATTTCGCCGAACAGGTGCTGACCACCATCTCCAGCCCGTTTTCGTTGCAGGGCAACCGCTATGACCTGAGCGCGAGCATCGGTATCGGGGTCTTCCCGGAGGACAGCGACGACCTGGAGTCACTGTACCGTCACGCCGATGCCGCGATGTACCAGGCCAAGCAGGCCGGGCGTAACTGCTACCAGTTCTTTTCCCCGGCCATCGAAAGTGGCATGCGCGCCCGGCACCTGCTTGAGCGGCATATGCGCGAGGCCATCGAAGACGGGGTGTTCGAGGTCTTCTACCAGGCCAAGGTCGATGCCCGCGAGCACCGCGTGGTCGGCATGGAGGCGCTGATCCGCTGGCACGACGGCAATGGCAACCTGGTGCCGCCGGCGGACTTCATTCCCCTGGCCGAGGAAACCGGGCTGATCATTCCCATCGGTAAGTACGTGCTGCTCCAGGCCTGCAAGGACACCCGCAAACTCCACGAACTGGGCCACCCGATCTGCGTCAGTGTGAACATCAGCGTTGTGCAGTTTCGCGAAGAGTCGTTCCTCGGCATGGTCAAGGGCATCCTGCTCGACTCCGGCCTGGCGCCGCAGTGGCTGGAACTGGAGATCACCGAGGGGGTGCTGGCCCGGGATATCGACAACGCCCGCGAAACCCTGGTGGCACTCAAGGCCCTGGGTGTGCACGTGGCGATCGACGATTTCGGCACGGGTTATTCGAGCCTGGCCTATCTCAAGCGCTTTCCCATCGATGTCCTGAAGATCGACCAGAGCTTTGTGCGCGACATGCTCACCGACAAGAGCGACCTGGCCATCGTCGAGGCGATCATCAAGCTGGGGCAGGCCCTGGGCCTGGAACTCGTCGCCGAAGGCGTGGAGACCCGGGAGCAGGCTGACCTGCTGCTGGAACACGGTTGCCGGATCATGCAGGGCTATCTCTACTGCCGGCCGGTTCCGTTTGCCCGGATCTGCGACGTGTTGTCCGCCTGGCCGCAAACGCCATGAGCGCATGGGCCGCGATTGTCGATCAGCGATATCCCGGCCTTCGGGATCACCGTAGTCATCAAGGGAGCCTGCGTTGAAACGAGCCAGCCTGTATGCCCTGAATGGACGTGTCGTGTTGCTCCTGGCCCTCGGGCTGGTGGCGACTATCGTGGGCTGCCTGATCCTGCAGCACAGCAACGAGCAGCGCACCCGCGAGGCCCTCGGTGCCGCCGCCGAAAGCGCGGTGCAGTCGGTGGCCAGCCGGCTGCAGTTGTACCAGTACGGCCTGCGCGGCACCCGCGGCGCGGTTGTCACCGCCGGCGAGGACGGCATTACCCGCGAGACGTTCCATCGCTACAGCCTGATGCGCGACGTGCCGCGGGAGTTTCCCGGTGCCCGCGGATTCGGTTTTATCCGCCTGGTGCGGGTGCAGGACCTCGATGAATTCCTGCGACGCGCCCGTGCCGACGGTGCCCCGGACTTCAGCATTCGCCAGTTCGCGCCACACGAGGGCGACCTGTATGTCATCCAGTACCTGGAACCCGGCACCGGGCAGGCACCGGCGTTCGGCCTGGATATCGCCTCGCAGCCTGACCGGGCCGAGGCGGCGCGGATGGCCGCGCGGACCGGGGAGGTGCGCCTCACCTCGCCGATCACCCTGGTACAGGCAGTGGGCAAGCCACAACAATCCTTCCTGATCCTGCTGCCGATCTATAAAAGTGGTGTCGTGCCGCAAAACGAGGCCGAGAGGGCGGCCGCGCTTGTCGGCTGGAGCTATGCGCCGTTGCTGATCGAGAGCGTCCTGGCCGGTCTGATCCCGGAAAGCGAGGCGGTGAACCTGCGGCTCAGGGACATCACCGGGCCAGGGCCGGCGGTGCAGTTCTACCAGACGCTTCATGAGGCGGACGTGCAGCCGACCGGGCTGCTTACCCACACCGTGGAGCGGGAGGTCTATGGGCGGCGCTGGCAGATCGAACTGGAGGCCCTGCCTCTGTTCGTGCAGCGCCTGCATCTGCTATCGCCGACGATGGTGTTTGCCCTCGGCGTGCTGGCAACCCTGCTGGTGGCGGCGCTGGCCGCCATTGCCGGGGTCAGTTCCCAGCGCCGCCTGCAGGTGATCGCCGAACAGGGGCGCCTGGCCTCGATCGTCGAGAGCTCGGCCGACGCGATCATCGGTACGACCCTGCAGGGCGTGGTGACCAGCTGGAACCGCGGTGCGCAGACGCTGTTGGGGTATACCGCCGCGGAAGCGGTGGGGCGGCCGCTGGTGGAACTGATCGTACCGTCCGAACTGGCTTCGGAAGAGGTCGAGATCCTGGCGCGTATCGCCCGGGGCGAGACGATCACCAACTTCGATACCCTGCGGCGTTGCAAGGACGATCGTCGCGTCAATGTCTCGGTGAATGTTTCGCCTATCTGCGATGCCGCTGGCCGGGTGAGCGGCGTCTCGAAGATCCTGCGCGATATCACCGCGCAGAAGGCCGCCGAGGCGCGGATTCTCGAACTCAACTCCAGCCTGGAAGAGCAGGTGGCGACGCGGACCGCGGAGTTGCGGCGGATCAACCTGCTGTTCAGCAGCGTGCTGCGTTCGGCCTCCGAGGTGTCGATCATCGCCACCGACCTGGATGGAGTGATCAGTGTATTCAACGAAGGTGCCGAGCACATGCTCGGCTATCGCGCCGAGGAAGTGCTGGGCAAGGCCACCCCGGCGATTCTTCACGTGGCCCAGGAAGTCATCGACCGTGGGGCCGAGCTCAGTGTGGAGTATGCGCAGGTCATCGAAGGTTTCAGGGTCTTTGCCCACAAGCCGGAATTCGAACACTCGGAAACCCGCGAGTGGACCTATGTGCGCAAGGACGGCTCCCATGTCCCGGTGACCCTGGTGGTGACCTCCCTGCGCGACGACGAGGGGCAACTGACCGGCTACCTGGGCATCGCCGTCGATATCACCCAGCGCAAGGCGGCCGAGCACCAGTTGGAACTGAGCCTGCAGGCGACCCGGGTGATTCGCGACCAGTTGCTGATGGCCGCCGATGTCGCCGAACTGGGTATCTGGACCTGGACGCTGGCGGACAACACGCTGCAGTGGAACGACCGCATGTTCGAGTTCTACAGCCAGCCGACGAGCTTGCGTGACAACGGGCTGAACTATGCCCACTGGTACGAGCGGGTCCACCCCGCGGACGTCGAGGCCGTGGCCGCGCAGTTGGCGGCGGCGGTAGCCGGGGAGCGGGTCTATGACCCGATCTTCCGGCTGCAGGGGCCTGACGGTCGCATACGCTTCATCCAGGCCGGTGCGCAGATCGAGCGTGATGAACAGGGGCGGGCGTTGCGGGTCACCGGTATCAACCGGGATATCACCACCCAGCGCGAGCTGGAGTCGCACCTGCTGCGGGCCAAGGACCGGGCCGACAGCGCCAGTGCGGCCAAGTCGTTCTTCCTGGCGAATATGAGCCATGAGATCCGCACACCGATGAACGCGGTGCTGGGGATGCTGCAACTGGTGCAGCACACCGACCTCAATGCCCGTCAGCGCGACTACGTGGTCAAGGCCCAGACGGCGGCCAAGTCATTGCTGGGCCTGCTCAACGATATCCTCGACTACTCGAAGATCGAGGCCGGCAAGCTGCGTCTGGATCCGCATCATTTCGAACTCGAACCGCTGATGCGCGACCTGGCGGTGGTCTTGGCGGGCAACCAGGGCAGCAAGGAGGTCGAGGTCATGTTCGACCTCGATTCCGACCTGCCCGGCAGTCTGGTGGGCGACAGCCTGCGCCTGCAACAAGTGTTGATCAACCTGGCGGGCAATGCCCTGAAGTTCACCCAGCAGGGGCAGGTGGTGGTCAGTGTCCGACAACTGAAACGGTTCGAGGACATGGTGAAGTTGCGGATCGAAGTGTGCGATACCGGCATCGGGATCAGCACCGAGCAACTGCAGCGCATCTTCGACGGTTTCACCCAGGCCGAAGCCTCGACCACCCGCCGGTTCGGCGGCACCGGGCTGGGCCTGGTGATCTGCAAGCGGCTGGTGGGCCTGATGGGCGGCGAGTTGCAGGTCGAGAGTGAAGTGGGCGTCGGCAGCCGGTTCTGGTTCGATATCAGTCTGGAGGTGGCCCGTGAGGAACCGCTGCGGCTGTCGTGCCCCGGTGTCGATTCGGCGATGCGCCTGCTGGTGGCCGACGACAACTCGATGGCCTGTGAACTGTTGTTGCGTACCGTGCGCTCCCTGGGCTGGACGGCGGACACGGTGAGTGGCGGCACACTGGCGGTCGAAGGCGTGCGCAAGGCGCAACTGCGCGGCGAACCCTACGACGTGGTGCTGATGGACTGGCGCATGCCGGACATGGACGGCCTCAGCGCCGCCCGGCTGATCAGTCTGCAGGAGCAGGCCGTGCCGCCGCCGATGGTGATCATGATCACCGCCTATGGGCGTGAAGTCCTGGCGGATGTGCACCATGAGGGCGATGCCCCCTTCGTGGGCTTCCTCACCAAGCCGGTGACGCCCCGGCAGTTGGCCGATGCGGTCCAGCGTGCCTTCAGCGTGAGTGAACCGCCTGTGCAGGACTTGCCGGTAGCCCGCTCCCGGCGCCTGGCCGACATGCGCCTGCTGGTGGTGGAGGACAACGCCCTCAATCGCCAGGTCGCCGATGAGCTGCTGAGAGGCGAGGGGGCCCAGGTCAGCCTGGCGGAAGGCGGGCTGGAGGGGGTGAGCATGGTCCTCTCGGCCTCGACACCGTTCGATGCGGTGCTGATGGATATCCAGATGCCGGATATCGATGGCATGGAGGCCACGCGACACATCCGCCGGCACCCGCAGTTCGCCCTGTTGCCGATCCTGGCGATGACCGCCAACGCGTCCAACAGCGACCGCGAAGCCTGCCTGGCGGCGGGGATGAACGACCATGTGAGCAAGCCTATCGATCTGGAAGAACTGGTGCTGGCCTTGCGCATCCAGACCGGACGCGAAGCGCCCCGGCCGCTGACGATGAGCGAGGCGCCGGAAGCTTCGACGGAGACGGTGATCGAACCGCGTCAGTCGATCATGAGCCGCTTCGGCGGCAACTTCGAGCTGATCTGCACCGTGTTGTACAGCTTTGGCACGGAGCTGGAAAAACAGTTGGCGTTGCTCCCCGCCCATCTGCAGGACCGTGACGGGCCGGCCGTGGCTGCCGTGTTGCACGCGATCAAGGGCAGTTCCGGGACCATGGGTGCCCAGGCGCTGTCGGTGCGTGCCGGTGCCCTGGAGCGCGAGCTGTTGTATGGCGATGCCGCTGCCGTTGCCCGGGTGCTGGGCGATCCGCAATGGCTGCCCGAACTCAAGGAACTGCTGACGCGCAGTGTCGAGCAGTTGCAGGCGGCATTTGGCGCGGGAGGGCGTGGCGACGCGTCCCGGGACGTGGCGGCCGGGCCGTTTTCTTGATGGGGCCGGGAGCGGCCCTTATACTTTTCGCGATGCGGCCCTTGTCGGTCCGGATGCTTCGGCGCCTGGACCGCTCAGGGGTTTTTTATTGCCTGACCCGCTTATTGCAGGAACTCCTCATGGACCTCGCAAAACCCGCGCTGATCCGCGAAACCTTCCCTGTCGGCCCGTTGCAATGCAACTGCACGATCATCGGCGACCCGATCACGAAAAAGGCCATCGTCGTCGATCCGGGGGGCAATCACGAATTGATCCTGGCCCGGCTCGAGGCCCTGGGCCTGAAGGTCGTCAGCATCATCCACACCCATGCGCACCTGGATCATTTCCTGGCCTCCGGACAACTGAAGGAGAAGACCGGCGCCACCCTGCACCTGCACAAGGACGACCAGTTCCTCTGGGACAACCTGGAGATGCAATGCAGCCTGTTCGGCGTGCCCTACACGCCGGTGCCGTCGCCGGACCGATGGCTGGCCGATGACGAGGAACTGGCCTGTGGCTGTGGCGTGGCCCTGCATACGCCGGGACATACGCCCGGTTCCATGAGCTTCTGGTTTTCCGAGGCTAGACTGTTGATTGCCGGCGACACCCTGTTCCGTCGTGGTGTCGGGCGCACGGACCTGTGGGGTGGTGACCAGGCGACCATCGTGCGTTCGATCAAGCAGCGCCTGTATACGCTGGACGAGGAGGCGACGGTGGTGACCGGACATGGTCCCGATACCCGGTTGGGTGACGAGATGCGTGAAAATCCGTTTGTTCGCGCCTGACAGGTTTCATGGAATTTTTACCGTCTGTCGTGTTCCAACGCCAGCAACGGTCTATCGCCAACGGCCTTTGCACCCCAAATGAGTAGGAGCTAGATCCATGTTCACCTCGCGTCGTTTGATTATCGTCGCTACCGCCGTTGCCATGCTGTCCGGCTGTGCATCGCAAAACCCGTATGACAACCAGGGACAGGCGGAGCAAGGCTCCTCGGGTATGAGTAAAACTGCCAAGTACGGCGGGCTTGGAGCCTTGGCCGGTGCCGTCGCGGGCGCCGCCATCGATCACAACAACCGTGGCAAGGGGGCGCTGATCGGGGCCCTGGTCGGTGGCGCGGGTGCCGCCGGCTATGGCTACTACGCCGACAAGCAGGAAGCCAAGCTGCGTGCGAGCATGGCCAACACCGGCGTGCAGGTGCAGCGCCAGGGCGATCAGATCAAGCTGATCATGCCTGGCAACATCACGTTCGCGACCAACTCCGATGCGATCGCCAGCAGCTTCTATCAGCCGTTGAACAACCTGGCCAACTCCCTCAAGGAGTTCAACCAGAACCAGATCGAGATCGTCGGCTACACCGACAGCACCGGCAGCCGCCAGCTGAACATGGACCTGTCCCAGCGCCGCGCCCAGAGCGTTGCCAACTACCTGACCTCCCAGGGCGTGAGCGGGGCCAACCTGTCGGCCCGTGGTGCCGGTCCGGATAATCCGGTTGCGAGCAACGCCGATGTCAACGGCCGCGCGCAGAACCGCCGCGTGGAAGTCAACCTGCGGGCCATTCCTGGCCAGAATTACGGCCAGCAAGGTCAGCAGCCACAAGGTCAGTATCAGCAACAGGGCCAGCCGCAGTACCAGCAGGGTCAGCAGTACGGCCAGCCGGTCCAGCAGTACCCATGACACCTGACTGAATTCAGGGTGTAAAAAAAGCCCGCCCGATCAATGATCGGGCGGGCTTTTTTGTGGCGCTTGAAGCCGGGTTACTTCTTCAGGCCGTAATGCTCGTCGAGCATGCCGGGGGCGTTCGGCGCTTTCGGGGCATAGTCGCGCGGCGGTTCCTGGTTGCCGCGAGGCGGTGTCAGGCGTTCCCGTGGTGTCTGTGCAGCATCGGCGTGCAGGGCGGCGAGCAGGCGTTGGCGAGTCTGCTCGTCCAGGGCCAGGCGGTTGGCACCCTCGGCGAGGTGGTCTTGCACTTCCTGGTAGCTCTGGGTGAGTTTCTTGACCAGTGCCGCGGTGCTGTTGAAGTGGGTGACCACCTCGTTCTGGTAACTGTCGAAACGTTCCTGGATATCGTCCAGCTGACGCTGTGTGCTGCTGGGCGCGGCACTCGGCACCAGACGGGCGACCAGGAAACCAATGGCGACACCGGCAACCAGGGCAAGAGTCGGCAACAACCAAACTAAGAGCGAGTGTTCCACGAGTCCTTCCTCTATAAACGGCTTTGCTTTACGTTAACGGCTCGGACCTGCGCTGTATACCGCGATCTTAAGGTCGCAATGATGTCAGGCAGAGACTTTTAGCTAGACGAGTCGACCCCTTGAGAGGTCACGGAGTTCATTCCTTGCTTATGCGCGAAACCCCTTTGTTCATCGATGGCCCGGTCGGCCAACTGGAAGCCTTGTACCTGGATACCCCCGAGCCCCGCGGGCTGGCGCTGATCTGCCACCCCAACCCGGTGCAGGGCGGGACCATGCTCAATAAAGTCGTTTCGACCCTGCAGCGCACCGCCCGCGATGCCGGATTGATCACCCTGCGTTTCAACTATCGGGGTGTCGGCGCCAGTGCCGGGAGCCATGACATGGGCACCGGTGAAGTCGATGATGCCGAAGCCGTCGCACAATGGTTGCTGGAGAAACACCCGGAACTGCCGCTGACGCTGTTCGGGTTCTCCTTCGGTGGCTTTGTCGCGGCGACCCTCGGCGGCCGCCTGGAAGCCCGTGGTCAGTCGCTCAAGCATCTGTTCCTGGTGGCTGCCGCGGTGATGCGCCTGCGTGCCGTGGACCGCTTGCCGGAAGGCTGCCCGCTGACCCTGATCCAGCCGGAAACCGACGAAGTGATCGATCCACAACTGGTCTACGACTGGTCCGATGCCCTTGAACGTCCCCATGAGCTGCTGAAAGTGGCAGAATGCGGACACTTTTTTCATGGCAAGTTGACCGATCTGAAGGATCTGATCCTGCCGCGCCTCCTGAATTGACAGCAGTCTGACCTAAGCGATTACCCATGACGACTCGTACACGTATCCTCACCGGCATCACCACCACGGGCACCCCGCACCTGGGCAACTACGCTGGCGCCATCCGCCCGGCGATCCTTGCCAGCCGTGACAGCAATGCCGATTCCTTCTACTTCCTGGCCGACTATCACGCGCTGATCAAGTGCGATGACCCGTTGCGCATCCAGCGCTCGCGCCTGGAAATCGCCGCGACCTGGCTGGCCGGTGGCCTGGATGTGGAGCGCGTGACTTTCTATCGTCAGTCGGACATCCCGGAAATCCCCGAGCTGACCTGGTTGCTCACCTGTGTCGCGGCCAAGGGCCTGCTCAACCGTGCCCACGCCTACAAGGCCTCGGTGGACAAGAACGTCGAGTCGGGTGAAGACCCGGACGCCGGCATCACCATGGGTCTCTACAGCTACCCGGTGCTGATGGCGGCGGACATCCTGATGTTCAACGCGCACAAGGTGCCGGTCGGCCGCGACCAGATCCAGCACGTGGAAATGGCCCGGGATATCGGCCAGCGCTTCAACCACCTGTTCGGCCAGGGCAAGGAGTTCTTTGCCATGCCCGAAGCGCTGATCGAAGAAAGCGTCGCCACGCTGCCGGGCCTCGACGGCCGGAAAATGTCCAAGAGCTATGACAACACCATCCCGTTGTTCACCAGCGCCAAGGACATGAAGGACGCGATCTCGCGGATCGTCACCGACTCCCGCGCGCCGGGCGAAGCCAAGGACCCGGACAACTCGCACCTGTTCACCCTGTTCCAGGCGTTCTCCACCGCCGCGCAAGCTGACGAGTTCCGCCATGAGCTGCTGGGCGGCCTGGGCTGGGGCGAGGCGAAGAACCGCCTGTTCCAGTTGCTCGACGGTGAGTTGAGCGAGAAGCGCGAGCGTTACCACGAACTGATTTCCCGCCCATCGGACCTGGAAGACATCCTCCAGGCCGGCGCGAAGAAAGCCCGTAGTGTTGCCACGCCGTTCCTCGCCCAGTTGCGCGAGGCGGTCGGCCTGCGGTCGTTCGTCAACCAGGTGCAGGTCGCCGAGACCGGCAAGAAGAAAGCCGCCAAGGCTGCGCGTTTTGTCAGCTTCCGGGAAGACGACAGTTTCCGTTTCCGTCTGCTGGCTGCCGATGGCGAGCAACTGCTGCTGTCGTGCAACTTTGCCGACGGCAAGACGGCGGGTGGGGTGACCAAGCAATTGCAATCGGGCCAGGCGCTGGATATCCGCACCGAGGCCAATAGCTTCAGCGTGTGGCTGGAAGGCGAGTGCGTGGCGGACAGCCCGATCTTCGCCGACGAAGCGGCCCGTGATGCGGCCATCGAGGCTTTGCGGGTTGCCCTGACCCCGGTTCAGGACTAATCGAACGTCGGCCCGACCAAGGGCCGATTGCCATTCCCACGGGCCGTCGCTAAAGTGACCGCCCGTTTTTGTTACCTTGCTAACGAAATTATGACGCCCCTAGAACGATATCAAGCTGATCTGAAACGCCCCGAGTTCTTTCACGACGCGGCCCAGGAAACGGCAGTGCGCCATTTGCAGCGCCTGTACGACGATCTGGTCGCGGCTTCGCAGAACAAGCCGGGCCTGCTCGGCAAACTGTTCGGCAAGAAAGACCAGGCACCGGTCAAGGGCCTGTATTTCTGGGGCGGCGTCGGCCGTGGCAAGACCTACCTGGTCGATACCTTCTTCGAAGCGTTGCCGTTCAAGGAAAAGACCCGCACGCACTTCCACCGCTTCATGAAGCGGGTGCACGAGGAAATGAAGACCCTGCACGGCGAGAAAAACCCGCTGACGCTCATCGCCAAGCGTTTTGCCGCCGAGACCCGGGTCATCTGTTTCGACGAGTTCTTCGTCTCCGATATCACCGATGCGATGATTCTCGGCACCTTGATGGAAGAGTTGTTCAAGAACGGCGTGACCCTGGTGGCGACCTCGAACATCGTGCCGGACGGCCTGTACAAGGACGGCCTGCAGCGCGCGCGTTTCCTCCCGGCGATTGCGCTGATCAAGCAGAACACCGAGATCGTCAACGTCGACAGTGGCGTCGACTATCGCCTGCGTCATCTGGAGCAGGCCGAACTGTTCCACTTCCCGCTCAACGAAGCCGCTCACGAGAGCCTGCGTAAAAGCTTCCGTGCCTTGACGCCGGAGTGCACCCAGGCGGTCGAGAACGATGTGCTGATGATCGAGAATCGCGAGATCCGGGCGATCCGTACCTGTGACGATGTGGCCTGGTTCGACTTCCGCGAACTGTGCGACGGCCCGCGCAGCCAGAACGACTACATCGAGCTGGGCAAGATCTTCCATGCCGTGTTGCTCAGCGGTGTCGAGCAGATGAGCGTCACCACCGACGATATCGCCCGGCGCTTTATCAACATGGTCGACGAGTTCTACGACCGCAATGTCAAGCTGATCATCTCCGCGGAAGTCGAGCTCAAGGACCTGTACACCGGTGGTCGCCTGAACTTCGAATTCCAGCGGACCCTCAGCCGCCTGCTGGAAATGCAGTCCCACGAGTTCCTCTCGCGGGCGCACAAGCCGTAAGACCGTGTTCGTGGCGCCTGCCGGCGCCACGTCTGAGCAGAACCTTCCTGTTCCCGACGAAACCACGGGACGCCGTTGCCCTCGGGCCGGCGTCCGGCTTCAGGCTGCCTGCTGGAACTGTTGCCGGTACTGGTTCGGTGACAGCTCCGTGTGCTGGCGGAACAGCCGGGCAAAGAAGCTGGCGTCGTCGTAGCCGACTTCGTAGCTGATGGTCTTGATGCTCTTGCGGGTGCCGGACAGCAGGCCTTTGGCCGTCTCGATGCGCAAGCGCTGCAGATAGTGCAATGGCTTGTCACCGGTGGCGGTCTGGAAGCGGCGCATGAAGTTGCGGATGCTCATGCCGTGTTCGCGGGCGACATCCTCGAAGCGGAACTTGTCGGCGAAGTGCTCCTCCAGCCATTGCTGGATCTGCAGGATGATCACGTCCTGGTGCAGCTTCTGGCCGCCGAAGCCGATGCGTCCCGGCGCGTAGCTGCGCTGCACTTCATAAAGGATGTCGCGGGCCACGGCCTGGGCGACGTTGGCCCCGCAGAAGCGCTCGATCAGGTAGATGTAGAGATCGCAGGCCGAGGTGGTGCCGCCGGCGCAGTACAGGTTGTCGGCGTCGGTCAGGTGCTTGTCCTGGTTCAGGTAGACGTTGGGAAAACGTTCGCTGAAGGCGTTGAAGAACCGCCAGTAGGTGGTGGCTTCCTTGCCGTCGAGCAGGCCGGCTTCGGCGAGCCAGAAGACACCGGTGGCTTCGCCGCAGAGCACGGCGCCGCGGGCGTGTTGCTCACGTAGCCAGGGCAGGACCTGCGGGTAGCGCTGGCAGAGTGTGTCGAAGTCGTCCCAGAAGGCCGGCAGAACGATCACATCGGCGTTTTCCAGGCCGCCGTCCACGGGCAGGATGACGTCGCTGAAGCTGCGCACGGACTGGCCGTCGGGGCTGACCAGACGTGTCTCGAAGACCGGGGTGAGGCCCTGGCCCAGCTGCTTGCCGTAGCGCAGGCTGGCGAGATGGAAAAAATCCTTGGCCTGCATGAGGGTCGAGGCGAATACCCGATCGATAGCCAGGATGCTGACGCGCCGCAAGGGCGTCGAGAGTGGATTAGCCATAATTCCATTGTTCTTATTAGTGGAAAGTTCTTATAGGGGAAAGTGGTCAACAGACGGCTGGATCGTCTTATTTTTTGTCGTATGTGTCCAGTGGTTCAAGGTAAAACACTGGCATAGGCTCAACGGGCCAATCCCGGCTTCCGCGTGTTTGCAAGGTACCCGCATGATTCCCAGAACCCTGTTCAGTTCCGAGCACGAGCTTTTTCGCAGCAGCGTGCGCAAGTTTCTCGAGCAGGAGGCGCAGCCCTTCCATGCTCAGTGGGAGAAACGCGGGTACATCGACCGTGAGCTGTGGAACAAGGCGGGGGAGGCGGGGATGCTCTGTTCCCATTTGCCGGAAGCCTACGGCGGCATGGCGGCGGACTTTCTCTACAGCGCGGTGGTGATCGAGGAGATCAGCCGCCTGGGTTTGAGCGGGATCGGTTTCTCGCTGCACTCGGATATTGTCGCGCCCTACATCCTGCATTACGGCAGTGAAGCGCTGAAGCTCAAGTACCTGCCGCGACTGGTCAGCGGCGAGATGGTCACGGCCATTGCGATGACCGAGCCGGGTGCCGGTTCCGACCTGCAGGGGGTGAAGACCACGGCGGTGCTGGATGGCGACGAATACGTCCTCAATGGTTCGAAGACCTTTATTACCAACGGCTTTCTCGCCGACCTGGTGATCGTGGTCGCCAAGACCGATCCGAAGGCAGGGGCCAAGGGCACCAGTCTGTTTCTGGTGGAGGCCGATACACCGGGCTTCGCCAAGGGCAAGCGTCTGGAGAAGGTCGGGATGAAGGCCCAGGACACCTCGGAGCTGTTTTTCCAGGATGTCCGGGTGCCGAAAGAGAACCTGCTGGGCCAGGCCGGCATGGGCTTCGCCTACCTGATGCAGGAGTTGCCACAGGAGCGCCTGACGGTGGCCGTGGGTGGCCTGGCGTCGGCCGAGGCGGCGTTGCAGTGGACATTGGAATACACCCGCGAGCGCAAGGCCTTCGGCAAGTCCATCGCGGATTTCCAGAACACCCGCTTCAAGCTGGCGGAAATGGCCACCGAGATCCAGATCGGCCGGGTATTCGTCGACCGCTGCCTGGAGCTGCATCTGCAAGGCAAGCTCGATGTGCCGACGGCGGCCATGGCCAAGTACTGGGGCACGGACCTGCAATGCAAGGTGCTCGACGAATGCGTGCAGTTGCATGGCGGCTACGGCTTCATGTGGGAATATCCGGTGGCCCGGGCCTGGGCGGACGCGCGGGTGCAGCGGATCTATGCGGGGACCAACGAGATCATGAAGGAGATCATTGCCCGTTCGCTGTGACAGGTGGAGGGCGCAATCCCTGTAGAAGCGAGCTTGCTCGCGAAGAGGTCCTTGAGAGCGACAGGCGCTTCGGGGGCAAGCCCCCTCCCACAGTCATCTGGCATCGGTGGGAGGGGGCCTGCCCCGAGCGGCACGGGCGGTCGCTTACGGCGCGGGGTTCGGATGATCCTTGTGGATCGCCTCGATCCCGGCCAGCACTTCCTCGGACAGTTTCAGCTCGGCGCTGGCGATGTTGCTGTCCAGCTGTTCGAGCGTGGTCGCGCCGATGATGTTGCTGGTCACGAATGGTTGCCGGGTCACGAACGCCAGGGCCATTTGCGCCGGGTCCAGGCCGTGTTCACGGGCCAGGGCGACATAACGGCTGCACGCGGCTTCCGACTGCGGGTTGAAATAACGGCTGAAGCGGCTGTACAGGCTCAGGCGAGCCTTGTCCGGGCGGGCGCCGCCTTCGTACTTGCCCGACAGGAAGCCGAACGCCATCGGCGAATAGGCCAGCAGGCCGCACTGTTCGCGCAGGGCGACTTCCGCCAGGCCGACTTCGAAGCTGCGGTTGAGCAGGTTGTAGGGGTTCTGGATCGACACCGCCCGCGGCCAGCCGCGACGTTCGGCTTCGAGCAGGAACTTCATGGTGCCCCATGGCGTTTCGTTGGACAGGCCGATATGGCGGATCTTGCCGGCCCTGACCTGCTCGTCCAGCGCTTCGAGGGTTTCCTCGATCGGCGTGAAGTCCTCGTCGGCCTTGTGCTTGTAGCCCAATTGCCCGAAGAAGTTGGTGCTGCGCTCCGGCCAGTGCAACTGGTACAGGTCGATCCAGTCGGTCTGCAGGCGCTTGAGGCTGGCATCGAGGGCCTGGACGATATGCTGGCGGTTGTGCTTGAGGCTGCCGTCGCGGATGTAGCCGATGCCGTTGCCCGGACCGGCGATCTTGCTCGCCAGGATCCAGTCGGCGCGATCGCCGCGCTGCCTGAACCAGTTGCCGATCATGCGTTCGGTGCTGGCGTAGGTTTCAGCCTTGGGCGGTACCGGGTACATCTCGGCGGTGTCCATGAAGTTGATGCCGGCGGCCTTGGCGCGCTCGATCTGGGCAAAGGCCTCGGACTCGGTGTTCTGCTCGCCCCAGGTCATGGTCCCCAGGCAAATTGCACTCACGTTCAGATCGGTCCGGCCTAGCTGACGGTATTCCATTGGCTGCTCCTGTGGGAAAACGACCATAAAAGCAGGTTGAAATTTTTTTCGCAATCTGCATAATTACGCACCTCTTTATGCAGTGGAAGTGATGCGCCGCCGCCAAAGAATCTTGCCGTTGAACGGACGCGCCGACCCGAGCCCCCGAAAGCGTCTGTATCCGGCTGCCTTTGACCTTGTCAAAGTACGCACTATTCAGTAAGATCCGCCGTCTTATTTACAGGCGGCCCCTGAGGCTATAAAGAATGAAAACTTTTACTGCTAAACCGGAAACAGTTAAGCGCGACTGGTTTATCGTCGACGCTGCTGGTCAGACCCTGGGTCGTCTGGCCACCGAAATCGCGAGCCGCCTGCGTGGCAAGCACAAAGCCGAATACACTCCGCACGTCGACACCGGTGACTACATCGTTGTCATCAATGCCGAGCAGGTTCGTGTTACCGGTGCCAAAACCACCGATAAAATGTACTACTCCCACTCCGGTTTCCCGGGCGGCATCAAGTCGATCAACTTCGAAAAGCTGATCGCCAAGGCGCCAGAGCGCGTGATCGAGACCGCGGTCAAGGGCATGCTGCCCAAGAACCCGCTGGGTCGCGACATGTACCGTAAGCTGAAAGTCTATGCGGGCGCTGTGCACCCTCATACCGCTCAGCAGCCTCAAGAACTGAAGATTTAACGGAGTAGTTCAATATGTCGGCGACTCAAAATTACGGTACTGGCCGTCGCAAGACCGCAACTGCGCGCGTCTTCCTGCGTCCGGGTACTGGTAACATCTCCATCAACAACCGCACCCTGGACACCTTCTTCGGTCGCGAAACTGCCCGCATGGTAGTTCGCCAGCCGCTGGAACTGACCGAGACCGTCGAGAAATTCGACATCTACGTCACCGTCATCGGTGGTGGTGTGAGTGGTCAGGCTGGCGCAATCCGCCACGGCATCACTCGTGCCCTGATGGACTACGACGAGACTCTGCGCAGTGCACTGCGTAAAGCCGGCTTCGTAACTCGCGATGCCCGCGAAGTTGAGCGTAAGAAAGTCGGTCTGCGTAAAGCGCGTAAGCGTCCGCAGTACTCGAAGCGTTAATTCGCTCTCGGCTTCAGAAAAAGCCCGGTTCCCTTGTGGAACCGGGCTTTTTTTATGGGCGAAATATTTGCTGTGACAACTTGCCACATCCGTAGACCCCCTATACTACAAGGCTTGGGGCAGTGTGGGCCCGGTAATTACCTTGTCAGGGGTGGGGCTTTTCATTACCATTCGGCAAAATTTTTATAAGTACAAAGTTTTTACTTAGTAGACGCCTGATTTAACAGGCCACAAAGCTGATGGGAGAGGACTGAATGAGCAATGACGGCGTGAATGCAGGCCGACGTCGCTTCCTCGTAGCAGCCACGTCCGTGGTAGGGGCTGCAGGAGCGGTGGGGGCTGCGGTCCCGTTCGTGGGGTCATGGTTTCCCAGTGCCAAGGCGAAAGCCGCAGGCGCACCGGTGAAAGTGAATGTCAGCAAGATCGAGCCAGGACAGCAGATGATTGCTGAATGGCGTGGCCAGCCGGTATTCATCGTTCGCCGCACCCCGGAAATCATGGGTAATCTGAAGAAGATCGAAGATCAACTTTCCGATCCCCAGTCCAAGAACTCGACACAACCAACCTACGTTGATCCAGAGACGCGTTCGATCAAGCCGGAAATCCTCCTGCTGATCGGTATCTGTACGCACCTGGGTTGTTCGCCGACATTCCGTCCGGAAGTGGCACCTGCCGATCTGGGGCCCAAGTGGGTAGGGGGCTATTTCTGCCCTTGCCACGGCTCCCACTACGATCTGGCGGGGCGCGTCTACAAGTCCCAGCCCGCGCCCTTGAACCTCCCGGTTCCGCCGCATTCCTATGAGACCGACGAACTTATCGTCATCGGCGTCGACAAGGAGAACGCGCAATGAGCAAGTTCATGGATTGGGTGGATGCTCGCTTCCCCGCGACCAAGATGTGGGAAGACCATCTCAGCAAGTATTACGCGCCGAAAAACTTCAACTTCTTCTACTTCTTCGGCTCCCTGGCCCTGCTCGTCCTGGTCAACCAGATCGTCACCGGTGTCTGGCTGACCATGAGCTACACCCCTTCGGCGGAAGAGGCGTTCGCCTCCGTCGAATACATCATGCGTGACGTCGAGTACGGCTCGATCCTGCGCCTGCTGCACTCCACAGGCGCTTCGGCGTTCTTTATCGTGGTCTACCTGCACATGTTCCGTGGCCTGCTCTACGGTTCGTACCAGAAGCCGCGCGAGCTGGTGTGGCTGTTCGGCATGCTGATCTACCTGGCGCTGATGGCCGAGGCCTTCATGGGCTACCTGCTGCCGTGGGGGCAGATGTCCTACTGGGGCGCCCAGGTGATCATCTCGCTGTTCGGTGCGATCCCGGTCATCGGCAACGACCTGACCCAGTGGATCCGTGGTGACTACCTGATTTCCGGGATCACCCTGAACCGCTTCTTCGCCCTGCACGTGGTGGCCCTGCCGATCGTGATTCTCGGCCTGGTGGTGTTGCACGTACTGGCGCTGCACGAAGTCGGTTCGAACAACCCCGACGGCGTCGACATCAAGAAGCACAAGGACGAGAACGGCGTACCGCTGGACGGCATCGCCTTCCATCCGTACTACACCGTGAAGGATATCGTCGGCGTGGTGGTGTTCCTGTTCATCTTCTGTTCCATCGTGTTCTTCTTCCCGGAAATGGGGGGGTATTTCCTCGAAAAACCGAACTTCGAACAGGCCAACGCCTTCAAGACGCCGGAGCATATCGCCCCTGTCTGGTACTTCACGCCGTTCTACGCGATCCTGCGGGCGATTCCCGACAAGCTCATGGGCGTGATCGCCATGGGTGCCGCGATTGCCGTGCTGTTCGTCCTGCCATGGCTCGATCGCAGTCCGGTCAAGTCCATGCGCTACAAGGGCTGGATGAGCAAGATCTGGCTGGTGGTGTTCTGTATTTCGTTCGTGATCCTGGGCGTGCTGGGCGTTCTGGCGCCGACCCCCGAGCGTACGTTGCTGTCGCAGGTCTGTACCTTCCTGTACTTCGCCTACTTCATTCTGATGCCGTTCTATACCCGGCTCGAGAAGACCAAACCGGTTCCGGAAAGGGTGACTGGCTGATGAAAAAACTATTTGCTGTTTTGTTGCTTGCGGCGCTGCCGGTACTGTCTTTTGCCGCCGAACATGGTGGTCCGGAACTGGAAAAAGTCGATATCGACGTTTCCGACAAGGCTGCCATGCAGGACGGTGCGCGGACCTTCGCCAACTATTGCATGGGTTGCCACAGCGCCAAGTTCCAGCGTTATGAGCGTGTTGCCGACGACCTGGGGATTCCCCATGACCTGATGCTCAAGAACCTGGTGTTCACCGGCGCCAAGATCGGCGACCACATGAACATCGGCATGCAGCCGGCGGATGCCAAGGCCTGGTTCGGTGCGGCTCCGCCCGACCTGACCCTGGTGGCACGGGTGCGTGGGACCGACTGGCTGTATGGCTACCTGCGGTCCTTCTATGAAGATCCTGCGCGTCCATGGGGTGTGAACAACAAGGTCTTCCCGAATGTCGGCATGCCGAACGTGCTGGTGGGCCTGCAAGGTCGCCAGGTCGTCGGTTGCAAGCAGGTCCAGATCGTCGAGGACGGCAAGAAGCAGTATGATCCGCTGACCGGTACGCCATTGACCCATGAGGCGTGCGATCAGCTGACCATCGTGCCGAAAAGCGGCAGCCTGACCGAAGAGCAGTTCGATGAGAAGGTCAAGAACCTGGTGACCTTCCTGGCCTACTCGGCCAACCCAGTGAAGCTGGAGCATCAGCGCATCGGTACCTACGTCTTGCTGTACCTGGCCTTCTTCTTCGTGTTCGCTTATCTGCTCAAGCGCGAATACTGGAAGGATGTGCACTGATAACGTTGTAATATAGCTGTCAATCGTGCGCGCCCAAGGGTGCCTCTGAAGATGTAGCAAGTGGGACAGGCAGGATGAAGCCGGCAACGGTGTCATCCATCGCAGGTCCTGCCGCTACGGGAGGCTTCCCTTGGGCGCGCGCGTTTTCCGTTTCCGATAATTTCAACAAGCGAGGAGGACCGCCATGGGCGTGACCAACCGGTTGGCCTGTTACTCCGACCCCGCCGACCACTATTCCCATCGAGTGCGCATTGTGCTGGCGGAGAAGGGTGTCAGCGCCGAGATCATCAGTGTCGAGGCGGGTCGTCAGCCGCCGAAGCTGATCGAAGTGAACCCTTACGGCAGCCTGCCAACCCTGGTCGATCGTGACCTGGCGTTGTGGGAGTCGACGGTGGTGATGGAATATCTGGATGAGCGCTACCCGCATCCACCGCTGCTGCCGGTTTATCCTGTGGCGCGGGCCAACAGCCGGCTGCTGATGCACCGCATCCAGCGCGACTGGTGCGGATTGGTGGACCTGATCCTGGATTCGCGGACCAAGGAGCCGGCACGCGTGCAGGCTCGCAAGGAATTGCGCGAGAGCCTCACCGGGGTTTCTCCGCTGTTCGCCGACAAGCCATTCTTCCTCAGTGAGGAGCAAAGTCTGGTGGATTGCTGTCTATTACCGATACTCTGGCGTCTACCGATTCTGGGTATTGAATTGCCGCGGCCGGCCAAGCCGCTGCTCGATTATATGGAGCGCCAGTTTGCGCGTGAGGCTTTCCAGGCAAGTCTGTCTGGTGTCGAACGCGATATGCGCTAAGGAGCCGTTTGATGAACTCCAGTCGTCCTTATTTGGTTCGTGCCCTGTACGAATGGATAGTGGATAACGATTGCACCCCGCACATACTGGTCAATTCCGAGTACCCCTCGGTCCAGGTGCCGCAGGGTTTCGCCAGTGACGGGCAGATCGTGTTGAATGTTTCGCCGAGTGCCGTGCGCCACTTGCACATGGATAACGAAGCGGTCAGTTTCGAAGGGCGTTTCGGCGGTGTGCCGCATACGCTGTACGTGCCCATCGGGGCCATCCTGGGGATCTATGCCCGGGAGAATGGCCAGGGCATGGTGTTCGATCTCGAGTCGCCCCTGGAGGACGACGAAGAAGTCGAGCCGGATGATGACGGTCCGCCGTCGGGGTCGGAGCCACCGCGTCCCAGCGGCCGGCCGAGCCTGAAGGTAGTGAAGTAATAAAAAAGGCGCCTCATCCGAGGCGCCTTTTTTACATCGTATTTCCGACCTGTCGCGATCCCCGTAGGAGCTGGCTTGCCAGCGATGAGGCCGGCAAGCCGGCTCCCACAGTGATGAGCCGGATCAGTCGATGTACTCGAAGAGCTTGACGATCTTCTGTACCCCGCCAACACCCTGCACCAGGTTGGTTGCGCGGGTCGCTTCCTGTTGTGTGACCAGGCCCAGCAGGTAGACGATGCCATTCTCGGTCACCACCTTGATGCGCGAGCCGGGGATGGTGTTGTCGGTCAGCATCTGTGCCTTGATCTTGCTGGTCAACCAGGTGTCGTTGCTGCGGGCGGCGAACGAGGAGGGCTGGAGGACCTGCAGCTCGTTGTTCACTTTCTTCACCCGTTGAACCGCGGCGGCGGCTTGCTCGGCCTTGGCCTTGAGCTCTTCGCTGGGCGTCTGGCCGGCCAGCAGGACGATGCCGTTGAAGCTGGTCACGACGATATGGGAAGACACTTCCAGGGCCGGGTCGGTCTTGGCTACGTTTACCTCGACCTTGGTCTGGATCAGTGAGTCGTCGATCTTGCTGCCGAAGGTGCGGGTGCCCCGATCGTCATTGATCGGCTCGTCGCGGGTTGCGGTCAGTACCGAGCTGCAACCACTGATGCCCAGGCACAGGGTCAAAGCCAGCAGGCTAAGGCGATTAACGGTCATTCTTCACTCCCGAACAGTTGGCTGTCGATCAGATCGCACAGGCAGTGGATCGCCAGCAGGTGGACTTCCTGGATACGTGCGGTGACGTTGGCGGGGACGCGGATTTCCACGTCCTCGGGCAGCAGCAGCGAAGCCATGCCGCCACCGTCACGTCCCGTCAAGGCTACGACAACCATTTCGCGATCATGTGCGGCCTGGATTGCCTGAATAATGTTGGCGGAGTTGCCGCTGGTGGAAATCGCCAGCAGGACATCGCCGGGTTGGCCGAGCGCGCGGATCTGCTTGGAGAAGACTTCGTTGTAGCTGTAGTCGTTGGCGATCGAGGTGATGGTCGAGCTGTCGGTGGTCAGGGCGATGGCCGGCAGGCTCGGTCGCTCGCGTTCGAAGCGGTTGAGCAGTTCCGAGGAGAAGTGCTGGGCATCACCCGCCGAGCCGCCGTTGCCACAGGAAAGCATTTTGCCTTCGTTGAGCAGGGCGTTGACCATGATCTGGCTGGCTTGCTCGATGTGAGGTGCAAGAACGTCCATCGCCTGTTGCTTGGTGTCGATACTGGCCTGGAAAAGCTGGCGAATTCGGGATTGCATGTCCATCTAATTGTGACCTTAAGTAGGGCGGCTGCCAGGCAGCTTGAAAACTACTGCAGGCTGGGCGCCTTTAGCGTTACGCGCGCAATGCTGCGTTTTCAAGCTGCCTGGGCGGGCGCTGTCCGGGGTTTCCCGGAGGCTGCCCGGCACAAGAATGTGCAGCCCGCAAAGCAAAGAGCAAAATCGGTGAATGAAAAGTAACCGGCTCGACAACCAGGGGTCAGTTGTCGAAGGCATTCCGTAGCCAGTTCAGCTGGGGTGCTGCTTCCAGGTCGCCCTCTATGGCGATCACATCGAAACGGCAGGGGCGACTGGCCCAGCGTGACTCGCGTTGCAGGAAATACTGCGCCGCGAATATTAACTTCTTGCGCTTGCGGGCATCGATGCTGCCCGCGGCGCCACCCCATTGGGTGTTTTTTCTATAACGAACTTCGACGAATACTACTGTATCGCCGTCGAGCATGACCAGATCAAGCTCGCCGCGTTTACATAACCAGTTCTGCGCCAGCAGGCGCAGCCCTTGGTGTTCGAGATGCCGGAGCGCGAGGCTCTCAGCATCCTTGCCGCTTTTCAGGTGCAGGCCATCGGGCATCAGCGCGGTGTGTCCGGCAGGCGCTGGACCTGGCCGCTGACGAACTGGGCCCAGGGCAGCTGGCGTTCGACCCGTTGTCCCTGATCCATGCTCAGGCTGCCGGAGAGGCCTTCGATGCGGCTGTCCGGCAGGGCCTTGAGCTGACCCAGGCGCGG
The DNA here is from genome assembly GCF_049319725.1 of Pseudomonas sp. Mn2068. Lineage (NCBI taxonomy): Bacteria > Pseudomonadati > Pseudomonadota > Gammaproteobacteria > Pseudomonadales > Pseudomonadaceae > Pseudomonas > Pseudomonas sp. Mn2068. The sequence continues at coordinate 189,879 of NZ_JBMOUG010000004.1, read as the reverse complement.
GGCCAGTCGGTAGGCGTCGACGCCCATGGCATACAGGCGTCCCAGGCTGCCGCCGGCTTGTGGCCATTGGGCGGTGACCTGTTTGCGCAGTGGGTCGTTGGCATCCAGCAGCCATGGGGTTTCGCAGAAGCGAATGCCGTTCATGTCGTTGTACTGGTTGATGTCGCCTGTGGCGCTGAACAGGTGCGAGGTGGCGTACACGGGCACGTCACCGGCGTACTGGAAGTTCAGGGTCGGCTTGATCTGCTGGGCCTGTTGCGGTGTCGCGGCGAGGAAAATGAACTCGATGTCCTGGCGGCGCGAAGGTTGGGCGGCGACCTGGCCGCCCACGGTGCTTTGCAGGCTCTTGGCGCGTCCTTCGCTCTGACGCAACTGGAACAGGTCGGCAATCTGCTGGGCCAGGGCAACCGGCTGATCGACGTGTTCGACACCGACCACGGTGCCGCCGTTGGCTTCCCAGTCCTGGCGGAAGGCTTTCAGTACGCGATCGCCCCATTCGCCTTTCGGCACCATGGCCGCGGCGCGGTGCAGGCCGTCGGCACGGGCCCGACGCGACACTTCACGGGCTTCGTCTTCGGCAGCCAGGCCGAACTGGAACAGTTGCGGCGGGTTTTGCGTGCTTTCGCTGTAGTTCAGCGCCAGGGTGGTGATCGGCAGTTGCGGGCGAGCGCTGAGTTGCTTGACCAGGGGTTTTTCCAGCGGGCCGATCACCAGTTGCACGCCGGCGGCCTGGGCCTTGCGATAGAAATCATCCAGGGAGCCCAGGCGCGAGCTGTCATAGAACTCGATGACCGGTGGTTTTTGTCCGGCCTGCTGGGCCTGGTAATGAGCGGCCATGAAGCCTTCACGCAGCGCCTTGCCGACGGAAGCCAGCGGGCCGTCGTTCGGCAGCAGCAGGGCGATCTTGTTCAGTGGCTGGCTGGCCAGTTCCTTGAGCTTGACCAGCGGTTGCGGCAATTGCAGGGCCGCCGGGTGCTTGGGGTTCTGCGCGCGCCAGGTGTCGATGGCGGCCTGCTGCTGTTCCAGGGTGCCGGAAGTCTTGACCGCCAGAGCCAGGCCGAGCCAGCCGCTGAGGTCGTCGCTGCCGGTTGGTTGCAGTTGATCGGTCGGCAGTGCCGCGATCAATGCCCAGATCGCCTCGTGGTTGGCCCGGGCGGCGTCGCCGCTGAGCAGTGGCGCGATGAAGATACGCTCGCGAGCCGCGGCCAGGGTCTGGCCATCCGCTTCGAGGGCACGGGCACGGACGGTCTGGGTGCGGATCTGCTGGTCCACCGGCAGTTCGCCAAGGCGTTCCAGGCTTGGATGGTTCAATGCCGCCAGCGCTGCCTTGGGCTGGTTGCGGGTCATCGCCAGTTCGGCGGCCAGGGTGCTGGCAAACACCTGCTGGGCCGGCTTGAGCTGGTCCAGCGGTACCTGGGCGAGGATCTGCGACGCACGACCGGTGTCTTTCTGGCGGTAGGCCAGATCAGCGGCGGTCAGTCGCAGCAACGCGGCCTTGTCCGGCGTTTTGCTGGTGGAGGCCTGTTCGAGCAGTTGCTCGATGGTGGCATCCGGGGTCCGTGGAAGTTCGCCAAGGCTGGAGGAGGGCGAGCTGGCGCATGCCGCCAACAAGGCAGCAAGGCAGAGGGCAGAGAACAGCCGCAGGCAAGCGATCATGTAAGTGTTCCTGATACTCGATCAAATTAGCGTGGAATTGTACCCAAGCACTGGCCGGGGCGCGATGTTGCTGGCGTGAAACCATCAAATTAGGTCGTACAAAGCATGTCCGTGACGGCAAATTCCCCGGTCGGACCAGCCGGGCTTGCGGTTGTGGAGCGTATCGGCAGGGCCTCTACGCGCTACAATGGGTTTTTCGTTCTTCTTGAGGTGTGCGCTTTGACTGCTCCAGGTGCTTTGAATTCCGCGATGGGCTCGCTTTATGTGGTGGCGACACCCATCGGTAACCTGGATGACATCAGTGCGCGTGCCATGAAAGTACTGCGCGATGTGTCGCTGATCGCGGCGGAAGACACCCGGCACTCGTTGCGACTCTTGCAGCACTTCGGTATCGCCACGCCGCTGGCGGCCTGTCACGAGCACAACGAACGTGATGAGGGTAGCCGTTTTATCGCCAAGCTGTTGGCGGGCGAGGACGTTGCGCTGATCTCCGACGCCGGCACGCCGCTGATTTCCGATCCGGGTTATCACCTGGTGCGCCAGGCCCGGGCCGCGGGGATCAAGGTGGTGCCGGTGCCCGGTGCCTGTGCGCTTATTGCGGCGCTGTCGGCGGCCGGGTTGCCGTCCGATCGCTTTATCTTCGAAGGCTTCCTGCCAGCCAAGGCGGTCGGACGTCGCTCGCGCCTGGAACTGTTGAAGGAAGAGCCACGGACCCTGATCTTCTACGAGGCGCCGCACCGGATCCTCGAATGCCTGCAGGACATGGAGCTGGTGTTCGGCCCGGAACGCCCGGCGTTGCTGGGGCGCGAGCTGACCAAGACCTTCGAGACGCTCAAGGGCTTGCCGTTGGGCGAGTTGCGCGGCTTTGTCGAGGCCGACAGCAATCAGCAACGGGGCGAGTGCGTGGTCCTGGTTGCCGGTTGGACTGCGCCGGAAACCGACGATGCGGTCGGTGCCGAAGCCATGCGTATCCTCGATCTGCTGCTCAAGGAAATGCCACTCAAGCGTGCCGCGGCCCTGGCGGCGGAAATCACCGGTGTGCGCAAGAATGTGCTGTATCAGGTCGCGCTCGAGAAACAGAAAAACGACTGACTTATTTGGAGGTGGGATTGATCCATGGTTGGTGTCGGGTTTTTCCTGGGTAAAGTGACCGGAATCCCTGTGGCCGGGCTTATCGGGACAGTGGCGGCTTTAAAGCTTGTCCTTCGTGTCATGTGCCGGTAACCTTCGCGGCGGAGAGTCGATTGGACAGTCGCTGCCCTCTATGAAAATTAGAGGGGGGAGGAAAGTCCGGGCTCCATAGGGCGGAGTGCCAGGTAATGCCTGGGAGGCGCGAGCCTACGGAAAGTGCCACAGAAAATAACCGCCTAAGCATTTCGGTGCCGGTAAGGGTGAAAAGGTGCGGTAAGAGCGCACCGCACGTCTGGCAACAGTTCGTGGCTAGGTAAACCCCACTCGGAGCAAGACCAAATAGGGTTCCTAGGCGTGGCCCGCGCTGGAACCGGGTAGGTTGCTAAAGATGTCCAGTGATGGCCATCGTAGAGGAATGACTGTCCTCGACAGAACCCGGCTTACAGATCGACTCTCCACCTCTTTCCCTCCCTGCTCGCAATCGCTGGCAGAAGCGCATTTGTAATACCGAAAAAATCTTACTCTTAACAAATCACTTTAACTTCAGACCTCAAATTTTTGAGCTGCATGAAGTTTGTCTGGCAAAACCCTCTCCGAATTGTCCCAAAGTCTCCTTTTATGCTCCTAAATCTCCGTTCTGTAAGGCTTTTCCTTAGGACCGCGCCTTGACGGTGTGGTGGGCGCATTCCTATAGTGTGCACAAGTGGCGGAAAGTGGCATGAAGTGGGTTTTTTGAACGTAAAACGCTAATATTTGGAGAAACGCATCTGTGTTTCGCGGAGCTAACGCTATCAGTCTCGATGCAAAGGGCCGTCTCGCCATGCCGAGCCGGTACCGTGACGAGCTCGATTCGCGTAGTTCCGGACAATTGATCGTCACCATTGATGCGGTGGATCCCTGCTTGTGTGTGTACCCGCTCGATGAGTGGGAACTGATTGAAACCAAGTTGCGTGCGTTGCCGTCGCTGCGGGAAGAGAACCGCCGTCTGCAACGTCTGCTGATTGGTAATGCCGTCGATCTCGAACTCGACGGCAGCGGCCGTTTCCTGGTGCCGCCGCGCCTGCGCGAGTACGCGAAGCTGGACAAGCGCGCGATGCTGGTGGGCCAACTGAACAAGTTTCAACTGTGGGACGAGGACGCCTGGAATGCTGTATCTGCAGCTGACCTGGCGGCCATTCAACAACCGGGCGCGATGCCTGATGAACTGCGTGATCTGATCCTGTGACTATTGATAGCGGCTTCAACCACATCACCGTACTGCTTGACGAAGCCGTCGAGGCTCTCGCCGTACGTCCTGATGGCTGCTATCTGGACGGCACTTTCGGTCGTGGCGGGCATAGCCGGCTGATTCTCAGCAAGCTCGGGCCGGATGGCCGACTTCTCGGTTTCGACAAGGATCCACAGGCGATTGCCACCGGGCAAGCGCTAGCGGCCGAAGACGGCCGCTTTGTCGTTGTGCAGCGCAGCTTTGCCGAGCTGGGTTCGGAGATCGTCGAACGCAATATGGCGGGCAAGGTCAACGGCATCCTGCTCGACCTCGGGGTGTCCTCGCCGCAACTGGACGACCCGGAGCGCGGCTTCAGTTTCATGAACGACGGCCCGCTGGACATGCGCATGGATCCGTCGCGCGGGATCAGTGCCGCCGAGTTCATCGCCACGGCACCGGCAGAAGAAATCGCCCGTGTCTTCAAGGAATATGGCGAAGAGCGATTCTCCGGCCGCATGGCCCGGGCCGTGGTCGAGCGCCGTGCAATCAAGCCTTTCGAACGTACCGCCGACCTGGCCGAAGTGCTCAAGGTCGCCAATCCTGCCTGGGAAAAGGGCAAGAACCCGGCTACCCGGGCTTTCCAGGGGCTGCGCATCCACGTCAACAATGAACTGGGCGATCTTGAAACCGGCCTCGAAGCGGCGCTCGATGCCCTGGAAGTCGGTGGCCGCCTGGTGGTGATCAGTTTCCACTCGCTGGAAGACCGTATCGTCAAGCTGTTCATGCGACGCCTGGTCAAGGGCGAGGGTGACAATCTGCCGCGTAACCTGCCGGTACGTCATCAGGCGTTCGAGCCGCGTATCAAGGTACACGGCAAGGCGCAGTTCGCCTCCGAAGCCGAACTCAAGGCCAATCCACGCGCGCGCAGCGCCGTGATGCGGGTCGCGGAGAAGTTGCGGTGAGCAAGCTCTACGCCAAGCCACTTCCCGGCGGAAGCTTTTTCATGTTCCTGCTGTTTATCGCCGTGCTGGTCTCCGCCATCGGCGTGGCCTACAGCGCGCACTGGAATCGTCAATTGCTCAATTCGTTGTATGGCGAACTGAGTGTGCGTGACAAGGCCCAGGCCGAATGGGGCCGCCTGATCCTCGAGCAGAGCACCTGGACGGCCCATAGCCGGATCGAGACCCTGGCCACCGAACAACTGAAGATGCGCATCCCCAGCCCATCCGAAGTCAGGATGGTGGCGCCATGATGAAACTCGAGGGCGCACTCTATCCGTGGCGCTTCCGCGTGGTCCTCGGCGCGCTGGCGATCATGGTCGGCTATATCGGCTGGAAGATCGTCGACCTGCAGGTCATCGACCGCGCGTTCCTGATCGGCCAGGGCGATGCGCGCAGCATGCGGCATATCCCGATTCCCGCGCACCGTGGTCTGATCACCGACCGTAACGGCGAGCCCCTGGCGGTCAGTACGCCGGTGACCACGCTGTGGGCCAACGCCAAGGAAATGCAACTGGCCAAGGACCGCTGGCCGGCACTGGCCATGGCGCTCGGGCAGGACCCGAAGCTGCTGACCGAACGCCTGGAACAACAGGCCAACAAGGAATTCATCTACCTGGTTCGCGGCCTGACCCCGGAGCAGGGCCAGGCCGTGCTCGATCTTAAGGTTCCCGGTGTCTATGGCATCGAGGAATTCCGGCGTTTTTATCCGGCCGGCGAAGTGGCGGCCCACATGGTCGGCTTTACCGATATCGACGACCATGGTCGCGAAGGGGTGGAGCTGGCCTACGACGAGTGGCTGGCCGGGGTGCCGGGCAAGCGACAGGTGATCAAGGACCGGCGCGGCCGGCTGATCAAGGATGTCCAGGTCACCAAGAACGCCAAGGCCGGCAAGCCCTTGGCGTTGTCCATTGACCTGCGCCTGCAATACCTGGCCAACCGCGAACTGCGCAACGCCCTGGTGGAAAACGGCGCCAAGGCCGGCAGCCTGGTGATCATGGACGTGAAGACCGGCGAGATCCTCGCCATGGTCAACCAGCCGACCTACAACCCCAACAACCGTCGCAACCTGCAGCCGGCGATGATGCGCAACCGCGCGATGATCGACGTGTTCGAGCCGGGTTCGACCATGAAGCCGATCTCCATGAGTGCCGCCCTGGAAACCGGGCGCTGGAAGCCTTCCGACACGGTCGAGGTCTATCCGGGCACCCTGCAGTTGGGCAAGTACACCATTCGTGACGTATCCAAGACCGAAGGCCCGGTGCTCGACCTGACCGGCATCCTGATCAACTCCAGTAACGTGGGGATGAGCAAGGTCGCCTTCGATATCGGTGGCGAGGCGATTTTCCGCGTGATGCAGAAAGTCGGCCTGGGCCAGGACACCGGCCTCGGTTTCCCCGGCGAGCGTGTCGGCAACCTGCCGAACTACCGTGAGTGGCGCAAGGCCGAGACGGCGACCCTGTCCTATGGCTACGGCCTGTCGGTGACCGCCATCCAGCTGGTGCACGCGTTCTCGGCGCTGGCCAACAACGGCAAGATCGTCCCGCTGACCCTGATCAAGACCGACAAGATGCCCGAGGGCACCCAGGTCATCCCGGAAAATGTCGCCAAGACCATGCAAGGCATGCTGCAGCAGGTGATCGAGGCTCCGCGGGGTGTCTGGCGTGCCAAAGTCCCGGCCTACCATGTCGCCGGCAAGTCCGGTACCGCGCGCAAGACATCGGTCGGCACCAAGGGCTATGCCGAGAACTCCTACCGCTCGCTGTTCGCCGGTTTCGGTCCGATGAGCGATCCGCGCTACGCCATCGTGGTAGTGATCGACGAACCGAGCAAGGCCGGTTACTTCGGCGGCCTGGTTTCGGCTCCGGTCTTCAGCAAGGTGATGTCCGGCACCCTGCGGCTGATGAACGTCAGCCCGGATGACCTGTCGAGCATTCCGCAGCAGCAAGCCATTGCCGCACCCGTACCTGTAAAAGGAGGGCGTGGTTAATGTCCCTGAGCCTGAACAAGATCTTTCCTCACGCCGGCCGCGATCTGCTGATTCGCGAGTTGGCGCTCGACAGCCGCAAAGTGCGTGCCGGCGACCTGTTCCTGGCGGTGCCGGGCGGCAAGGTCGATGGCCGCAGCCATATTGCCGACGCCCTGCAGCGCGGCGCGGCGGCGGTTGCCTATGAAGTGGAAGGCGCCACTGTCCTGCCGATCACTGATATCCCGCTGATCCCGGTCAAGGGCCTGGCGGCACAGTTGTCGGATATCGCCGGGCGCTTCTATGGCGACCCGAGTCGTCAATTGAACCTGTTGGGTGTCACCGGGACCAACGGCAAGACCAGCGTCACCCAACTGGTTGCCCAGGCCCTGGACCTGCTCGGCCAGCACTGTGGGATCGTCGGCACCCTGGGTACCGGTTTTTATGGTGCCCTGCACAGCGGCCTGCATACGACGCCGGACCCGATTGCCGTCCAGGCGACCCTGGCTGACCTGAAGAAAGCCGGTGCCAAGGCGATTGCCATGGAAGTGTCTTCCCACGGCCTGCACCAGGGCCGCGTCAGCGCGCTGGCGTTCGACGTGGCGGTGCTGACCAACCTCTCCCGCGATCACCTCGATTACCACGGCACCATGGAAGCCTATGGGGCCGAGAAGGCCAAGTTGTTCGGCTGGACCGACCTGAGCTGCCGGGTGATCAATATCGATGACGATTTCGGTCGTCAGCTGGCAGCGCAGGAACACGAATCCCGGCTGATCAGCTACAGCCTGGAAGACAGCGGCGCCTATCTGTATTGCCGCGATGCGCAGTTCGGCGACGAAGGTGTGCGCGCCACCCTGGTGACCCCGCAAGGTGAACACCACCTGCGCAGCACGCTGCTGGGGCGTTTCAACCTGAGCAACGTCCTGGCCGCAGTGGGCGCATTGCTGGGGCTGGATTACGCGCTGGATGAGATTCTCCGGGTGCTGCCACAGCTCGAAGGCCCGGCCGGTCGCATGCAGCGCCTGGGCGGCGGCGCCTGTCCCCTGGTGGTGGTGGATTACGCCCACACCCCGGACGCCCTGGAAAAAGTCCTGCTGGCCCTGCGCCCACATGCCAAGGGGCAGTTGCGCTGCCTGTTCGGCTGTGGCGGCGACCGTGATCGCGGCAAGCGTCCGTTGATGGCGGAAGTGGTCGAGCGCCTGGCCGACAGCGTGCTGGTCACCGACGACAACCCCCGGACCGAAGATCCCCTGCGGATTTTCGACGATATCCGCGCGGGTTTTGTCGCCGCCGATGCCGTCCGCTTCGTGGCCGGTCGTGGCCTGGCCATTGCCGAACTGATCGCCGCGGCCAAGGCCGACGATGTGATCGTCCTGGCTGGCAAGGGCCATGAGGATTACCAGGAAATCAATGGCGAACGCCATGCCTTCTCCGATCTGGTCGAGGCATCGAAGGCACTGCAAGCCTGGGAGGCCGCACATGCTTGAAGCCATGCAGTTGAGTGCCGTCGCCAATGACCTGTCGGGGCGTCTTGTCTCGGCGGACGCGAGTTTCTCCGGAGTGAGCATCGACAGCCGGGCCATCCAGCCGGGCCAGTTGTTTGTCGCCCTGACCGGTCCGCGTTTCGACGGGCACGATTACCTGAACGATGTGGCGGCCAAGGGCGCCGTCGCGGCGTTGGTCGAACGTGAAGTCCCGGGAACCGAACTGCCCCAGTTGCTGGTGCGCGATACCCGCCTGGCGCTCGGCCAACTGGGTGCCCTGAACCGTGCCCGGTTTACCCGGCCGGTGGCGGCGATCACCGGCTCCAGCGGCAAGACCACGGTCAAGGAGATGCTCGCGAGCATCCTGCGTACCCGAGGGCTGGTGCTGGCGACCCGCGGCAACCTGAACAACGAACTGGGTGTGCCGTTGACCCTGCTCGAACTGGCGCCGGAACACAGCGCTGCAGTGATTGAACTGGGCGCTTCGCGCATCGGCGAAATCGCCTACACCGTCGCCATGACCAAGCCTCATGTGGCCATCTTGAACAATGCCGGAACCGCCCATGTCGGCGAGTTCGGCGGCCCCGACAAGATCGTCGAGGCCAAGGGCGAGATCATCGAGGGCCTGCAGGCCGATGGTGTTGCCGTACTCAATCTGGACGACAAGGCCTTCGCCATCTGGAAAGCCCGTGCCGGTGCGCGCAAGGTGCTGAGCTTTGCCCTGGGCAACAGCGCCGCCGACTTCCATGGCAGCGATATTTCCCGCGATCCGCGCGGTTGCCCGCAGTTCGTACTGCACGGCCCCGACGGCAGCGCGCCCGTGCAACTGAATCTGTTGGGCAGCCACAACGTCGCCAACGCCCTGGCGGCGGCGGCGGCGGCCCATGCGCTGGGTATTTCCCTGCCGGGCATCGTTGCCGGGCTGGAAGCTGTCCAGCCGGTCAAGGGCCGGGCAGTCGCGCAACTGGCCAGCAACGGCGTGCGGGTCATCGATGACACTTACAACGCGAACCCCACCTCGATGTGCGCGGCCGTTGATATACTCGCCGGCTTTTCCGGCCGCACCGTTCTGGTGCTCGGGGATATCGGCGAGTTGGGCGAGTGGGCGGAGCAGGGACATCGTGAAGTAGGGGCCTATGCCGCCGGCAAGGTTTCAGCGCTGTATGCGGTGGGGCCGATGATGGTCCACGCCGTCAACGCATTCGGCCAGCAGGCTCGTCATTTCGCCACCCAGGCCGATCTGATCGAGGCGCTGGGCGCCGAACAAGACACCAATACCACCATTTTGATCAAGGGTTCGCGCAGCGCTGCGATGGAAAACATCGTCGCGGCTTTGTGCGGGCCTGCGCCTCATGTGCATAAGGGAGAGACGCATTAATGCTGCTGCTGCTAGCGGAGTATCTGCAACAGTTCTACAAAGGCTTCGCGGTCTTTCAGTACCTGACCCTGCGCGGGATTCTCGGGGTGCTGACCGCGTTGTCTCTGTCGCTGTTTCTCGGCCCGTGGATGATTCGTACCCTCCAGAGCCTGCAGATCGGCCAATCGGTTCGCAATGACGGCCCGCAATCGCACCTCTCCAAGTCCGGCACGCCGACCATGGGGGGCGCGCTGATCCTGTCGTCCATCGGTATCAGCACCCTGCTGTGGGCCGACCTGCACAACCGTTATGTCTGGGTGGTGCTGCTGGTCACCCTGCTGTTCGGGGCTGTCGGCTGGGTCGACGACTATCGCAAGGTGATCGAAAAGAACTCCCGTGGTCTGCCCAGCCGCTGGAAGTATTTCTGGCAGTCGGTGTTCGGCCTGGGCGCGGCGATTTTCCTGTTCATGACCGCACAGACTCCGGTGGAAACCACCCTGATCGTGCCCATGCTCAAGGACGTCAGCATCCCGCTGGGCGTGGGCTTCGTGATCCTGACCTACTTCGTGATCGTCGGTTCGAGCAACGCGGTCAACCTCACCGATGGCCTCGATGGCCTGGCGATCATGCCGACGGTGATGGTCGGCGGCGCGCTGGGGATCTTCTGCTACCTGTCGGGTAACGTGAAATTCGCCGAATACCTGCTGATTCCCTATGTGCCGGGCGCGGGCGAACTGATCGTGTTCTGTGGCGCGCTGATCGGTGCCGGCCTCGGTTTCCTCTGGTTCAACACCTATCCGGCCCAGGTTTTCATGGGCGACGTCGGCGCCCTGGCGCTGGGTGCCGCCCTGGGCACCATCGCGGTGATCGTCCGCCAGGAAATCGTCCTGTTCATCATGGGCGGCGTGTTCGTGATGGAAACCCTGTCGGTGGTGATCCAGGTTGCCTCTTTCAAGCTGACCGGCCGCCGGGTTTTCCGTATGGCGCCGATTCACCACCACTTTGAACTCAAGGGCTGGCCCGAGCCGCGCGTGATTGTCCGTTTCTGGATCATCACCGTGATTCTCGTGTTGATCGGCCTTGCCACCCTGAAGCTGAGGTAGAACACGTGTCGCTGATCGCTTCTGACCACTTCCGCATCATTGTCGGCCTCGGCAAGAGCGGCATGTCCCTGGTTCGCTTCCTGGCGAACCGGGGCGTTGCCTTTGCGGTGGCCGACACGCGGGACAACCCACCGGAACTGGCCACGCTGCGTCGTGACTATCCACAGGTGGAAGTGCGTTGTGGCGAGCTGGACGTCGAATTCCTCTGCCGCGCCGACGAGCTCTACGTGAGCCCCGGCCTGGCCCTGGCGACCCCGGCCCTGCAGGCGGCCGCGGCTCGTGGCGTGAAGCTGTCCGGCGATATCGAGCTGTTCGCGCGTAACGCGAAGGCGCCGATCGTCGCCATCAGCGGTTCCAACGCCAAGAGCACCGTGACCACCCTGGTCGGCGAAATGGCCGCGGCGGCCGGCAAGCGCGTGGCGGTCGGCGGCAATCTCGGGACCCCGGCGCTGGACCTGCTCAGCGACGATGTCGAGCTGTACGTGCTGGAACTGTCGAGCTTCCAGCTGGAAACCACCGATCAGTTGGGCGCCGAAGTGGCGACCGTGCTCAACGTCAGCGAAGACCACATGGACCGCTACAGCGGCCTGCCGGCTTATCACCTGGCCAAGCACCGGATTTTCCGAGGGGCGAAACAGGTGGTGGTCAACCGCCAGGATGCGTTGTCCCGTCCGCTGATGAGCGAAGGCCTGCCGTGCTGGACCTTCGGCCTCGGCAAGCCGGACTTCAAGGCCTTCGGCCTGCGTGAGGAAAATGGCGAGAAATACCTGGCTTTCGAATTCCAGAACCTGATGCCGGTGAGCGAACTGAAGATCCGTGGTGCCCACAACCAGTCCAATGCCCTCGCGGCCCTGGCACTCGGGCATGCCGTGGGATTGCCGTTCGACGCCATGCTGTCGAGCCTGCGGACATTCGCCGGTCTTGAGCACCGCTGCCAATGGGTGCGCGAACTGAAGGGCGTGAATTACTACAACGACTCCAAGGCCACCAACGTCGGTGCGGCCCTGGCCGCTATCGAAGGCCTGGGCGGCGACATCGCCGGCAAGCTGGTACTGATCGCCGGTGGCGATGGCAAGGGCGCCGATTTCAGCGGCCTGCGCGGCCCGGTCGCGGCCAACTGCCGGGCGGTGGTCCTGCTTGGCCGGGATAGCGAGCTGCTGGCCAAGGCCCTTGGCGATGACGTGCCGCTGGTCCGTGTGCAGAGCCTGGACGATGCCGTGCAACGCTGTGCCGAACTGGCCGAGCCGGGTGACGCGGTATTGCTGTCGCCGGCCTGCGCGAGCTTCGACATGTTCAAGAACTATGAAGAACGCGGACGCCTGTTCGCCCAGGCCGTGGAGGGGTTGGTATGAACTTCAATATCATCAAGCCTTATCCATCGCCGATCATTACCGGGCGTGGCGTCGACGTCGATTTCCCGATGCTCGCCGGTTGCCTGGCGTTGCTCGGCCTCGGGCTGGTGATGATCACCTCGGCTTCGTCCGAAGTGGCCGCCGTGCAGTCGGGCAACGCGCTGTATCACATGATTCGCCACCTCATCTACCTGGTCATCGGCCTGGGCGCCTGTATCGCCACGATGATGGTGCCGATCGCCACCTGGCAGCGCATGGGCTTCATGATGCTGGTGGGCGCCTTCGGCCTGTTGGTGATGGTGCTGCTGCCGGGCATCGGTCGTGAGGTGAACGGCTCGATGCGCTGGATCGGCTTCAGTTTCTTCAACGTGCAGCCTTCGGAAATCGCCAAGGTCTTCGTGGTGATCTATCTCGCCGGCTACCTGGTACGCCGGCAGAAGGAAGTACGGGAAAGCTGGATGGGCTTCTTCAAGCCGTTCATCGTGCTGCTGCCGATGGCCGGCCTGTTGTTGATGGAGCCGGACTTCGGCGCCACCGTGGTCATGATGGGCGCGGCGGCGGCAATGCTGTTCCTCGGCGGCGTCGGCTTGTTGCGCTTCGGCCTGATGGTCTTGCTGGCAGTGGTCGCGGTGGTGGTGCTGATCAAGGCGCAACCCTACCGGATGGCGCGCCTGACCACCTTTACCGATCCCTGGGCCGACCAGTTCGGTTCCGGCTATCAGTTGACCCAGGCGCTGATCGCCTTCGGTCGCGGCGAGTGGCTGGGGGTCGGCCTGGGCAACAGCGTGCAGAAGCAGTTCTACCTGCCGGAAGCCCACACCGACTTCGTGTTCTCCGTGCTGGCGGAAGAGCTGGGTGCCGTCGGCTCCCTGTGCACCGTCGCGCTGTTCGTGTTCGTCAGCGTGCGGGCGATGTACATCGGTCTGTGGGCCGAGAAGGCCAAGCAGTTCTTCGCCGCCTATATGGCTTACGGCCTGGCGTTCCTGTGGATTGGTCAGTTCCTGATCAATATCGGCGTGAACGTCGGTCTGCTGCCGACCAAGGGCCTGACCTTGCCGTTCCTCAGTTATGGCGGCAGCTCGCTGGTGATCTGCTGTGCCTGTCTCGGCCTGTTGCTGCGTATCGAGTGGGAGAGTCGAACCCACCTGGGCAGCGAAGAGATGGAATTCGATGAAAGCGACTTTGCGGAGGACACTCCCCATGGGCGCTAACGTATTGATCATGGCCGGCGGTACCGGTGGCCACGTGTTCCCGGCGCTGGCCTGTGCCCGCGAATTCCAGGCGCGGGGCTACACCGTGCATTGGCTGGGCACGCCACGGGGCATCGAAAACGAGTTGGTACCGGCTGCCGGATTGCCGCTGCACCTGATCAACGTCACGGGGCTGCGGGGCAAAGGCAAGCTGTCGCTGCTCAAGGCGCCGTTCGTCCTGCTCAAAGCCGTCTGGCAGGCGCGCAAGGTGATCCGCCAGTTGCAGCCGGTCTGCGTGCTGGGCTTCGGTGGTTATGTCACCGGCCCGGGTGGAGTTGCCGCGCGCATGGCCGGCGTACCGGTGATCGTGCATGAGCAGAATGCCGTGGCGGGTACCGCCAATCGGCTGCTGGTGCCCTTGGCGGCCCGGGTCTGCGAAGCTTTCCCGAACACCTTCGGCGCCTCTGGAAAACGTCGGACCACCGGTAATCCGGTACGCACCGAACTGTTCCTGGAAACCCCGCGCCAGACCCTCGCCGGTCGTCGCGCGCGCCTGCTGATCCTCGGCGGCAGCCTCGGTGCCGAGCCGTTGAACAAGTTGCTGCCGGAGGCCCTGGCCCAGGTGCCGGCCGAATACCGCCCGGAAGTTTTCCACCAGGCCGGCCGCAATCATGACGAAGTCACCGCCGAACGCTACAAGGCGGCCGGCGTCGAGGCGCAGGTGGCGCCGTTTATCAAAGACATGGCCCAAGCCTATGGCTGGGCCGACCTGGTGGTCTGTCGCGCAGGCGCCTTGACCGTCAGTGAACTGGCTGCGGCCGGTCTGCCCTCGTTGCTGGTGCCCTTGCCCCATGCGATCGACGACCACCAGACCCGCAATGCCGAATATTTGGCCGGGGAGGGCGCTGCCTTCCTGCTGCCGCAAAGAACGACTGGCGCCGCCGACCTGGCGGCACGCCTGACAGAGGTTTTGATGCAACCGGAACGACTGAACACCATGGCGAGCACCGCACGCCGCCTGGCCAAGCCCGATGCTACCCGCACCGTCGTCGAGATCTGCCTGGAGGTGGCCCATGGTTGAGAATCAGAAAGCCATGCCGCAACCGGAAATGCGCCGTATCCGCCGTATCCACTTCGTCGGTATCGGCGGCGTGGGGATGTGCGGGATCGCCGAAGTGCTGTTGAACCTGGGCTATGAAGTCTCCGGTTCCGACCTGAAAACCTCGCCGGTCACTGACCGGCTCGAGTCGTTCGGCGCGCAGATCTTTATCGGTCACCGTTCCGAGAACGCCGCCAGCGCCGATGTGCTGGTGGTTTCCAGTGCCGTGAACAAATCCAACCCGGAAGTCGCGACCGCCCTGGAGCGGCGTATCCCGGTGGTGCCACGGGCCGAGATGCTCGCCGAACTGATGCGCTATCGCCACGGGATTGCCGTTGCCGGTACCCACGGCAAGACCACCACCACCAGCCTGATCGCCTCGGTGTTCGCCGCCGGCGGCCTGGACCCGACCTTCGTCATCGGTGGCCGCCTGAATGCCGCGGGCACCAATGCCCAGCTCGGCACCAGCCGCTACCTGATCGCCGAAGCCGATGAGAGCGATGCCAGCTTCCTGCACCTGCAGCCGCTGGTCGCGGTGGTCACCAACATCGACGCCGACCACATGGACACCTACGAAGGTGACTTCAACAAACTGAAGAAGACCTTCGTCGAGTTCCTCCACAACCTGCCGTTCTACGGTCTGGCCGTGGTCTGCCTGGACGACCCGGTGGTGCGCGAGATTCTGCCGCAGATCGCCCGTCCGACCGTGACCTACGGGGTTCACGAAGACGCCGACGTGCGCGCGATCAATATCCGCCAGGCTGGCATGCAGACCCACTTCACCGTGCTGCGCCGTGACCGCGAACCGCTGAACGTCTCGGTGAACATGCCGGGCAACCACAACGTCCTGAACTCCCTGGCGACCATCGCCATCGCCACCGACGAGGGCATCAGCGACGAGGCCATCGTCCAGGGTCTGTCGGGCTTCCAGGGCGTGGGTCGGCGCTTCCAGGTCTACGGCGAATTGCCGGTGGACGGCGGCAGCGTGATGCTGGTCGACGACTACGGCCACCACCCGACCGAAGTCGCGGCGGTGATCAAGGCTGTACGCGGTGGCTGGCCGGAACGCCGCCTGGTGATGGTCTACCAGCCACACCGCTATACCCGTACCCGCGACCTGTACGACGATTTCGTCCAGGTGCTGGCCGACGCCAATGTGTTGTTGCTGATGGAAGTCTACCCGGCCGGTGAAGAGCCGATCCCGGGGGCGGACAGCCGCCAGCTGTGCCGCAGCATCCGTCAGCGCGGCCAGCTCGACCCGATCTATATCGAGCGTGGCGTGGAACTGGCCCCGCTGGTCAAGCCGTTGCTGCTGCCGGGCGACATCCTGCTGTGCCAGGGCGCCGGTGATATCGGCGGTCTCGCCCCGCAGTTGCTCAAGAGTTCGTTGTTCGCCGGCGCCGTTGCCGCAGTCAGCCCGGGGAAATCGAAATGACCGCTGCCTACGCCAACCTGTTCTCGACCCTCGAGCCGAAGACCTTCGGCCGTGTCGCCGTGCTGTTCGGTGGCAAGAGCGCCGAGCGCGAAGTCTCGCTGAAGTCCGGCAATGCGGTGCTCGAGGCCCTGCAGAGCGCTGGTGTCGATGCGTTCGGCATCGACGTGGGTGACGACTTCCTGCAGCGCCTGCTGCACGAGAAGATCGACCGTGCCTTCATCATTCTTCACGGCCGCGGCGGTGAAGACGGCAGCATGCAGGGGCTGCTGGAGTGCCTGGGCATTCCCTACACCGGCAGTGGCATTCTCGCTTCGGCCCTGGCCATGGACAAATTGCGTACCAAGCAGGTCTGGCACAGCCTGGGGATTCCGACGCCCCGTCATGCCGTGTTGAGCTCGGAGGCCGACTGTATTCGCGCCGGCGCGGAACTGGGTTTCCCTTTGATCGTCAAACCTGCCCATGAAGGCTCCAGTATTGGGATGGCCAAGGTGACCGGCGTCGATGAGTTGATCGTCGCCTGGAAAGCCGCCGCCGCCTACGATTCGCAAGTGTTGGTCGAACAATGGATCCAGGGTCCGGAGTTCACCATCGCCACCCTGCGTGGGCAGATCCTGCCACCGATCGCCCTCGGCACCCCGCATTCGTTCTACGACTACGACGCCAAGTACCTGGCTTCCGATACCCAGTACCGGATCCCGTGCGGCCTCGACAGTCACAAGGAAAAAGAACTGATGGACCTCACGGCGAAAGCCTGTGAGGCGCTCGGTATCGCCGGTTGGGCGCGTGCCGATGTGATGCAGGACGCCGACGGGCAGTTCTGGTTCCTGGAAGTCAACACCGCCCCGGGCATGACTGACCACAGTCTGGTGCCGATGGCGGCACGGGCGGCCGGTCTGGATTTCCAGCAACTGGTGCTGGCGATCCTGGCCGAGAGCGTTGCCGCTCATGCCGCCAGCCAATCAGAGCCGCGAGGTTAAACCATGCACGGCGCGCAGATTCGTCATCAGCCACCCGCTTCCGGCCGTAACAAGCCGGTGCCGCGGGGTGCCAGCCGAATGGTGGCTAAAGAGCCGATGTCAGTGCGCCTGCCAAAAGCCAATTTCGGCTTCCTGAAGCGCCTGATGTGGCCGGTGTTGCTGGTGGCCCTGGGCTTCGGCACCTATGAGGGCGCCCAGCGCCTGTTGCCCTATGCGGATCGGCCGATCAGCAAGATCAACGTCCAGGGCGACCTCAGCTACATCAGCCAGCAGGCGGTGCAGCAGCGGATCGCGCCGTACGTCGCGGCGAGCTTCTTCACCATCGACCTGGCGAGCATGCGCGCCGAGCTGGAAACCATGCCGTGGATCGCCCACGCCGAGGTCCGGCGTGTGTGGCCGGACCAGGTGGTGATCCGCCTGGAAGAGCAATTGCCGGTGGCCCGCTGGGGCGACGAGGCGTTGTTGAACAACCAGGGCCAGGCGTTCGCGCCACGGGAACTGGCGAACTACGAACATCTGCCGCAGCTGTTCGGCCCGCAGCGGGCTCAGCAGCAGGTGATGCAGCAGTACCAGGTCCTGAGTCAGATGTTGCGCCCGCTGGGCTTCTCCATCGCCCGGCTGGAACTGCGTGAGCGGGGCAGCTGGTTCCTGACCACCGGCGCAGGAAGCGCGGGGCCGGGTATCCAGTTGTTGTTGGGCCGCGACCATCTGGTCGAGAAGATGCGCCGTTTCATTGCCATTTATGAAAAAACGTTGAAAGAACAGATTACGAACATTGCCAGCATCGATCTGCGTTACTCCAACGGCCTGGCCGTCGGATGGCGGGAACCTGTGGCGCCCGTGACGGCCAAACCCGCCGTTGCGAAGAATTAAGAAGAGGCAGGACCATGGCAAACGTGCAAAGCGGCAAAATGATCGTCGGACTGGATATCGGCACCTCCAAGGTGGTGGCGCTGGTGGGCGAGGTCGCGGCCGATGGCACGCTGGAAATCGTCGGTATCGGTACTCATCCTTCGCGTGGCCTGAAGAAGGGCGTGGTGGTGAATATCGAGTCCACCGTGCAGTCGATCCAGCGCGCGGTAGAAGAAGCGCAACTGATGGCCGGTTGCCGGATCCACTCGGCATTCGTCGGCGTGGCGGGCAATCACATCCGCAGCCTGAATTCCCACGGCATCGTCGCGATCCGCGATCGCGAAGTCAGTTCGGCGGATCTCGAGCGCGTCCTCGACGCGGCCCAGGCCGTGGCGATCCCGGCTGACCAGCGGGTCCTGCACACCCTGCCGCAGGACTACGTGATCGACAACCAGGAAGGCGTGCGCGAGCCCCTGGGCATGTCCGGCGTGCGCCTCGAAGCCAAGGTCCACGTGGTCACCTGTGCGGTGAACGCGGCCCAGAACATCGAGAAGTGCGTGCGCCGCTGCGGCCTCGAAATCGACGACATCATCCTCGAGCAACTGGCCTCCGCCTACTCGGTGCTGACCGACGACGAGAAAGAGCTGGGCGTCTGCCTGGTGGACATCGGCGGCGGTACCACCGACATCGCGATCTTCACCGAAGGCGCGATCCGCCACACCGCGGTGATCCCGATTGCCGGCGACCAGGTGACCAACGACATCGCCATGGCGTTGCGCACCCCGACCCAGTACGCCGAAGAGATCAAGATCCGCTACGCCTGCGCCCTGGCCAAGCTGGCCGGTGCCGGTGAAACCATCAAGGTCCCGAGCGTCGGCGATCGTCCACCGCGCGAGCTGTCCCGCCAGGCCTTGGCCGAGGTGGTCGAGCCGCGCTACGACGAACTGTTCACGCTGATCCAGGCCGAGCTGCGCCGCAGCGGCTACGAAGACCTGATCCCGGCCGGCATCGTGCTGACCGGTGGCACCTCGAAGATGGAAGGCGCGGTCGAGCTGGCCGAGGAAATCTTCCACATGCCGGTGCGCCTGGGCGTGCCGCACACGGTCAAGGGGCTGTCGGACGTGGTCCGCAACCCGATCTATTCAACTGGGGTGGGGCTGTTGCTGTACGGGCTGCAAAAGCAGTCGGACGGCATTTCCCTGTCCGGCTACAACGGCGGCAACAGAAACGACTATCGCGATGAAGAACAGAAAGCACCTGTGCTGGAGCGTTTGAAGCGCTGGGTCCAGGGCAACTTTTAAAGTTTCAAAGCAGTAGAAGTAGGCGAAAAAACTAGAGAATGAAAGGAGAGGGAACATGTTCGAACTCGTAGACAACGTCCCACAAAGTCCGGTAATCAAGGTTATCGGCGTCGGCGGTGGCGGCGGCAACGCTGTCAACCATATGGTCAAGAGCAACATTGAAGGCGTCGAGTTCATCTGCGCCAACACCGATGCCCAGGCGCTGAAGAACATCGGCGCGCGGACCATCCTGCAACTGGGCACCGGCGTGACCAAGGGCCTTGGCGCTGGCGCCAACCCGGAAGTCGGTCGTCAGGCCGCCCTGGAAGACCGCGAGCGTATCGCTGAAGTGCTGCAAGGCACCAACATGGTCTTCATCACCACCGGCATGGGTGGCGGTACCGGTACCGGTGCAGCCCCGATCATCGCCGAAGTGGCCAAGGAAATGGGCATCCTCACCGTTGCGGTGGTGACCCGTCCGTTCC
The DNA here is from genome assembly GCF_049319725.1 of Pseudomonas sp. Mn2068. NCBI lineage: Bacteria > Pseudomonadati > Pseudomonadota > Gammaproteobacteria > Pseudomonadales > Pseudomonadaceae > Pseudomonas > Pseudomonas sp. Mn2068. Next base: position 170,307 of record NZ_JBMOUG010000004.1, on the reverse strand, counting down.
CGTTCGAAGGCCGCAAGCGCATGCAGATCGCCGATGAAGGCATCCGCGCGCTGAGTGAAAGCGTCGACTCGTTGATCACCATTCCCAACGAGAAGCTGCTGACCATCCTGGGCAAGGACGCGAGCCTGCTGTCGGCATTCGCCAAGGCCGACGATGTACTGGCCGGTGCCGTTCGCGGTATCTCCGACATCATCAAGCGTCCGGGCATGATCAACGTCGACTTCGCCGACGTCCGTACCGTGATGAGCGAAATGGGCATGGCGATGATGGGCACCGGCTGCGCCAGCGGTCCGAACCGTGCTCGCGAAGCCACCGAGGCGGCGATCCGCAACCCGTTGCTCGAAGACGTGAACCTGCAAGGCGCACGTGGCATCCTGGTGAATATCACCGCCGGTCCTGACCTGTCCCTGGGTGAGTACTCCGACGTGGGTAGCATCATCGAAGCCTTCGCTTCCGAGCATGCGATGGTCAAGGTCGGTACCGTTATCGATCCGGACATGCGCGACGAGCTGCACGTGACCGTGGTCGCCACCGGCCTGGGCGCGAAAATCGAGAAGCCGGTCAAGGTGATCGACAATACCCTGCAGACCACCCAGTCCGCCGCCGCACCAGCACCTGCCCGTCAGGAACTGCCGTCGGTGAACTACCGTGACCTGGACCGTCCGACCGTCATGCGCAACCAGGCCCAGGCCGGTGCTGCGACTGCCGCGAAGATGAACCCGCAAGACGACCTGGACTATCTGGATATCCCGGCTTTCCTGCGTCGCCAGGCCGATTGATGGAATGTATCAGGAGTATTAGGGTGATTGGTGTTCAGCAAAGGCCTGGTCTGCTATCATCGCCAGCCTTTGTTGATACCTGTTCGCAATTTGCGCTGAAGCGGCCCATGCCATGATTAAACAACGCACCCTGAAAAATATTATCCGTGCTACAGGTGTCGGCCTGCACTCCGGCGAGAAGGTCTACCTGACCCTCAAGCCAGCGCCTGTGGACACCGGCATCGTGTTTTGCCGCGCCGACCTCGACCCTGTGGTACAGATTCCTGCGCGCGCGGAAAACGTTGGCGAAACCACCATGTCGACCACGTTGGTCAATGGTGACGTCAAGGTGGACACGGTGGAGCACCTGCTCTCGGCCATGGCCGGCCTGGGCATCGATAACGCCTACGTCGAGCTCTCCGCGTCCGAAGTCCCGATCATGGATGGTAGCGCCGGACCCTTCGTATTCCTGATTCAATCTGCCGGCCTGGAAGAACAGGACGCAGCCAAGAAGTTCATCCGCATCCTGCGTGAAGTCACAGTGGAAGACGGCGACAAGCGCGCCACTTTCGTGCCTTTCGAAGGTTTCAAGGTGAGCTTCGAGATCGATTTCGATCACCCGGTGTTCCGTGACCGCACCCAGAGTGCCAGCGTGGATTTTTCCAGCACTTCGTTCGTAAAAGAAGTCAGCCGCGCCCGGACCTTTGGTTTCATGAGTGATATCGAGTACCTGCGCAAGCACAACCTCGCACTCGGCGGTAGCGTGGAAAACGCCATCGTGGTCGATGCAGACGGTGTTCTGAACGAAGACGGCCTTCGTTATGAAGACGAATTCGTGAAGCACAAGATCCTGGACGCCATTGGTGACCTCTACCTGCTGGGCAATAGCCTGATTGGTGAGTTCAAGGGCTTCAAGTCGGGCCATGCACTGAACAACCAGCTCCTGCGCAAGTTGATTGAGCAGACCGATGCCTGGGAAGTCGTGACCTTCGAAGACGCCAGCACCGCGCCGATCTCTTACATGCGTCCTGTTGCGGCCGTGTAACGACTCTCTCCTTTTGTTGTTTTTAAAAGCCGCCTTCGGGCGGTTTTTTTTAGCCGCCGACAGGGATATGCAACGCCCGGTCGCGCCCATCGTGCTTGGCCTGGTACAACGCCCGATCGGCTGTGTGCAGCAGCTGTTCCACGCTGCCTTCGCAAGGCTGGGAAGTGGTGCTGACGCCAATGCTGACGGTGATTGTCTGGCTGTCGTCCCCGAAGGGGGGGAGCGCGGCCATGGCTGTCCTGATCTTTTGCGCCTGGCTCAAGGCACCTTGCGCGTCGGTTTCAGGCAGGATCACGGAAAACTCTTCGCCGCCATAACGCGCCGCGATGTCGCCAGGACGGCGAATGCTGTCGCTGATCACCCTCGCCAGGCGCTTCAGCGCTTCATCACCGACCGGGTGACCATGGCGATCGTTGAAGGCCTTGAAATGGTCGGCATCGATCATCAGCAGCGACAACGGTTTACCCGAGCGTCGCGCCCTGGCCCATTCACGTAGCAGCGCATCATCCAGCGCCCGACGATTGGCCAGGCCGGTCAACGGGTCGGTCGTCGCCAGTTTGGCGAGTGCCTTTTCGGCGCGCCGGCGCAGGCGCAACTCCCGTGACAGCAGCCATGTCAGCCAGAGCAGGATGAAACAGAGAATGCCTGTGGCGAGGCCGGTCAGGGAGGCGGTGTGTCTCCAGGCCGCGTAGACACCATCGGTGGAAAGCGCGACGACCACGATCAGCGGCAACTTGCCCACTTTGGCAAAGGTATAGAGCCGCTCGGTACCATCAAGGCTGGATATGCCGGTAAAACTGCCTTCGCCCTCTTTCATGATACGGAGAAAGTTGGGGCGTTTGCTGAAGTCCTTGCCGATCAGATCTTCGCCCATGTGTGGCTGCTGGGCGAGGAGAATACCTTGCGCGCTGATCAGGTTGACTGAACTACCCTTGTCGATGTCCAGCGACTTGAACAACTCGTCGAAATAACTGAGGCGCAACGCGGCAGTGGCAACGCCGAGAAATTCCCCGTCTGGCGTGGAGAGCCGGCGGCTGAAACCCAGGAGCCAGAAATGCGGTGCTCGACGGGCCTTGAAGGGGCCGGTGATCGTCAGTTTCGGGTCCGGATTGTCCTTGTGAATCTGGAAGTACTCACGGTCGGAGAAATTGGCGACCCTCGGCGTGACCGATAGCGAGTCGGCAATGACATCGCCCTGGCGATCGAGCAGCAGGACATCTCCTCTGTGGGAGGCGCTCGAGGCCCGGTCGAAAAGCGCGAGATGGCGGACCTCGGGGGGGATCCCCACCAGGTCCGGGCGTTGCGAAGCCGCGATCAGGCCCTGGACCGCCTGGTCGTAGAGTTCCACGTTGCGCAGCACATCGGCATCGATCAGTTGCACGATATTGCTCGCCGCCCGGGCGGCGGCCTGAGCGGCATCGGCGCGTTCCCGTACCAGCAGGTAGGTGACGATAGCCGTCATGGCAATGACCGTCAGCGTGCTACCCAGTATCAGCAACATCTGCGGGTTGGAGGGTTTTGCCGGGCGGTGATTGATGGTGGCGTTCTCGATTGCGAGGTTTATTGACGCATATACAGATCCCAGGCAAGAAAAAGGCCAGTTTCAGGGGGCTGGGGGCCGGCCCTCGGGATTTTCGGGGAGCATCGCTCAGGCCGGCAGGTAGATACCGAAGGTATTGCTGCCGTCGCCGCTGCGCACGAACACGTCGCCGCCATGCATCAGTGCGATTGCCTTGACGATGGCCAGGCCCAGGCCGTGGTTGGCGCCGCTGTTGCTGCGCGAGGCGTCGACGCGATAGAAGCGTTCGAAGAGGCGCGAGAGGTGTTCGCTGGCGATGGTTTCCCCGGGGTTGGATACGGCGATCGCCACCCGTCCGCCCTCCTGCTCGATGCGCACGGTGATCGCCTGGCCGGGCGCGGTGTGTTGCACTGCGTTGCTCAGCAGGTTGATCAGGGCCCGGCGCAGGTGGGCGATCTCGATCCGCACCTGGGCATCGCCGCTGACTTCGACCCGTACCTGAGCGTCCTCGAGAATGAAATCCAGGTAGTCCAGGGTCGTTGCGACCTCCGCCGCCAGCGAGGTGCTGATCAGCTTGGTGGCCTTGCTGCCCTGGTCGGCGCTGGCGAGGAAGAGCATGTCGTTGATGATCGAACGCAGGCGCTCCAGCTCTTCGAGGTTCGATTGCAGCACCTCGAAATAATGCTCGGCGGAACGCCCGCGGGTCAGGGCCACCTGGGTCTGGCCGATCAGGTTGGTCAGTGGCGAGCGCAGTTCGTGGGCCACATCGGCATTGAACGACTCCAGCCGCGAATAGGCCTGCTCCACCCGTTCCAGGGTCGAGTTGAAGGAGTTGACGAACTGGCTCAGTTCCGGCGGCAGCGGCGACAGTTGCAGGCGTCCGGTCAGCCGCGGCGGCGCCAGTTTGCGGGCTTCCTGGGACAGCTTGATCAGCGGCTTGAGGCCGATTCGTGCGACCCAGTAGCCCAGGGCCGAAGCCAGCAGCACGCCGACGATGGCCAGGCTGATCAGGGCGATCAGCAACTGATGCTGGGTCTGCCAGAACGTCTCGGTATCGATGGCGATCAGGAACTGCAGCGGCGGCCGCTGGTCCTTGGCCGGCATGGTGTTGAGCAGGACCTTGAACGGATAGGCGTGTCCCGGCAGGCGCAGGTCGCGCATGCCCTTGGGGCCGGCGGCGAAGGCGCGGATCTGCGCGTCGGGGTTGCCGTACTCATAGTTGGGATCGCTGCTGACCACCCAGAAGCGGATGCGCTTGTCTTCCTCGCCCAGTTGCTTGAGCTTGGCGTTGATCTTCACCCAGTGGTCCGGGGTGCCGAAGCGATTGAGCGAGGACTCGAGCACGCTGTAGCGCGCATCCAGTTCGGCCTCGGGCAGCAGGCCGAGGCCCTTGTCGACCTGCTGGTACAGGGCCCCGCCGATCAGCAGGAACACCAGCATCGCCACCAGGCTGAACATCCCGCTCAGGCGCAGGGCGATGGAGTTACTCGACACCACGGCTCTCCAGCACATAGCCCATGCCGCGGATGGTGTGCAGCAGTTTCTGTTCGAACGGCCCATCGAGCTTGGCGCGCAGGCGCTTGATCGCCACCTCGACGACATTCGCGTCGCTGTCGAAGTTGATGTCCCAGACCATCTCGGCAATCGCCGTCTTCGACAGGATTTCGCCCTGGCGCCGGGCCAGCACGCTGAGCAGCGAGAACTCCTTGGCGGTCAGGTCCAGGCGGGTGCCGGCACGGCTGGCCTTGCGGCTGATCAGGTCGACCCACAGGTCGGCGACGCTGATCTGTACCGGCTCGTGGCCGCCGCCGCTGCGTCGGGTCAGCGCCTGCAGGCGCGCTACCAGTTCGAGAAAGGAAAAGGGCTTGCCCAGGTAGTCGTCGGCGCCGTCGCGCAGGCCGCGGATGCGATCCTCGACGCGCTCGCGGGCGGTGAGCATGATCACCGGCGTCTGCTTGCGCGCCCGCAGCGCCTTGAGCACACCGAAGCCGTCCAGCTCCGGCAACATCACGTCGAGGATAATCACCGCGTAGTCGCTTTCCAGCGCCAGGTGCAGCCCACCGACACCGTCGCGCGCGAGGTCGACGGTGTAACCCTGTTCCGTCAGGCCACGATGCAGGTAGTCGGCGGTCTTCTCTTCATCTTCGATAATCAGGACACGCATGAACCAGCCTCAATGAGTGATCGCCGGCACGCTTGCCGGTTGGGGCCGATGGAATAGCCGCTCGAGCCACAAGTATATGACGGGTGTGGTGAACAGCGTCAGCGCCTGGCTCACCAGCAGGCCGCCGACCACGGCGATACCCAGGGGCTGGCGCAACTCGGCGCCGGTGCCGTGGCCGAGCATCAGCGGCAGGGCGCCGAGCAGGGCGGCCAGGGTGGTCATGATGATCGGGCGGAACCGGGTGATACAGGCCTTGTAGATCGCTTCCTCCGGTGTGAGCCCGCCACGCTGGGCTTCCAGGGCGAAGTCGATCATCAGGATGCCGTTCTTCTTCACGATACCGATCAGCAGCACCAGGCCGATCAGCGCCATGATCGAGAAGTCCTGGCCCAGCAGCCACAGCATGATCAGTGCACCGAGGCCGGCGGACGGCAGGGTGGAGATGATCGTCAGCGGGTGCACGAAGCTCTCGTAGAGCACCCCGAGGATGATGTAGACCGCCACCAGCGCGGCGAGGATCAGCCACGGCTGGCTGGCCAGGGAACTCTGGAAGGCCTGGGCCGCGCCCTGGAAACTGCCGCTGATGGACGCCGGCATGCCGATTTCGTTCTTCGCCTGGTTGAGCATCAGCACCGCGTCGCCCAGGGCCACGCCGGGTGACAGGTTGAACGACAGGTTGGCGGCCGGGAACATACCGTCATGGGCGATGGACAGCGGGCCGCTGGTGGGGACGTCGAAGCGCGCCAGGGCCGACAGCGGGACCATTTCGCCGGTCAGGGGCGAGCGCAGGTAGAAGTAGTTCAGGCTTTCGGCCTTGCCGCGCTGGGCGGCGTCCAGTTCGAGGATCACGTTGTACTGGTTGGTCTCGGTCTGGTACTCGTTGATCTGGCGCTGGCCGAAGGCGTCGTAGAGGGCTTCGTCGACATCGCTGGCGGTCAGGCCGAAACGCGCGGCGGCGCTGCGGTCGATGTTGATGTGGGTGATGCTGCCGCCCAGCTGCAGGTCGTTGGACAGGTCGCGAAACGCCGGATTGGCCCGCAGTTTCTCGGTCAGGCGCTGGGTCCAGGTGTTGAGCGTGTCACCGTCGTTGCTCTTGAGCACGTACTGGTACTGGGCCCGGCTCGGCCCGGAACTGAGGTTGATGTCCTGGCCCGCCCGCAGGTAGAGGACGATGCCGGGGATCTTCATCAGTTGCGGACGGATGCGATCGATAAAGGCACTGGCGGACACGTCCCGCTGGTCCTGTGGCTTGAGGGCGATCCAGAAACGGCCGTTGGCGATGGTCTGGTTGCTGCCCGAGACGCCCACCGAATGGGAGAACGCCTGCACCGCCGGGTCGGCCGCGACGATCTCGGCGAGCGCCTTGTGCTTGGCGACCATATCGGTGAAGGACACATCGGCGGCGGCCTCGGTGGTGCCGAGGACGAAGCCGGTGTCCTGGACCGGGAAGAAGCCCTTGGGAATGAACACATAACCGGCGATGGCCAGGCACAGGGTCACGCAGAACAGCCCGAACATGGTTTTCTGGCGTGCCAGGGCGCGGCGCAGGTTGCGCTCGTAGACGGCCAGCAGGCGTTCGCCGAAGGTCGCTTTCGAATGTTCGTGATGCACCGGGGCACGCATGAACAGCGCGGCTAGGGTGGGGGCCAGGGTCAGCGAAACCACCACCGAAATCAGGATGGTCGAGGTGGCGGTCAGGGCGAATTCCTTGAACAGCCGGCCGACCACGCCGCCCATGAACAGCAGCGGAATGAACGCGGCGATCAGCGAGAAGCTGATGGACACCACGGTAAAGCCGATCTCGCCGGCGCCCTTGATCGCCGCCTCGCGCATGCCGTCGCCGGCCTCGAGGTGACGGTGGATGTTTTCCACGACGACGATGGCGTCGTCCACCACGAAGCCCACGGCGATGACGATCGCCACCAGGGTCAGGTTGTTCAGGCTGAAGCCCATCACGTACATCAGGGCGAAGCTGGCCACCAGCGAGACGCCGAGCACGGCGGAGACGATCAGGGTCGCCGACAGCTGGCGCAGGAACAGCGCCATCACCGCCACCACCAGCAGGATGGCGATCAGCAGGGTCATTTCCACTTCATGCAGCGAGGCGCGGATGGTCTGGGTGCGGTCGATCAGCACCTTGACCTGCACCGAGGCCGGGAGCATGGCTTCCAGGCCCGGCAGGGCGGCCTGGATGCGGTCCACGGTCTCGACGATGTTGGCCCCCGGCTGACGGGAAATCACCAGGTTCACGCCCGGCTCGTCGCCGGACCAGGCTTGCACATAGGCGTCCTCGGAACCACGGATCACCCGGGCCACGTCCTTGAGCTGGACGGGCGCGCCGTTCTTGTAGGAGACGATCAGCTGGCCGTACTCCTCCGGCTGGAACAGCTGGTCGTTGGTCGACAGGGTGGAAATGCTCGACTTGCCGTAGAGCGCGCCCTTGGCCAGGTTGAGGCTGGTCTGCTGGATCGCCAGGCGGATGTCCGCCAGGGTCAGGCCGATGGCCGCCAGCTTGTCGGCCGAGGCCTGGACGCGAATCGCCGGGCGCTGCTGGCCGGTGATGTTGATCTGGCCGACGCCGTCGATCTGGCTGAGCTGGCGTGCCAGCAGGGTTTCGGCGTAGTCGCTCAATTCGGTGCCAGGCATCCGGCTCGAGCTGATGCTGAGGATCAGCACCGGGCTGTCGGCCGGGTTGACCTTGCGCCAGGTCGGCAGGGTCGGCATGTCCTTGGGCAGCTTGCCCGAGGCGGTGTTGATCGCCGCCTGGACTTCCTGGGCGGCGGTATCGATGCTCTTGCTGAGGGTGAACTGCAGCGTCAGCGTGGTCGAGCCGAGGGCGCTGCTGGAGGTCATCTGGGTCATGCCTGGGATGGCACTGAACTGCACTTCCAGCGGTGTCGCCACCGAGGACGCCATGGTTTGCGGGCTGGCACCGGGCAGTTGGGCGGAGACCTGGATGGTCGGGAATTCAGCTTCCGGCAAGGGCGCCAGGGGCAGGCGCGGGAAAGCGATCAACCCGAGCAGGACCAGGGCGAAGGTGAGCAGGATGGTCGCCACCGGGTGATCGATGCACCAGGCGGAGACACCGCGACTTTCCTTGATCATGGCTTGGGCTCCACCGCCACGGCCTGTTCAGCCAGCTTGGGTTCGCCGAGTATTTCGACCTGCGAGCTGGGCTTGAGCCGCGACTGGCCATCGCTGACCAATACATCGCCGGCCCGCACGCCCGTGATGATGTTCAGGTCGCTGTCCTGGTAGGGCATTTGCACCGGGACGATTTCCACGCCCTTGTCCTTGATCCGATAGACGAAGTAACCGTCCAGCCCGCGTTGCACCACCGACGGCGGCACGACCAGGGCATCCTGGTCGAGGGCGGTCTGGATCTTGATATTCACCAGTTGGCCCGGCCAGAGCTTCTGGGTCGGGTTGCTGAATTCGGCCTTGGCCTTGATCGTGCCGGTGGTGGCCGCGACCTGGTTGTCGATCAGCGTCAGGTGGCCGGCGCCGAGCAGGGTGCCGGTATGTCCGTCGTCACCCAGGTAGGCATCCACCGTGGCCGGTTTGGCGGCACCGAGCAACCCTTGCAGGGTCGGCAGCATCTGCTGGGGGAGGGAGAACTCCACAGCGATCGGGTCGATCTGGGTCACGGAGAACAGGCCCTGGGCATCGCTCATGCGCAGGAAGTTGCCTTCGTCCACGGCGCGGATACCGACCCGGCCGGTGACCGGCGAATGGATCTGGGTGTAAGAGAGTTGCACCTGGGCGGCGGCAATCGCCGCCTGGTTGCCCTGGGCGGTGGCCCTGAGCTGATTGACCAGTGCCTGTTGCTGATCGTAGGTCTGTTTTGAAATACCGTTGTCGACGGTCAGCAGCTTGTAGCGCTTGAGGTCGATTTCCGCCACCTGCAACTGTGCCTGGCTCTGCGCCAGTTGGGCCCTGGCCTGGGACAGGCTGGCCTGGATCGAACGATCGTCGAGGGTCGCCAGCAGGTCACCTTCCTTGACCAGTTGGCCTTCCTTGACCAGCAGCCGGGTCAGGATGCCGTCGATCTGTGGCCGGATCACCACGCTGTGCAGCGACAGCACCGTACCGATACCGCTGGCGTAGCGCGGCACATCCCGTTGCGCGACGTTGACCACCTTGACCGGTATCGCCACGTTGCCGGCCTGCTTGGTATGGGCGGGACGGGTCAGCGCCCAGGTCGCCCCGGCGGCCACCACCAGGATCACGACAAGGCCCAACACGGTTTTTTTCTGGATGTGCATGCTGTCAAAACGCCGGGACAAGGAATGGGAAGGTGAATGCTGGCAGAACAGTAGCCTCTTTATAACCCCGCGACCCGGTCAGCACGGTGACAGCTAACTGACAGGGCTGTCAGCCAGGGCCGGGGCGAGGCCAGAAACGAAAGGGCGGGGCGGCCATTAAAGGAACCGCCATAAGGGACGATAACCCGGTAAGTACCACTGTTTGTTCAATGGCTTGTTTTTCAAAGATATGTGCTTCGCGCAGAAGTGCTATCAGGATAGTGGCGTGTTTAATCGAATATAAAAAGTCCTACGGATATTCCCCGTTTTTCAGTGGAATGCTTGCAAGTGGGCTTTACTTGATAAGGGGTTCCCCTGGTTTGGGAGTACTTGATATGAAATACACACTATCGGTGTTGGGTGTCTTGTTGTTGATGGGAGTTTGTTCCACTGTACAGGCGGCCACGCCCAACAGCGGGCAGATTCGTTTTACCGGGCAGATCGTCGAGGCCGCATGCGAAGTGTCGTCCGCGGGTTCGGCAAATGCCCGTGGTGCTTCACAACATATCCAGGTAGCGCCGGGTGTCGTGGTGTCGGTCGACACCGCTGACAATGCCTGCAGCGGTGGCGCCCGGCCCTTCAATGCAAGTTACCAACCCTTGTCGAACGGGGCTTCCAGCATCACCACGGTCTCGCCCAAGGGCATTGTGGTGATCACGTACCTGTAGAACTGTACGTGTGGCGAAGCATAAGCGCTGCCTGGACTGTATAGAGTCGGGCGGCGTCCCCTGAAATATCCGGCGTCAAGTTGACTCTGCGCCACGGCGCTGGTGATCAGTACAAGCAACTGTCTGATCGATATAATTAAAATTTCCCTGGAAAGTTTCAGGGAGTTGGCTTGCGAGTGTTTAAATTCGACGATTTTCATCTTTCTGTTTTTAATCTTAAACACTCTCCGGGTCATTTTTCTGTGTCCGTCGAATGACATGTTTCTCTGACAGAGGCAGATGTCCTGTTTTCGCGTTAAATCGGCACCCTGAATCAGGCCGGGTCTGATAGTTCGATTCACGATCGACGACTATATTGGCCGCCACCCAAGTGATGGGTACAAACGATTAACTCGAAGGATTGTGTTCGCATGAAAAAGATTTCCCTGACGTTGGCTTTATTGGGTGCCGCCCTGGGCGTGACTGGCTCCGCCCTCGCCGCCAACGGTGGCACGCTGAACTTTACCGGTGCACTGACCAATACCAGTTGCGATGTGTCGTCCGGCGGCGGGTCCGCTGACAACATTCCGGTCGACCTCGGGCGTGTTTCCTTCGCCGATATCGGCAACCGTACCGAATCCCGCCTGGGCACGGCCAAGGACATCGATCTGCTGGTGACCTGCCTGCAACCGGCGGCGGAAAACAGCGTGCACATGTCATTCCGTCCGGCCCAGGTCGATCAGAACGATCCCTACCTGCTGACCACGGCCGGTGCGGCCAAGGGCGTGGGCATCGGCCTGATACGCCGGGACAACGATAACTTCCTGAATATCCAGGACCCCACCGACACCATCGACGGCATTCTCCAGCCCAGCGGCAGCGGTTCCAGCGGCACCCTGTCCCTGCGGGCGGTGTTCGTGAAGAACGGCGTGGCGACGGTGCCAGGTGCGGCCACCGGTACAGTGCCCTTCGTACTGACCTACAACTGAGTGGTTGTCTCGAACGGAGCTGCAAAGCTCCGTTTTTTTATTGGCTATAGATGGGTCGCAACATGTGCAAGTTGATGACGTCGATGATCGGCATGGCCCTGGTCGTGTGGACAGGAGTCCATGCGCAGGCCGGGATCGTGCTTAATGCCACGCGTCTGGTGTACCCGGCGCAGCACAAGGAAGCCGTGCTCAGTGTCTTGAACAAGAACCGCTCGACGATCCTGTTGCAGTCCTGGCTGGAGGCCGAGGATCCCGCGGCGGGAGAGTTGCCCTTTGCCGTTGTCCCCCCCCTGGTGCCGCTGTCCGGAGGCGGGCGGCAAACGGTGCGGGTCATCCATTCGGGCGTCGAGATGCCTACCGACCGCGAATCGCTGTTCTGGTTGAATGTCCAGGAAATACCGCAGGCAAGCGAGCAGGAGAATGTGCTGCAGATCGGCATTCGCCAGCGGATCAAGGTGCTCTATCGTCCCCGTCAGCTGATGGCCGATCCGGAGCAGGCGCCCCGGCAATTGCGCTGGCGCCTGAAGCCCGACGGCACGCTGGCGGTGAGCAATCCCGGACCGTTCCATGTCAGCCTGGTGGATATCGAACTGTTCGGCACCACGGCCCGCCTGCTGCACCGCAAGAACGCGATGCTGGCTCCCGGACAGGCGCAGGTGTTCGAGCTACCCGCTCCCGTGACGGAGCAACAGGCGCGACTGAGCTTCAAGAGCATCAATGACCATGGGGCCGTCGTGCCTTATCAGCTTTCCAGTCGCGACTGGAAAAGCGGCCAGGCCCTGTGGGTCGAGAATTAGCGCACTCGCACCGGGCATCTCTTTCAATTTCAAGTGCGTCGCACCCTCGCAAGAGTCCGTGCGCGTAGGCGTTCGCCTTTAACAAACATCTCGAGACATTGAGTGAAGGTTGCAAATGGACTGGCTTTATCGAAGAACAAAGGAAGTTCTGGTGTCATCGTGTCGTGGGAAAAGGGAGGCCGCGACACGCCCCCTGTTGCAGAGCGTGAATCGCCAGGCCGTCATACCTCTGGGCTTGTGCCTGCTGGTGCCGGACCTGGCTTTTGCGGATCCGGCCGTTGTGGAGTCGGCCGGCGAATCTGTCAGGTTCAATACCGCCTTTATCCATGGCGGCGAGCAGCCGGCGGATATCAAGGCGTTCCTGGAGGGCAACAGCGTCTTGCCCGGCCTCTATCGGGTGGACATCTACCTGAACCGTGTACTCAGTGCCCGCCGGGATGTGCGCTTCAGCCGCGATACGCTCAGCGGGCGCGTGGAACCCTGCCTGACCCTGGCCCTGCTGGAGGATCTGGGGCTCGACGCCGAGCGCCTCAAGGCCTTGGTCGAACTGCCCTCCCAGGCTGCCCCCGAGCACTGTTTCGATCTCGGCAAACTGGACCAGGCCAGTGTCGACTACCAACCCAATACCCTGGCGCTCAACCTCAGCGTCCCGCAGATCGCACTGCGCCGCAGCGCCAGGGGCTACCTGTCGCCGGAGCTGTGGGACGAGGGGGTCAACAGCGGTTTCATCAGCTACAGCTTCAGCGGCAATCGCCGCGAACTCGATCGACAGAAAAGCGACAGCTATTACCTGGGCCTGCGCAATGGCCTGAACCTCGGCGCCTGGCGTTTGCGCAACGAGTCCTCGCTGGTGCACTCGGACCGGCAATCCTCGCATTTCACCAGCAACCAGACCTATGCCCAGCGCGACCTGACCGCCTGGAAAGGCCAACTGACCCTCGGCGAGACCTACAGCGACTCGCGGGTCTTCGACAGCATACGGTTTCGCGGTGCCCAGGTAGCCTCGGACGACGGCATGCTGCCCGACAGCGAGCGGGTCTATGCGCCGACCATCCGTGGCGTGGCGGAAAGCAATGCGACGGTGGAGATTCGCCAGAACGGCTACCTGCTGTACAGCTCGAACGTGCCACCCGGACCGTTCGAGATCAGTGACTTCTACCCCAGCGGTTCCAATGGCGACCTGCTGGTGACGGTGATCGAGGCGGACGGTCGCCGTCGCACCTTTATCCAGGCGTTCGCGTCGCTGCCCCTGATGCTGCCCAAGGGCACCTTCAGCTACAGCGTCGAGGCCGGGCAATATGACAGCAACGACGATCGGGACGAGAACCCGGGGTTTGCCAGCACCACGCTGATCTACGGGCTGAGCGAGCTGATCACCGGCTTCGGCGGCGTGCAACTGGCCGAGGATTTCCAGGCCAGCAACCTGGGCCTGGGGGTCAACACGGGACTGGGCGCGGTGTCGGCGGACCTGACCCACTCGGTCAGCCGCCAGGCCACTACCGATATCGGCGGGCAGAGCGTGCGCCTGCGTTATGCCAATACCCTGAATGCCACGCGGACGACCTTTGCCCTGGCCGGCTATCGCTACTCCAGCGAGCACTACCGCAGTTTCGACCAGCATGTGGACGAGCGCAGCCATCTGGCGCAGAACCAGATCGGCCGGGCCCGCGACCGTTTCGATATCACCCTCAGCCAGCCCGTGGCGAACGGTACCTTCAGCTTCACCGCCCTTGAACAGCGCTTCTGGAACCTGCCGGGCAAGTCCCGCCAGTTCAACGCGACCTATGGCGGCTACTGGCGCGACCTCAGCTACAGTCTCTCCGTGGATCGGACCCAGGCGATGGATATCAATGGCAAGGTCGACACCGATCATCAGTTCACCCTGACGCTGTCGCTGCCGCTGGGACGTCATGAAAGCTCGACCCGTGCCTCGCTGACGGCGGTACGCGACAACCAGGGCGACTCCAGTGTCATGGCCGGCCTGACCGGGCGCGTGCTGGAGCAGAATGCGTTCTACTCGGTGCTGGCCGGCAATGACGGTTCCGGGGCCCGCGCCGGCTCCGCCAGTGTCAACGCGACGACCTCGGTCGGGCGCTTCGAGGCCGGCTACAGCCACGGCCAGGATTTCAACAGCTGGAACATCGGTGCCCGTGGCTCGCTGGTCGCCCACGGCGGAGGCGTGAACCTCGGGCAATCGCTGGGCGACACCTTCGCACTGGTCGAGGTGCCGGGTGTGCGCGGCGCGCGTTTCAACAACTTCAGCGGCGTCGAGACCGCAGGCAATGGTTATGCGGTGCTGCCGTATGCCCAGCCTTACCGCGCCAACTGGATCAGCCTGGATACCCGTGACCTGGGCGCGGACGTCGAGGTCGAGAACGCCATCGCCCAGGTGGTGCCGCGTCGGGGTTCGTCGACCCTGGTGCGTTTCAACGCCAGTGCCGGTCGCCGGGTGCAGTTCGAGCTGAGCCTGGCCGATGGCAGCGCGTTACCGCTGGGGGCCAGCGTCCAGGATGCCGAGGGCAAGTCGCTGGCGGTGGTCGACCCGACCAGCCGCGCATTGGTGCTCAGCGACCGGGAGGAGGGGACATTGCAGGTGAAATGGTCGGGGCAAGGCTGCCAGTTCCATTTCCGCCTGCCGCCACGGGATCCGCAACTGGCCTATGACCGGGTCAAGGGGGTCTGCCAATGAAACCTGTACAGGCGTTGCTCCTGGCGTTGAGCCTGGTTTCGGCGGCGCCGGCCCAGGCCACGGTGTCCCTGAGCGGTACGCGGCTGGTGTTCGACGGGCGCTTTACCGACGTGAGCATCGAGGCCCGCAACCGCGGGCGCCAGGAGGTGCTGCTGCAAGCCTGGCTGGAGTCGCGGGAAGACGCCGGTGGGGCGAAAGACCTGCCCTTTGTGCTGACCCCGCCGATTTCGCGGTTGGCGCCCGATGGTCGGCAAGCCTTGCGACTGATGTATGAAGGGCGCGGGATGCCGACGGAGCATGAGTCGCTGCTGCACCTCTATGTGATGGAAATCCCCCGGGTGCGTCCCGGCGACAGCCAGTTGAGCATTGCCATCCGCCAGCGGATCAATGTGCTGTTCCGGCCGCCGGGGCTGGCCGGCGATCCGGCGCTCACGCCGGAGCGGCTGCGCTGGGTCCTGGAACCGGATGCCAGCGGCGTGCCGCGGTTGAAAGTGGAGAACCCGACGGCCTTTCATGCCGCGCTATTGAGCCTTGAACTGGCCGGCGAGCAAGGCACTCATCCGCTGGGCGACGACCTGCTGGTGCCGCCGGGAGAACACCGGGAAGTGCTGCTGGCAACCCGTGCCATGGCCAGCCAGCAGCGCCTGCTGCGGTTCAACGCCCTGACCGACTACGGCGGCCAGCGCGCCTACAGCGCCCGCTTCGATGTCGGCATCCCTTTCAGTGCGTCGCTGCTGGGCGACGCTTCCTCCCTTGCAGAACGGACCTCCCCATGACCAAGACGCTTCATCTCACCTGGCCGCGTGCCTTGTTGCTGCTCGGGCTGCTGAGCCCGGCCAGCTGTTTTGCCCTCAGTTGTACCTTGCAAGGCAGCGGTTCGCTGGTGGCCAGTGCCGATCTCGGCAGCACCGTGGCGATTCCCGCGTCGGCGCCCAACGGCACGGTGGTCTGGCGTTCCGAGCCGGTCAACCTGGCGGTGGACTGTGCCAGGGGCGGCCAGCCGGGGCCCCAGGAAGAGATCTATATCCATCTGAACCCGGCCCATCAGGTGGTCGGCCAGGGGATTCGTGTCGGCCTGAGCCACGAAGGGGTCGATCATCGCCAGAGCAACGGGCGTATCGCCACCGGCCGTAGCGTGCCGGCCTGTGTCGACGTGCAGGCCTGTGGCGCCTTGAGTTTCAACCTGGGCTTTTCGGTGTTTATCGAGAAGTTCGGGCCGACGCCGCCGTCGGGAGTGGCCAGCCGCTTGCAGGATTACCGCCTGTTCCAGCTCGACGGCGGCAGCGGGCCGGGTCCCCTTGGCGACTCGCTCAACTATGTGATCAACAACCTCGGCGGCCTGCGCTTCGTGGCCTGTGACGCGCAATTGCAGGTGATCCCGGACACCGTCGATTTCGGGCGGATCGCCATCCAGAACGTGGTCGTGGGGCAGGTGGCCGAACGGCGACCGTTCGCCCTGCATACCAGCCGCACCTGCGACAGCGCCTTCAGCCTGGACGCACGGCTGAAGCCGGTATCGGGCACCCTGGCCGGCGAGTTGCTGATCCCCAGCGGCAACGACGGTGTCGGCATCCGCATCGTCAGGGCGGGCGGCGGGGTGATTCCATACAACCGCTCCTTCCACCTGGCCGAGCTGTTGGGCGACACCCAGGCCGCCATGACCCAGTTCGACGCCGAACTGTTGTGGCACAGCGCCCAGCCCAAGGCCGGGCCGTTCTCGGCCGGGGTGGTGGTCGATTTGTTCTATAAATGACCGCTGGCGGCGGCGCGGGCAGGGCGCTCGCAGGTATACTGCGGTCTTTCGGTTCGACCTGATCCGTCCCGCCTTTTCGGAGCTTCCATGACTTCCCCTGAACAACCGTCCGTTTCCACCCACCCGGATGAAGAGCCTGTGGTCGAGGCTGAGCTGGCGGTCAGCGACAAGCCGGTGATCCCGGCCTTCAGTTTTCCGTTCAAGCCCGCCGAGTTCGCCGCGGCGAAAAAGACCGGCCAGGCCTGGCACCAGAAAAACGGCAAGGACGGCCACCACGAGAGACCGGGTCGCGCACCCAACGGCACGCGTCGCTCCATGGGCAAGCGCTGAGTTCCCCGCCTGTCCTCCCTGTCAGCGCGTCCATCGGCTGACAGGGCCCCTCATCAGGTTCATGGCTAAATGCCAAGAACCTGAGCTGGATCAGTGTTTTGCTTTTCCGTGCGCTTAGAGTCGACGCGCTGCCGACTCCTCTCAACCCTCCGAGCGCGCTTCCATGAAGATCAATCTCCCGATTACCGGGCGAAATGTCGACGTCGCCTTTGATGCCAACATTCTTTCGACCACCGATCTGGACAGCACGATTACCTACGCCAATGCCGATTTCATCAGGATCAGCGGCTACAGCCGCGAGGAACTGCTGGGCTCGCCGCATAACCTGCTGCGTCATCCGGACATGCCTGGCGAGGCCTTCGCGCACATGTGGCAAACCCTCAAGGGTGGGCGCTCATGGATGGGCCTGGTGAAGAACCGCTGCAAGAATGGCGATCACTACTGGGTCAGTGCCTATGCCACGCCGGTGACCCGCGATGGTCAGACCGTCGAATACCAGTCGGTGAGAACCCGGCCCGACGCCGCGCAGGTCGAGGCCGCCGAGCGCTGGTACGGCTGGTTGCGTAGCGGGCGTCTGCCCTGGCGCCAGCGCCTGCCCGGCCTGCGCCTGCAGACCCGGCTCTGGGCGCAGGCCAGCGCCGCGTTTGCGCTGGTCCTGGCGCTGGGGCACGGGGCCGGTGGGCAGTCGCTGGAGGTTGAACTGGGACTCTGGGTGTTGGGGAGCGCGCTGGTCGGGGTGCTGACCCACCTGTCCTTGCGCCCGTTTTCCCGGCTGGCGGCACGCGGCCGGGAGATCGCCGACAACCCCTTGAGCCAGGCGATCTACACCGGCCGCAGCGATGAGATCGGCCAGATCGGTTTTGCCCTGAGCATGCTGGAGGCGCAGGTCGGGGCCGTGGTGGGGCGCATCGACGATGCCTCGCTGCGCCTGTCCGGGCATGCCCAGGCGCTGGCCCGGCATATCCAGAGCAGTCATGGCAGCACCCTGGATCAGCAGGCCGAGACCGACCAGGTGGCGGCCGCCATTCAGCAGATGAGCGCCAGCGTCGCCCAGGTCGCCAGCAATGCCCAGCAGGCCTCCGAGGCGGCCGACCAGGTCGGCAGCGAAACCCGCGAGGGGCATCAACTGGTGGGCGAAAGCCGCAGCGCGGTGCTGCGCCTGGCCAACGAGCTGGCACGCGCCACCGAGGTGATCCTGCACCTGGAAAGCCATAGCACCGAGATTTCCACGGTCCTGGAGGTGATCCGCGGGATTGCCGACCAGACCAACCTGCTGGCGCTCAACGCCGCCATCGAAGCCGCTCGCGCCGGGGAACAGGGCCGGGGCTTCGCGGTGGTGGCCGACGAAGTGCGCGGGCTGGCCCAGCGCACGCAGCAGTCGACCAACGAAATCCAGCGGATGATCAGCAATCTGCAGGACGGTGCGCGCAATGCGGTGGAAGTGATGCAACACAGCAGCCAGCAGGCCGAAGACAGTGTGCAGCAGGTCCAGCAGGCGGCCGATGCCCTGGCCGGGATCAGCCAGCGGGTCAGCCGGATTACCGCGATGAGTCAGCAGATCGCTTCGGCGGTGGAAGAACAGAGTTCCGTCAGCGAGGACATCAGTCGCAATATCGTCAGCATCCGCAATGCCTGCGAGGCGCTGGTCAGTGTCGGCCAGCAGAGCCATCTCAACTCGGGGGATTTAGCGGGGCTGGCGAACGACTTGCGCTCGCTGGCCCAGGAGTTCTGGCGCAAGCGTTGCTGACGGCTCAGGCCGCCTGCAAGGCGATGAACGCGTAGGTGGTTGCCGCTTCAGTCACCACCCGCGCCCCGGCCGCCTGCAACTGCTCGGTGATGGCCGGGCCGGAGACATGAAAGCTCCATTCGCTCGCCGCCGGCCAGGACGTCAGTTGCCGTACCTGGTCAATGGCGGCCGCGAATGCCGGCATGTGCGGGAGGTAGGCGGTGAAGCCGTCGCCCTTGAGCGCCGTGGTGCGGATGCCCAGCTGTTCGCAGATCAGCTCCTTGGCCTGGATATCCTCACGGTCGGCCTGGCGCGAGTCCTCGATCATCCGCGCCAGATCGGCGTCCACCAGTTGCCCGCCGCTGATCAGCAGCGGCTGGGCCGCCTGCCATGATTCCGGCGGGCAGTCCTTGGCCTCGGGGCGCAGCGGGATATGCGGATTGATTTCCATCGGGTAGATGCGGCACACCAGCGGTCGGCGCTCGTAGATCCGGCAGCGCTGCTCTTCGTCAAGATTCCGGCAGGGGCCGACGTTGTAGGCGGCGAAGGTGATCGCCACGCGGGCCTCGGTGCTGCCGCTGGGAACGCCCCAGGAACGGCGTTGCGCGTGCTCGCGCTGGGCCTGCGGCAAGCCGAGGCCGTTCGGCAGGAAAGCTTCCACCAGGACGATCACCTGGCCGCCGTCCGCCGCCCACTGGCGGGCTTCGGCCAAGGTCAGCGGGACATGGTGATCGGTGCAGCATTTGCCGCACCCTACGCAGGAAAAATGGGTGTTCATGGACCGACCGACGGCAAGGGAAAGGCTGGGGCGGTGACACAAATCCGGCACGCCGTCACCGCGTGAACCTGGGTCGAAGCAAGTTGTGCGCCAGTCCCTCAGTTGCTGCGCGCCGGCATCACCGAGTCCCACTCGGTCACGGCGGCGGTCTTGCTCTTCTTGTTGTACAGGCACAGTTCGGTGCCCGGCTGGTTTTTCATGTGGGCCTGCGGGTAGCGGCCATGCAGCAGCACGGCGGTGTAGCCGATCTTGTCATCGAATTGTGCCGGATTGCCCACCGGCTTCACGTTCTTGAGGCTGCTGGCCTTGGTGCAACTGGCCAGCACGGCCTTGTTGTAGGCAATCCAGGCGTCGGGGCTGGAGGCCTGGGCCTGGGTCGCCAACGCGGCGAGGCTGATGAAGATCAGGGTAGAGGCTTTCATGGCAGGTCTCCTGAAGGTGCATCCGGCAAAAACCGGATTATGCCTGAGCCGGGCTGACTTCATAGCGCTGGATAAAGCGCATGCCGGCGCTGTCGTACAGGCGCCGGGCGGGCAGGTTGTTTTCCATCACCTTGAGGTCGACGAAGGCTTCGCCCCGCGAAGCGAAGACCTGGAAGGCATGGCGCAGCAACGCCAGGCCCAGGCCCTGGCCACGGCGGCGTGGATGCACGACCAGGTCCTTGATATAGGCACTGGTCCAGCATTGGGCGACACCGGCGAGACCCTGCTCGTCCATGGCGATCAGGCACAGCGTCGGATCGTACTCGGCATCCGTGGTGAAATGCTCGCGCCAGCTGGCGAAGTCCGCGACAGGCACGCTGCCGTCGCGGTAGCCCAGCACCAGCAGGTCGTGCACGGCCTGCATCAGTTCCGGTCGCAGCACACCGAGGCGAATTCCGGACGGCCATTGCGGCACCTCCAGCAGGTCGTCGAGGTCCTTGCGCAGCAACAGGCAATGACGGTGGGGCATCTCAGATACCTTGGGCGGCCACGGTCCTGGCCGCCTGGATCAGGCATTTGGTCAGTTCCGGCGAAGAGAACTTGGTCAGCACCGCGTTGGCCCCGGCCAGGCGCGCCTTCTCGCTGTTCATGGCACTGTCCAGGGAGGTGTGCAGGAGAATGTAGAGGTCCTGGAAATCCGGGGTCTCGCGAACGGTGCGGGTGAAGGCGTAGCCGTCCATTTCCGACATCTCGATATCCGAGACCACCACGTTGATCTGTTCGGCGGTGCCTTGCAGGTCCAGCAGGCAGCCGATGGCGTCCTTGGCGCTGCGCGCGGTATGGCAGGTCAGGCCGAGGTTGCGCAGGGTGTGCACCGATTGCTGCAGGGCCACCTGGCTGTCATCGACCACCAGGATGCGCGCGTGACCGAGGATTTCCGCTTCTTCCATGGTCAATTCGGTCGGGGCGACTTCGATCTGCGCCGGGGCGATGACATGGATGACTTTTTCGATATCGAGCACCTGCACCAGCGTGCCGTCGACCTGGGTCACCCCGGTGATGAAGGAACGTACCCCGCCGGAGCCGAAGGGCGGTGGGCGGATGTCGGTGGTCAGGCAATGGACGATCTTGCTCACGGCCTGGACATGCAGGCCCTGCTTGGACCGGCTGACATCGGTGACGATCAGGCAGCCGCCATCGGGGTCCACCAGGGGGCGCTCGCCGATGGCCCGGCTCAGGTCGATCACCGACAGCGAGGCGCCGCGCAGGGTGGCGATGCCTTTGACGTGGGGGTGGGACTCCGGCAGCTTGGTCAGCGGCGGGCAGGGAATGATTTCGCTGACTTTCAGCAGGTTGATCGCCATCAGCTTGCCGCTGCGCAAGGTAAAGAGCAGAAGTGACAGTGAGTCTGCGCGGGCTTTGTTGGAAGACATAAAAACCTTCTGTGGGAAAAGCTGCTTCAGGGCAGGTTAGCCCGGAACAGGTATCGATGACGGGTTATCGACCTGAGCCGGGCGGGCTTTAGGTGAATATCTCATGGGAGCGGTGCTGGCTCGCGAAGAGGGCGGCGCGGTTTTTCAGGTCCGCCGCGTTATCGTTCTTCGCGGGCCACCCCGGCTCCGGCGGGCTCCCGGGTTGCCTTGGCTCATTTCAAGCCCAGGCGCTTGGCCATCCGTCCCAGGTTCGCCCGGTCCAGGCCCAGCTCCCGGGCGGCACTGGCCCAGTTGTTCTGGTGTCTTTCCAGGCAGTTGCCGATCAGTTGCCGCTGGTAGTGCTCCGTGGCCTGGCGCAGGTCGACTCCGCTTTCCAGGCCCGACGGGGCGATGGCAGGTGCCGTCGGGGCTTCGGCTGTCACCGCTGGCAGATCGAGATCGGCGGCGCCCAGGCTGAGGATCTTCGGCCGTTCGCGGCAATTGCCCAGGGCTTTCAGGGCACTGCGGCCGATCAGGTGTTCCAGCTCGCGGACATTGCCCGGCCAGTTGTAGGCCAGCAGCGCCGCCTGGGCGTCGAGGCTCAGGCGCAAGCTGCCCAGGCCCATGCGCGAGCGGTTCTGTTCGAGGAAAAAGCCGCTCAGCAGCAGGACGTCGCGCCCGCGCTCACGCAAGGCCGGTACTTGCAGCGGATAGACGCTCAGGCGGTGATAGAAGTCGGCCCGATAGCGTCCGCTGCGCACTTCTTCGGCCAGGTCGCGGTTGGTGGCGGCGATCAGCCGCACGTCCACCTGATGCTCGCGGTCCGAGCCCAGTCGCTGCAACTGGCCGCTTTGCAGCACTCGCAGCAGCTTGGCCTGGACGCTCAGCGACAGTTCGCCGACCTCGTCGAGAAACAGGGTGCCGCCATTGGCCAGCTCGAACTTGCCGCGCCGGTCGTTGACCGCCCCGGTGAAGGCGCCGCGTACGTGACCGAACAGCTCGCTCTCCACCAGGGTATCCGGCAGGGCGGCACAGTTGAGGCTGATAATGGGTTTTTCCGAACGCGGGGAGGCGGCATGGATCGCCTGGGCCACCAGTTCCTTGCCGACCCCGGTTTCACCGGTGATCAGCACCGTCAGGTCGCTGCCACCGACCAGATTGATCTCTTCCACCAGGCGCTTGTGGGCTTTGCTCTGGCCGATCATTTCGCGATTCTGCGGGTTACTGGCCTGGCGATAGAGTTCGGCGCGCTGATGTTCGTCCTCGGCGCGCAAGGCCAGGCGCTCGATGCGTTCGGCGGCACTGACCGTGGCCGCCGCCAGGCTGGCGAAGGCTTGCAGGGCATCCAGTTCGATCCGCTCGAAGCGTTCCGGGTCGAGGGCATCGAGGGTCAGCAGGCCCCAGGGGCGTTCGTCGATAAACAGCGGGCAACCCAGGCAGTCATGGACCTCCAGGTGCTCGGTCAGGCCATCCACCAGGCCGTCATAAGGGTCGGGCAATTCACTGTCGCTGTCGAAACGGGTTGGCCCATGGCTGCCGAGCAGGATCTGGAAGCGCGGATGCTCGCTGACCTTGAAGCGCCGGCCGAGGGTGTCGGTGCTCAGCCCGTCGACGGCCAGCGGCACCAGCCACTCGCCGTCCAGGCGCAGCAGCGCCGCGGCGTCACAAGGCAGCAGGGCGCGCATGGCTTCGAGCAGGCGCCGGTAACGTTCGCTTTCGGGCAGTTCCCGGGAAAGATCCGATACCAGCGGCAGCAGGGTGGTCAGCAGGGATTTTGCAGTCATATTGACTCCTGTGGTGTCAGACTGACTATAAGGTGGCTGTAGTCCTTGTGACTAATAATATTTTAATTAATTGATTTTAAAGGATTTTTATTCTGGCATGGTGTGTGAATAGTCAAGGTCAATTCAGGCGAAGCCTAAACTCCAGGAGTTGATCCCATGCTGAGCGTTCAAGACCGTGCCATCGTCAAGTCGACTGTCCCGCTGCTGGAAAGCGGCGGGGAAGCGCTGATCACCCACTTCTACCGGATGATGCTGTCCGAGTACCCGCAGGTGCGTCCGCTGTTCAACCAGGCCCACCAGTCCAGTGGCGACCAGCCGCGGGCACTGGCCAACGGTGTGCTGATGTACGCCCGGCATATCGACCAGCTCGACCAGTTGGGCGACCTGGTGGCGAAGATCATCAACAAGCATGTCGCGCTGCAGATTCTCCCGGAGCATTACCCGATCGTCGGCACCTGCCTGCTGCGGGCCATCCACGAAGTGCTTGGCGAGGAGATCGCCACTCCCGAGGTGATGAGTGCCTGGGGCGCGGCCTACAACCAGTTGGCCGATATCCTCATCGGTGCCGAGACCGCGATCTACGACGAAAAGGCCCAGGCGCCAGGCGGCTGGCGTGGTGCCCGGTCGTTCAAGGTGGCGGCCAGGGTCGAGGAGAGCGCGGAAATCACCTCGTTCTATTTCGAACCGGTGGATGGCCAGGCCATCCTCGCCTTCGAACCGGGGCAGTACATTGGCCTGAAGCTGGTCGTCGACGGCGAGGAGCTGCGCCGCAATTACTCCCTGTCGGCCCTGGCGAAGGCCGGGCAGTACCGCATCAGCGTCAAGCGCGAGGCCGGTGGCCGGGCCTCGAACTACCTGCATGATCAACTGGCGGTCGGCCAGACCCTGGAGCTGTTCCCGCCCTCGGGCGAGTTCATCCTGACCGCCAGCGATAAGCCGCTGGTTCTGATCAGCGGCGGTGTCGGCATCACCCCGACCTTGCCGATGCTCGAAGCGGCACTGGCGACCGAGCGGCCGGTGCACTTCATCCACTGCGCGCGCAACGGTGGCGTGCATGCGTTCCGCGACTGGGTCGATGGCCTCGCCGAACGGCATCCGCAGCTCAAGCGCTTCTACTGCTATGCCGAAGATGACGGCGTGAGCCCGGCGGCGCACAAGGTCGGCCTGTTGAGCCAGGAGTTGCTGGCCGAATGGCTGCCGGAGCAGCGTGACCTGGATGCCTACTTCCTCGGGCCCAAGGGCTTCATGGGCGCGATCAAGCGTCACCTGAAGGCGCTGGGCGTACCGGAAACACAGAGCCGGTATGAGTTCTTCGGCCCGGCAGCGGCCCTGGAATAACGATGATGAGCATTCCCACGCTCCAGCGTGGGAATACCTCTCGGGACGCTCTGCCTCCGCTCTTGTAACGCAGAGCGTCACGGCTGCATTCCTTTGCCGCGCGTGGGAACGATCACTCGACCGGCATTGTTTGCGCAATCCGAAAAATCCCTCAGCGGTTAATCCGCCTTTAATCAGCCTGTCGTTAATTCCCCAGGGCTGATTCCAACAACAGGTTCTGTGGCTTCCCGCACTTGCGGGAGCACTTTTCCACGTGCTCAATACATTCAAAGGTCATGACCTGCGTGTAGACTTCCGGGCCACGGATATTGATCGGATCGACCACGTTCGGATGGCGCCCAGAGCGGCCTGTCGAAGACAACCTCGGCTTGATGCGGCCGCTGCCAGCGCTGCCTTCCGGCCGATCCAATAACGAGTCAAAGGAAAACGGGATGAATGACGAAATGATGCGGCTGGGACGGGAGCGGCGCTTTCTCGTCCTGCTCGGGGTGATCTGCCTGGCCTTGATCGGCGGTGCACTCTATATGCAGGTGGTACTGGGTGAGGCGCCTTGCCCGCTGTGTATCCTGCAGCGCTATGCCTTGCTGTTCATCGCCATCTTCGCCTTCATCGGCGCCGGCATGCGTACCCCGCGCAGTCTCACGGTGCTGGAGGTGCTGGCGTGGTTGAGCGCGGTCGCCGGGGTGGCCGTGGCAGGCCGGCATGTCTATATCCAGGCCTTTCCGCAGGTCAGTTGCGGGATCGATGTGTTGCAGCCGATTGTCGACGGCCTGCCACTGGCGAAGCTTTTCCCGCTGGGGTTCCAGGTCGACGGTTTCTGCGAGACCCCGTACCCTCCGGTCCTGGGCTTGTCCCTGGCGCAATGGGCGCTGGTAGCCTTTGTCCTGACTGTCGTGCTGGTGCCGCTGGGCATTTATCGCAACCGTCGGCAAAACCGCTGATCCAGTCCGGGACGCCCCGGTCTTCCCGAGGGAGGCCGGGGCGTTTTTGTGTCCGTGGGGCTCGTGAAGAGGCGGTGATCGAGGGCAACGAAAGGCCCGGGAAAAGTGCGACATATTGTCACGTCGCAGGTGTCGCAGGGGGCGTTTGCGACGATGGTGCAGCCCTCCAATCGACAACAATTCTCAGGAAAGTTCCCTGGCCGGCTTTTTCGCCGGAGGCCACGAAGGGAGTACCTTGCAAGGGACCAAATACCTGCTATGGACCCCGTTTTACCGGGGGAAGACGTTCCTCGGGAGGCCGTCCGGCCGGCGCGGGGGGCATATCAGGTTGTCCGGTAGAAGCGCGTATCAGAGCTTTTTGTTGAGAATGAAAAGCGATACGATTAAGGATCATTGCAAAATCGGTGAATGATTGTTGCGCGGACGGATAAAAAATATTTCAGGATGAGACATGGTTTATAAAACGCGACATATCTACAATCGCCCGCACTGAATGTCCGGCGCTGCTCATCCCTGAGCGCACGAGGGCGATCGAGGGGCTGAAAGGTGCCATGCGATCCCGGGTGCTGGCAACCTCCAAGTATCCGCACCAAATGGAATTGGTCTGTAACAAGGCCTTTGACCGACAAAATCGAATAAGAACTCACTGCCAGCTCCAGATGTGCCGATCAGCGATTAGCGCGAAGGGCAGGCCCTTATTCAATTGAAGAAAAAATGCCAACCCTTGGCAGGGTGAAGTGTTGGCGATCAAAACCCAACTGCATTGCGCAAGCTGCTTTAGAGGTCGTGAGATGAGTAAAACAAGGTACCCCAGATTCCTAGGCTTATTGCCGCTGCTCGGCACGTTGTTGCTGGGAGGGTGCAACATGACCTTGCTCGACCCGAAGGGTCAGGTGGCACTGGACGAACGTAACCTGATCATCACTGCCACGCTGCTGATGCTGTTGGTCGTGGTGCCGGTCATCCTGATGACCTTTGCCTTCGCCTGGAAATACCGCGCGTCGAACAAGGACGCCACCTATGCGCCGAAGTGGAATCACTCGACCAAGATCGAAATCGTGGTCTGGGCCGTTCCGGCGATCATCATCCTGTTCCTGGGCATCGTGACCTACAAGTCGACCCACGCCCTGGACCCGTATCGTCCGCTGGAATCCGACGTCAAGCCGATTGAAGTACAAGTCGTCGCGCTGGACTGGAAGTGGCTGTTCATCTATCCGGAACAAGGCATCGCCACCGTCAACAAGCTGGTGTTCCCGGCCAAGACCCCGGTGAACTTCAAGATCACCTCCGACAGCGTGATGAACTCGTTCTTCATCCCGGGCCTGGGCGGTCAGATCTACGCGATGGCCGGCATGCAGACCAAGCTGCACCTGATCTCCAACGAGAATCATGAGTACGAAGGGATTTCCGCCAACTACAGCGGCGCCGGCTTCACCGGTATGAAATTCAAAGCGACCGCAACCAGCCAGGCGGATTTCGATGCCTGGGTAGCTGAGGTCAAGAAGGCACCTAAACAGCTTGAACAAGCTGAATACGCAGACCTTTCCAAGCCGAGCCAGGACAACCCGGTCGAGCTTTATTCCAGCGTTACGCCGAACCTGTTTCAGATCATCGTCGACAAGTACGAAGGTATGAAACCAGGCAAGCCGGTCGAGCACGAGAAGAAAGAAGTCGCCGCAACGGAAGGTTCGCATTCAGCTGCCGGGGCAGAGGAGTAAACGATGTTTGGTAAATTAAGTTGGGAAGCGGTCCCGTTCCACGAACCGATTGTCATGGTGACCCTTGCCATGATCGCGCTCGGTGGTCTGGCGTTGTTCGCGGCGATCACCTACTTCAAGAAGTGGACCTACCTGTGGACCGAGTGGCTGACTTCCGTCGACCACAAGAAAATCGGTGTCATGTACATCGTCGTGGCCATGGTCATGCTGCTGCGCGGCTTCTCCGACGCCATCATGATGCGTACCCAGCTGGCCATGGCCACCGAGGGTTCGCCTGGCTACCTGCCTCCCCATCACTATGACCAGATCTTCACCGCACACGGTGTGATCATGATCATCTTCATGGCGATGCCTTTCTTCACCGGCCTGATGAACATCGTCGTGCCGCTGCAGATCGGTGCGCGTGACGTTGCCTACCCGTTCCTGAACTCCCTGAGCTTCTGGCTGCTGGTATCCGGCGTGGTGCTGATCAACGTTTCCCTGGGTGTCGGCGAATTCGCCAAGACCGGTTGGGTTGCGTATCCGCCGCTGTCGGGACTGCAATACAGTCCGGGCGTGGGGGTCGACTACTATATCTGGGCGCTACAGCTATCAGGGTTGGGTACGACGCTGACCGGGGTGAACTTCCTGGCCACCGTGCTGAAAATGCGTACCCCTGGCATGAAGCTGATGGACATGCCGATCTTCACCTGGACCTGCACCTGGGCCAACGTGCTGATCGTTGCTTCGTTCCCGATCCTCACCGCCACACTCGCTTTGCTGACGCTTGACCGCTACATGGATTTCCACATTTTCACCAATGAACTGGGTGGAAATCCGATGATGTACGTCAACCTGTTCTGGGCCTGGGGTCACCCCGAGGTGTACATCCTGATCCTGCCGGCGTTCGGGGTTTTCTCCGAAGTCATCTCGACCTTCTCCGGCAAGAAACTGTTCGGCCACCACTCGATGATCTACGCCAGTGGCGCGATCTCGGTGCTGGGCTTCATGGTCTGGCTGCACCACTTCTTCACCATGGGCTCGGGTGCCAACGTCAACGCCTTCTTCGGCCTGGCGACCATGCTGATCTCGATCCCGACGGGGGTGAAGCTGTTCAACTGGCTGTTCACCATCTACCGCGGTCGCCTTCGCTTCACCAGCCAGGTCCTCTGGACCCTGGGCTTCATGGTGACCTTCGCCATCGGCGGCATGACCGGCGTACTGCTGGCCATCCCGGGTGCTGACTTCGTCCTGCACAACAGCCTGTTCGTGATCGCGCACTTCCACAACGTGATCATCGGCGGCGCGGTATTCGGCTACATCGCCGGCTTCAGCTTCTGGTTCCCGAAAGCGTTCGGCTTCAAGCTGCACGAAGGCTGGGGCAAGGCAGCGTTCTGGTTCTGGATCTCGGGCTTCTTCGTTGCGTTCATGCCGCTCTATGCACTGGGCTTCATGGGCATGACCCGTCGCCTGAACGCCAGCACCAACCCTGAGTGGGTACCGTACCTGTACGTCGCTCTGTTCGGTGCGGTCCTGATCGCCTTCGGTATCGCTTCGCAACTGATCCAGATCTACGTCAGCGTGCGTGATCGCAAGGAGAACCTGGACGTGACCGGCGACCCATGGAACGGCCATACCCTGGAATGGTCGACCTCTTCGCCACCACCGTTCTACAACTTCGCCGAACTGCCGAAAGCCGATGTGGTCGACGCATTCACCGAAGCCAAGGAAAACGGTACCGCGTACTCGGTTCCAAAGCGCTACCAGCCGATCCACATGCCGAACAACACCGCGACCGGCCTGGTCATGGGTGCTCTGCTGACCGTCTTCGGTTTCGCGATGATCTGGCACATCTGGTGGATGGCCATCTTCGGCCTGGCCGGTACCGTGATCTATTTCATCATCCATGCCGCCCGTGACGACCAGGGCTACATGGTGCCGGTAGAGACCATCGAACGCATCGAAGCCGAGCAGCACAAGGTGCTGGTAGAGGCCAAGGCGATTGCGGCCAATGCTCGTGTTGAAACCTCGTTGGAAAAGGCTTAAACCATGTCGAATGCAGTGACTCATGCTGGACACGCCCATGGTCATGACCATGGGCACGATGACCATCACCACGACTCGGGCGAGATGACCGTATTCGGTTTCTGGCTCTACCTGATGACCGACTGCATCCTTTTTGCGTCGATCTTCGCAGCGTACGCGGTACTGGTTAACAACGTAGCGGGTGGCCCGTCGGGCCACGACATCTTCGAACTGCCTTACGTGCTGGGCGAAACCGCCTGCCTGTTGCTCAGCTCGATCACCTACGGCTTCGCCATGCTGGCGTTGTTCAAGGGCAAGAAAAGCCAGGTACTGGGCTGGTTGGCGATCACCTTCCTGTTCGGCCTGGGCTTCATCGGCATGGAAATCAACGAATTCCACAAGCTGATCGAAGAAGGCTACGGTCCTAACCGCAGCGGCTTCCTGTCCGGGTTCTTCACCCTGGTCGGGACCCACGGTGTACACGTCACCAGCGGCCTGATCTGGATGGCCGTGATGATGTACCAGGTCTGGAAAAACGGCCTGACGCCGACCAACATCACTCGCCTGAGCTGCCTGAGCCTGTTCTGGCACTTCCTGGACGTCGTGTGGATCTGCGTATTCACCGTTGTTTACCTGATGGGGACTCTGTAAATGGCTAATGCACACCATTCCAGTGATGCCAACCACGGCAGCGTGAAGTCGTACATGATCGGCTTTGTCCTGTCGATCATCCTGACTGCCATCCCGTTCGGCCTGGTGATGTACCCGTCGCTGCCGAAGGCCGCGACCCTGTGGATCGTGTTGATCTTCGCCGTGATCCAGGTGCTGGTGCACCTGGTGTACTTCCTGCACCTGGACCGTTCCGCCGCGCAGCGCAACAACGTGGTTGCGTTTATCTTCGCGGCGCTGGTGATTGTCCTGCTGGTAGGTCTGTCACTGTGGATCATGTTCAGCATCCACGCCGTCATGATGGCGAAGTGAGGTAGACCCGATGTCGCTCAAGCACTTTATCCAAATCACCAAACCGGGGATCATTTTCGGTAACGTGCTTTCTGTGGCGGGTGGCTTCTTCCTGGCCTCCAAGGGGCATGTCGATCTGGCCATCTTCCTGGCGGCCATGATCGGCACCTCGCTGGTGGTGGCGTCCGGTTGCGTGTTCAACAACTGCATCGACCGCGACATCGACCTGAAGATGGAACGCACCAAGAACCGGGTGCTGGTCCAGGGGCTTATCTCCCTGAAACTGGCACTGGTCTACGCGACCGTCCTCGGCGTTGCCGGCGTGGCCTTGCTGTACCGCGTCGCCAACCCGTTGGCGGCGCTGTTCGCGGTGATCGGCTTCGTCATCTACGTCGGCTTCTACAGCCTGTACTTCAAGCGCAAGTCGGTTCACGGCACGCTGATCGGCAGTCTGTCGGGGGCGATGCCACCGGTGATCGGCTACGTGGCGGTGAGCAACAGCTTCGACATGGCGGCGCTGACGCTGCTGGTGATGTTCAGCCTGTGGCAGATGCCGCATTCCTACGCGATCGCGATCTTCCGCTTCAACGACTACCTGGCCGCATCGATTCCGGTGTTGCCGGTGAAGCGCGGGATCCTGGTGGCCAAGAAGCACATCCTGCTCTACATCCTGGCCTTCCTCGGCGCGACGTTGATGCTGACGTTCAGCGGTTATGCCGGCATGAGCTACCTCGCGGTGGCCGCGGCCATGGGCATGTACTGGTTGTACATGGCCTGGACCGGCTACAAGGCGGTGGATGACACGGTCTGGGCACGCAAGCTGTTCGTGTTCTCGATCTTCACCATTACCGCCCTGAGCGTGATGATGTCCCTGGACTTCAAGGTGCCGACCGAGTTGTTGCTGACTTACGCGCACTGAGTGACCCGCATGACGAAAAAAGCCCCGCCTTCGGAAGAAGCGCGGGGCTTTTTTTCGCCTAGCTGTCCAGCAGGCGCATGAACCGCTCCCGTACGCGCATGTCATCGCTATGGGCGACGTTGAAGCGCAGGAAGCTCACCGCGTCGTCGGCCGTGCTCAACAGGGTTCCCGGGGCCAGCACGATGTCATTCTCCAGGCCCTTGCGCGCCAGCGTCTCGGCGTTCATCCCGGCGGGCAGGCGGGTCCAGAGAAACAGCCCCTCTCCCGGACAGGATGACAACGCGCAGCCCGCTTCTGCCAGCCATTGCGCGACCCGGTCGTTCGACTCGTACA
Source organism: Pseudomonas sp. Mn2068 (assembly GCF_049319725.1). Lineage (NCBI taxonomy): Bacteria > Pseudomonadati > Pseudomonadota > Gammaproteobacteria > Pseudomonadales > Pseudomonadaceae > Pseudomonas > Pseudomonas sp. Mn2068. The sequence goes on along the minus strand of NZ_JBMOUG010000004.1, from coordinate 138,977 downwards.
AACGGTCGACCAGCCGCCGCGCATGCTTGGTGTAGCTGCCGTCGCTGAGCATCCGGTAGGTCATCTGCTCGGCCAGCTCCGAAGTCACGCCGCCGCTCATCATCTTCAGGGCGATCATCCGCGCCGCCAGTTCCGGCGTCAGCACGGCATAACTGACCCGGCTGTTGGCGCTCAGGGTCTTGGTGAAACCCGAGACATAGCTGATGTTCTCCAGCCCGCCGGCCGCCGCCAGCCGCGGCGTGCGCTTCTGCTGGATATCGCAGTACAGGTCGTCTTCCACGATATGGAAGCCGTAGCGGTGGCTCAACTCCAGCAAGCGATACACCTGGGCCGGCGAGAACGAATGCCCGGTGGGATTATGCAAGGTGGTGTTGGTCAGGTAGAGCACCGGCCGGTGGCTGTCGAGCAACTGTTCGAGCCGGGTGAAATCCACGCCATCGCAATCGCGGGCGATGCTGATCACCTTGGCGCCGTGGAGCAACAGGTTCGAACGCAGGTTGAAATAGCACGGATCGTCGAGCAGTACCGTATCGCCGGGCTTGATCAGCAGGCGCATGAGCATGTCGATGGCCTGCACGGTGTTGGCGGTGGTCACGATCTGCTCCACCGGTACTTCGATGCCGAAGGTCGCCAGTTTCACCCGCAGGGCCTGGCGCAGCGGCAGATAGCCGGCGGGTACCCCGGCCTCGCCCATGCGCAGGGTGGTGGAGCGCAGGGTGCCGCGGGCGGCCTTGAGCAGTTCTTCGCCGGGCAACCAGGAAGAGGGCAGGAAACCGCAGCCGGGCCGCAGGGCACCGTTGTCCAGCAGCAGGGCGCGACGCACCACGCTGAGGGTGTCCTGCGGCAGCAGATCGCGGCCGACACCGGCATGCGCCGCTGCGCTGAGGCGGGTGACATAGTGCCCCGAGCCCTGGCGCGAGGCGACCAGGCCCTTGGCCCGCAAGCGGTCCAGGGCCTCGACCACGGTCGACTTGCCCACCCCCATCAGCTCCGACAGTTCACGGATCGGCGGCAGCTTGGCCCCGTGCTGCAGGCCACCCTGGCTGATGGCCGCGGTGAAGCGCTCGACGATCTGCTGTACCAGTGGCGCGCCGGGCTCGAACTCGATAGCGGCGATCACGGCTCTTTGCGCCTGCATTTTACTGGTCATCCGAGCAATAAAGTTCGGAGGATTCTAGTCCAACTTGCTCTGATCAAGAAGGACTTCGCTCACTAGTATCGACTTCATTGTCCTAGATGTCGTTCTGATCGAAGAGGTTCTCCATGAGTGTTGAAACAACTGCCGGTATCGCCAAGCCGGCCGTTAATGTCCGGCTGTTCGTCATCCGGATCATTACCGCCGTGTCGCTGTTCGCGGTCCTGGGCAAGGCCAACGTCTGGCTCGACACCGCCACCAACAGTATTCTCGCCCTGGGCTACCGCGCGTTGCTGCTGCTGCTGCCCCTGACGCTGCTGTTCCTCGGACGCCGCTCCCTCAGCGTCACGCTGCTGTGTGCCACGACCGGCCTGGTCCTGCTGGCCCTGACCAAGGACCAGGGCATCGTCATGTTCGGCGCGGCGCTGTTCGCCTACGGGATCGCCATCGCCGGTTACCTGATCAAGAGCGAGGCGGCGCAGACCAAGGAAGGCGCGGCCTACAACCGCGTGGCCATGAACATGGGCAGCCTGATCGCCGGCCTGATCCTGCTGTCGCCGCAACTGACCCCGACCCTGTTCTTCCTCGGCGCCGCCGGCTTTGTCCTGATGTGCCTGCCGGTCGCCATGGGCGCGACCCTGCAACTGCCGACCATTTCCTCGCCGTCGAAGGCCCAGGGCGGTTCCGGCTGGCTGGGCAAGCTGCCGTGGGTGATCGCCGGCATCATCATGGGCATCAAGCTGTTCGGGGTGTTCTCGATCCTGCCCCAGGCGATCCTGCGGGAAACCGGCGAGCTGCCGTCCTGGTACGGCCTGATGCTGATTCTCAACAGTGCCGTGGTGGTGTTCCTGCAAGTCCCGGTCATGCGCGTGATCGAAGTGACCGGCCGGTTCAAGGTGTTCACCGTGATCGGCATCATCTTCGCCGGATTCCTCGTCCTGTCCTCGCCGGCCGCCTTCCATGTGGAAACCCTGATCGGTGCGTTCATCTGGGTCACCCTGTTGTCCATCGCCGAATGCGCGTTCAGCTACCTCGACTACTTCTCCGTCAAGCAGAACAGCATGTTCGCCAAGGAAGTGTCCCTGGGCGTCGGTGCCGGTCTGACCGTGCTGCTCATGCGCGCGCTGCCCGACCCCTATAACGCCTATGTCCTGGCGCTGATCGGTGCCTTGGGGATCCTGGCCTGGTACTACCTCAATCGCAGACTCAACGCGCCGCTGCATGACTGAACCGTAGCAAGAGCCCGTAACAGGAAGGGGAGATCCGAAATGAGTGCAAAACCCTGTGTGATCGTGGTCGGCTACAACGGCAACCGCGTACGTGACATCGGCAAGCTGCGCGAGCTGTGCCGGTCGTTCTACCAGGCGACGCTGATCCTGCTGGTGGAAAAGGTCCAGCTGGAAGACTACGAGGTGGCGGACTACGTCTGGACCACCTCCTTGGCCATCGAAAACCTCGATGCGGCGCTGGACGCGGTGTCCAGTTGCCTGGCGGTCGATGAGTGGAATCTGCTCGGTGTCCTGCCGTTTTCCGACCGTGGGGTGTTGCTCGGTGCGGGTCTGGCGACGCGTCACGGTTTGCCGGGCATCACGCCCGAGCAGGCCCGGGCCGGCCTGGACAAGGAAATCTTCCGCCAGTTGGAGGCGGCGGCACCGACTTCCCCGGCGAGTTACCGACCCGTGTTTTCCTGCCGGGTCGCGGACCTCGACGAACTGCGCCAACGGGTCGCGGCACTCGGCGGCAAGGCCTTTATCAAGCCGGCCTGCGAAGGGGCCAGCCGGGGTTGCCGGGTGATCCACTCGCCCGCCGAGTGCGAGGAAGCCTGGGCGGCCCTGGAGCAGTACCGGGCGGGCGGAATCATCGTCGAAGAGCTGGTGCAGGAGGCCCGGGAATACAGCTGGGATTGTGTGGCGGGGCGTTCCTGGGTTACCGAGAAGACGACCACCGAAGGGGCTTATCGTGCCGAGATCCAGCAGGTCGTTCCCGCGCCATTGACGGGCGCGGCGCTGACCGCCATCGCCGCGGCTGGCGAGCACATGCGTCAGTTGGTCTCCGTGGACAATGGCGCCTATCACAACGAGGTTTTCTTCAGGCAGGACGGCACGACCTCGGCCGTGGAAACCAATATGCGCCCGGCGGGCATGCATATCTGGGACCTGGCCCGTAAAGCCTTTGCTGCCCTCGACGCATTCGACCCCTGGGAGAGTTGGGTGCGCTGGGCGGTCGAAGGACGCATGGCGCAGGCCGAGCCGGTCGCGCAAGGCTACTGCGGTATCCGCCTGGTGAGCGCACCTGCCCACGGCACCCTGCAGCACCTTCCGGATATCCAGGCACTGGCCGCCAGCCTGGGGATCGAGGTGATCGAAGGCTGCTACAGCAAGGGCGTGGGTGACCGGGTTTCCTCCCTGGTGACCGACAACACCTCGTTCATCGGCCACGTCATTCTTTTCAATCCCGACTATCCGACGCTCAGCCGGCAGCTTCTGCAACTGACCCGGGCCATCGAGTCGGCGATCGTGGTGTCGCAGTCCGAACCGGTACGGCAACTCGAAGAGGCACTGCCGTGAACCGAGAACCCCCCTGGCCCGACGCCTCGATCCCGGTGCTTGCCCATCCACAGAAGGAAGTCATGTTGATGTCGTGTGATGAACGTTTTATCGCCATTGCCCAGGAACTGGGTTATGACATCTACGGTGAAAACACCGCCGGAGGTCATTACTCGCCGGTGATCCGCCTGCATGATCAGGTCTACGTCAGCGGCCTGGTGCCGATGATGAGCGGCCGCGTGGTCCTGCCCGGCCGCGTCGGCGCCAACCTGAGCCTGTCCGAGGGCCAGAAAGCCGCCCGCATCAGTGCCATGCGCGGGCTGGCGCTGATCCTGCAGACCATCGGTTCGCTGGATCGCATCAAGACCCTGGTGCGGGTGACGGTCTACGTCAAGTCGACGGAAGACTTCCCCGAACTCAGCGAAGTCGCCAATGGTGCCTCGGACGTTTTCCATCGGGTGCTGGGCGATGCCGGCCGGCATACCCGGACGACCATCGGCGTGTACCAATTGCCGAAGAATGCCGCCATCGAAGTCGATATCATTGCCGCAGTTAGCGAAGGGGCGTTGCGCCAGCTATAAATTCAATGTCTGTGCGGCGGGAACGATTCGCCGCACGAAAAAATGGAACGACACATGGATACCTTCAAGGGCAGCTTTTTCACCTATCAGGATTTCCGCGACAGCCTGCAAGGATCGTCACCTCGGCCCCAGGTCTGGAAGGGCACGGACCTGGCGAGCCTGCAACGCGACATGCAGCCCAGCGATACCGATATCGTCGCGCTGTCGAGCGAGTCGAGTATCGGCGGTTGCGAAATCCTGCCCGGCACCGTGATCTCGATGCAGTGGTTGAACCCGGGCACCACCCTCAATGGACACGCCCACACCTGGTGGCATCTGTTCATTATCCAGTCGGGCCGGGGCGAGCTGACCCTGGGCGATGCCGAGGCGGTACCGGTCAGCAGCGGTGACGTGATCGTCGTGCCGGCGTGGAACAAGCACGGATTTGTCAACGGCTCCGCGGAAGAGCCGCTGGTGATGCTCAATATCAGCAACATGCCGCAGGTGGCGGCACTGTCGAATTTCGCCGATCAGAACGGACGGATCGGCGTGGTGAAGTAACCCGTCGCGATTCCTCCCCGCCGCTGTTCCCGTCAGGGAGCCAACGTTCGTTGGCTCCCTGATTGCATTTGCGCGCCCGGCTTTTCTGCCCGGTACTCTGCCGCGCCCTCGCTACCCCTTGCCTCCGCTCCTTCCCCGGGTAATCGGCTGTCCGATCGTCCCGCTGCAGGCGTTTGTCCGTAGGCCATCTGTATCGATACAAACAGGCATTTTCTGTATCTATCGAAGGAGTCTCCAGTTATCTACGATCCTTATCCGTAGATAACACCTCTGAATCAATTTGAGTGATGGGCAAATCGGCGTATTACCGCGCGTTGTCCCGTTATCTATCTGTCAGGCAGTTTTTGCAGTCGAACAATTCGATTGAAACTATTCATGTATTTGAATCTGGAAGGGAGCGTCCTGTGGCTGATCAATCATTAACCCTGTATGTCGGTGCGGACTTTGTCAGTGCCTTTGCGTTGTCGGCATTTGTTGCCTTGAAAGAAAAGGAACTGCCGTTTGATATTGTCACCGTTGATCTCAAGCAACGGGACAATTACTTGCCGGCTTATCGCGATCTGTCGCTGACCTGCAAGGTGCCGACCCTGGTCCATGACGGTTTCGCCCTGACCGAGTCCTCGGCCATCGCCGAATACCTGGACGAGGCTTTTGCCCATGCCGGCCACAAGCAGGTTCTGCCCCGTGGGCTCAAGGAGCGCGCCCGGGCTCGTCAGTTGCAGGCCTGGCTGCGCAGCGACCTGCTGGTGATCCGCCAGGAACGCCCGGCCGACCTGATCTATTTCGGCAAGAAAGACCAGCCCCTGTCCGATACGGCGAAGGCTGCCGTAGAGCGGCTGTATCGGGTCGCCAGCACCTTCCTCGGTGACAGTGGCGGGCACTTGTTCGGTGACTGGAGCATTGCCGACACGGACCTGGCAATCATGCTCAATCGCCTGCTGGCCAATGGCGACGAGATGCCCGAGCACCTGGCGGCCTATGTCCGTCGACAATGGAGCCGTGACAGCGTCCAGGCCTGGGTCAACCAGGAACGTGTGGCGCCGCTGCCAGCGAAGTGAGCACAGCCGCGATCGGTCCGTTGGGGACAATGATCGATTGACCGTGATGAATGATTGAAAAGATTCGAATAAGCACTGTATCGCTGTCAGTGGTTGATAACCGCTATTGAACAAGATCGAACTTGCCGCGTTGAACAAGCGTTAAAGGCAACGGGCATCTGTTTGCCTGTAATTGCTGAATGGGCGGAGTTCGCAACGGTTCGATTCAAAGCGATATGCAAGGTGAACTCATAACAGAATCGTCAGGAGCGCTGTCATGCAGGGAATGTCCGAACCACAGAAATACAAGCCTTATAATTCACGCACTATTCGCGATACGGTGTATTGGCAGAAGTTGACCCCGGAGTTGCAGGAAGCAATGACGGTAGTGTCCAAGGTCATGCCGTTTCGTACCAACGATTATGTGCTCAGTACCTTGATCGACTGGAACAACATTCCGGACGATCCGATCTTCCGCATGACCTTCCCTCACCGCGACATGCTGCACCCGCATGAGTACGAGGCCCTGAAGGCGCTGATCGACGGCGATGACAGTGCGGCGGTCAAGCGCCAGGTCGAGCAGGTCTGGCAGCGGATGAACCCGCACCCGGCCGGCCAGTTGACCCACAACACCGTGACCCTGGATGGCAAGCCGCTGTCGGGTATCCAGCACAAGTACCGGGAGACCGTGCTGTTCTTTCCCGGCGCGGGCCAGACCTGTCATGCCTACTGCACCTTCTGCTTCCGCTGGGCCCAGTTCATCGGCGAGGAAGAACTCAAGTTCAACGCCCGTGAATCCCAGGAACTGGCGGCTTACCTGCGGGTACACACCGAAGTGACCGATGTGCTGATCACCGGCGGCGACCCGCTGATCATGAACACCCGTTCCCTGGCCGAGTACATCGAGCCCTTGCTGGCGCCGGACATGGCGCATATCAAGAGCATCCGCCTGGGGACCAAGTCGGTGGCGTACTGGCCGCAGCGCTTTGTCACGGACAAGGACGCCGATGCCCTGATCGACCTGTTCAGGCGTGTGGTGGCGACCGGCAAGAACCTCTCGGTGATGGGCCACTACAACCATCCGGTGGAGATCAAGCAGGACATGGCCCGTCAGGCGATCCAGCGGATCCGCTCGTCCGGGGCGACCTTGCGGATCCAGGCGCCGCTGATTCGCCACATCAACGAAGATCCGGCCGACTGGGCGGCGCTCTGGACCGAAGGCGTACGCCTCGGGGCCATCCCGTACTACTTCTTCGTCGAGCGCGATACCGGCCCCAGCCATTACTTCGCGATGCCGCTGCACCGTGCCTTCGAGATCTACCAGTCGGCCTATCGCACGGTCTCCGGGCTGGCGCGCACGGTACGCGGGCCGTCGATGAGTACTTTCTACGGCAAGGTGGTGATCAACGGCATCGAGACCGTCGCTGGCGAGAAAGTCTTCGTCCTGCAGTTTCTCCAGGCCCGCGATCCGCAGTGGGTATTGCGCACTTTCTACGCCAAGTTCGACCCGCAGGCGACCTGGTTCGACGAGTTGGTCCCGGCCTTTGGCGAGGAGTTTTTCTTCTTCCAGAACGAAAGCGTCGCGCCGCCGAAACTGATTCCGGTCGTGCTGGAAGCCGTTTGATCCCAACCTAATTCGATGGAATGAACACCATGCTCTATCTGAATCCGCACACCGCTCGCCAGGTCTGCGCGCAGGCGGTCAAACGCCGTGGCGTGTCGACCGAACACGCCCACTGGTTCGCCAACGCCCTGGTCGACACCTCGCTGATGGGCGTCGACACCCATGGCCTGCGCCTGCTGCCGCTGTACCTGCGGGAACTGGACGAAGGCCGCAGCCATGCGATGCCGGACATCAATGTGCAGCGCCGCAACGGCAACGTGATTATCCTCGACGCCGACCAGGCACTCGGCACCGTGGCCGGCATGTATGCGGCCAAGCTGGCGGTGCAGGAAGCCCGCAACAGTGGTATCGCGGCCGTCGGGGTCGGCAACTCCAACCACTTCGGCGCGGCCTCGGTGTATGGCCTGGAAATCGCCAACAGCGGCATGATCGGCATCGTCACCACCAGCGCCGCGGCGCGCATGGCGCCGTTCAAGGGCAAGCAGCCGATGTTCGGGACCAACCCGATCTGCTTCACCGCTCCGGCGGACGAGCAACCCTTCGTACTCGACATGGCGACCAGCCAGATCTCCTATTCCCAGGTCAAGCACTACCGCAAGCTCGGCCTGTCGCTGCCCCTGGGCTGGGCGCTGGACAAGGACGGCAACGACACCGCCGAACCGGATGAGGTGGTTTCGCTGTCCCCGCTGGGTGGCTACAAGGGGCAGGGCCTGGCCATGATGGTCCAGGTGCTCAGTTGCCTGCTGACCGGCATGCCGCTGGATCACCAGTTGGATCATCTGGACACCGGCTCCTTCAGCAAGGGCCGGCAGATCGGTCACTTCATGATTGCCCTGGATATTGCCGCCTTCACCGACCTGCGCGGTTTCCAGAGCAGTCTTGCCGGCCTGATGGAAACCATTCGCACCGCCCCGGCCCAGGCCGGCGAGCGTATCAGCGTGGCCGGCGATCCCCAGGCCCATACCCGGCGCAATCGCCTGATTGCCGGTATCCCGGCCTCGGAAGAAGAGGCCGGTGTGCTGATGGCCGAAGCCCGGCTCTGTGGCCTGAATGTGGCCAGTGTCTTGATGAACACCGCGGAGGTGAGTGTATGAGCGGCCCGACAGCAGTCCCTTTCGATCAGCGCGACGGCTACATCTGGCTCGACGGCGAGTTCGTCGAGTGGAAGGAAGCGAAGATCCATGTCCTGACCCACGGGTTGCACTACGCCAGCACGGTCTACGAGGGCGAGCGGGTCTACGGTGGGAAGATCTTCCAGCTGCGGGCGCACTCCGAGCGCTTGTACCGCTCCGCGCAGTTGATGGACTTCTCCATTCCCTACGACCTGCAAACCCTGGAAGCCGCGAGCCATGCCCTGCTCGAACGCAACGGCGTGACCGATGGCTACCTGCGTCCGGTGGCCTGGCGCGGCAGCGAGATGATCTCGACCTCGGCGCGTTTCAACAGCGTGCACTTGGCGATCGCCTGCTGGCAATGGCCGAGCTACTTCGACCCGGCGGCCCGCATGGCCGGGATCAAGCTCAAGACCGCGGCCTGGCGGCGTCCGCCACCGAGCAGCAGCCCGTTCGAGGCCAAGGCCTCGGGGCAATACATGATCGCCACCCTGAGCAAGCACGATGCGGAAAACAGCGGTTATCACGATGCCCTGATGCTCGACTGGCGCGGCCATGTGGCCGAGGCCACCAGCGCGAATATTTTCTTCGTCAAGGGCCGGCAACTGCACACGCCGGTGCCGGATTGCTTTCTCAACGGCATCACTCGCCAGACCGTGATCAGGCTGGCCCGGGCGCTGGACTACGAGGTGATCGAGCGGACCTTGTTGCCCGATGACCTCGGCGATTTCGACGAGTGCTTCCTGACCGGCACGGCCGCCGAAATCACTCCGGTGCGCAGCATCGACGACCTCCAGTATGAGCCCGGCCAGGCCTGTCGTGACCTGATCGACGCCTACGCCGCGGCCGTCATCGCCTGACCAGACAAAAGGACTTTCGTCATGTTGGAAGAAACCGCTGTAAACGACCCTGCCGTGGTTGCGCGGCACGGCCTGAGCCACCACCATCGCGAGCTGGCCGAACAGGGCTGGACCCTGTTGCAGCCGGGCGAACTCAGTACTGACCTGTACGAGACACTGGCGCCGTTCGGCCGGGTGATCCCGCAGTTCAATGGCCTGGATACCTTCGACGTCACCCTGAAGCCGGGCTTCGACGACCTGCCGTACTCCCAGAGCATGAACGGCATCGGTCCCCACACCGAGGCGCCGGTCTATGACCCGCCGCCGCGCTACCTGGTGCTGCACTGCCATCGCCAGGCGACCTGCGGTGGCGGGCATACGCAACTGGCCGACGGCCTGGCCTTCCTCAAGACCCTGCCGGCGGACCTGCGGGCGTGGATCGAGGACAATCCCGTCGCGTTCAACGCCACGGCCAAGCCCGGTGAAACCACCCGCCGCGTGCTGGAGGAGTACATCTTCAAGCCCGCTGCCGACGGCGACATCTTCCGCTTCAGCTACAACCAGTTCCACTACGGCGATGTGAATCCGTCCGTGGAGGACCTGGGCGCGCCCGAAGGCCGTAACAGCGGCACGCCCCTGGGCCGTATCGCGGCATTGGGCGAGCAGTTCTTCCTGGAGCACTGCACGCCGTTGCTGATCCCCGATGGCTGCGTGCTGATCTGGGACAACTGGCGCCTGATGCATGCCCGCAGCCAGTACCGCGACCCCCAGCGGCATCTGACCCGCTACTGGCTCGCCTGACGCCCGAATGCGTCCCGCGGCTTCCCCCTTTGCACCCGCGCACGGACTCCGTGCGCGTCCTACAGGTATCACGTCATGCAACAAGCCATTGTCATCGCCAAGGTCGACCACAAGCTGGTCGTGCAACTCAACAAGGCCTGGACCAAGCGGGCGACCGTCTGCGCCGGCGACAAATTCCCGCTGACCGATGAGTTCGACCCGAGCAAGCCGGATTATCCGATTGCCATGGTCCCGTTCTTCCACCATCCGAAGTTCCAGGCGCTGAGCGAGGAACTGAAAAGTGCCGTGCTGACCTGGGGCTGGATCGGCTACAACCTGCGTACCGTCACCGCCGAGGAGTGCGTGGTCAATCCGGCCCTGAGCGTCATCGCCAACCAGTACCTGGGCAAGGACGACTGGCACTTTCGCGAAGCCATGCAGCAGACCCTGATCGACGAGCACTACCACACGCTCATGCACCTGCGGGCGATCCAGCGCAGCAAGGCCGACCGCAACCTCGAACAGGACCTCGACCTGCCGCCTTCCGTCACCTACCTGCGCCTGCAGGCGCTGTGCGCGCAACTGCCCCATGCCTGGCAACGGGACCTGGCCGCGATCACCTTTGCGGTGGTCGCCGAGATCAGCGTCAACGCCTACCTGGACATGCTCGCCGACGACCAGAGCATCCAGCCGCAGAACCGCCGGGTCGCCGAGCTGCACAACCGTGACGAATACGCCCACAGCAAGGTGCTCGCCGAGGTGGCGAAAGTGATGTACGAACATATGGACGCCGAGAAGCGCCGTTTCTTCGTACAGACCTTGCCCGAGGCGCTCAATGCCTTTGTCGCCCAGGACTATTCGATGTGGGAGGCGATCCTGACGCAGCTCGGCGTGGCCGATGTCGACGTGATCATCGGCGACACCCGCGAGGCCAGCCGTGGCAGCGCGATCATGCGTGACTATAGCGGCCTGTATCGACTGGCCGAGGACCTGGGCATCACCGCCGACATGGACTTCGACTTCAGTTCCACCGTCAAGGCGGCGCCTGCCGCGCAACCGGCCTGAGGAGAGCAGTCGCATGTCGAATCCATCGCTGTCCCCGGTCTATGAAGTCTTCGCCATCCGCGTCGGCGCCAACTCCCAGCGTACCGCGCGGGAGAACTTTCTCTACGACGCCTGCTGCGGTGATCCCAATGCGCCGATGCCGCTGGATTACTACTTCTGGGTGATCCGCAACGACCAGCACGTGGTGGTCGTGGACACCTGTTTCCAGCCGGCCACGGCCGATCGCCGCAATCGTGAGATGTACCGTTTGCCGGAGGAGTCGTTGCAGCAACTGGGTATCGATCCGGCCCGGGTCGAAACGCTGATCCTGACGCATCTGCACTGGGATCATGCCGGCAACCTGGGGTTGTTTCCCAAGGCCGTGATTCACCTGCAGGAGGAAGAGCTGCGCTTCTGCACAGGGCCGAAGATGACCCACCATACGATCAACAAGACCTACGAAGTGGACGATGTGATGTCGGCGATCCCGCCGCTGTTCGAAGGGCGCCTGCGCCTGCATCGCGGTACCGTGGAGATCGTGCCGGGCGTCACGATCCACGCGGTGGGTGGTCACACGCCGGGCAGCCAGGTGGTGCGCGTGCGGACCCAGCGTGGCTGGGTGGTACTGGCTTCCGACGCGGCGCACCTGTGGGCCAATATCCGTTTGCGCAGCCCGTTCCCGATTCTCGATGACATGGCCCAGACCCTCGAAGCCTTCGCGACCATCGACGGCCTGGTGGATGGCGAGGACCATGTCATTCCGGGACACGACCCGCTGATTGCCCAACGCTTCCCCCATTGGCAGAACGACCCGCACATCATCTGCCTGCACGAGCATCCGGTAGACCGGATGTAAGGGATGCCGGGAAGGTCCGCGGGTGACCGGGAGACCTCTCCGGCACGCTGCGTTCAGCCTTGTCGCGCAATCAGGCGCCCCAGGGTGGCCACTGCATTTTCAATGCGCGGTGAATAAGGCGTTCCACAGCCGATGCGGATGAAGTGGTCGAAGCTTCGCGAGTTGGAGAAGATCATTCCAGGCGATATGTAGATCCCTTGCTGCAACGCCTGGTGGAACAGCTCCAGGGACGAATGGCCCTGGGGCAACTCCACCCACAGCAGGGTGCCGCCCTTGGGGTTGGTGATATGCGTGCCCGCCGGGAAGTATTGCGCGATCGCCGCGCTCATCTGTTTTCTCTGCATCGTCAACTGCCCGCGCAGCCTGCGCAGGTAACGCTCATAGGACGGTGTTTTCATAAAGGCATCCACCGCCAGCTGCGGCAGCATTTCGCAGTTGCGCGACTGGGTGTGCTTGAGCATCTCGACCCGGTCGTGCCATTTGCCGGCGGCGATCCAGCCCAGGCGCAGGCCGGGAGCGAGCGTCTTGTTCAGGGACGCGCAATAGATCAGGTTGTCGTTGCGGTCCCAGCTTTTCAGGGCCGACAACGGCTGCTCGGTATCCGCCAGGTCGGAGTAGGTATCGTCCTCGATCAGCACCGTGTCGTAGTCCGAGCACAGTTGCACCAGCAACGCCTTGTGCGCATCGGGCATCACGCTGCCCAGGGGATTGTGCAGGTTGGGAATGACGATCAGCGCCTTGATCCGTTCCGAACCCTGGAGCAACTGTTCGAGGGCGAACAGGTTTATCCCGGTCTTGGCCGTGGTGGGCACTTCCAGTACCCGCAGGCTCAGGCTTTCGAGAATCTGCAGGAGTCCGTAGAACGTCGGTGACTCCACCGCGACGATATCCCCCGGCTGGGTCACGGCACGCAGGGCCAGGTTGATGGCTTCCGTGGCCCCGTTGGTGATGACGATCTTGTCGGCGGTGACGCTGATCTTCGAGCCCAGCGCCCGGCGGGCCAGCAAGTCGCGCAACGGGCGGGCGCCACAGGCCGGGGACGGACTGCCGATCAATTGCGGGTCCTGGCGCAGGGCCTTGATCATATGGTCCTGGAGTACCTTGAGCGGGTAGATCTGCGCACCGCAGTAGGCACTGGCGAGGTTGACCTGGATCGAAGCCTGCTGGCTGGCCTTGACGACTGCCGAGACCTGTTCGTGGATACCGACATAGTGGCTGGTATCCAGGGGCAGCAGCGGTTCGCTGTCGGCGGCCAGCGCAATGGGCCTGGCGGGCTGGCGAATGAAGTTTCCGGAGCGGGGACGGGCTTCCAGGACACCGTAGTCTTCCAGCTGGCGACAGATCTGGACGGCGGTGGAGAGACTGATGGCGTGTTTTTCCATCATCAGGCGAATGGATGGGAAACGCTCACCGGTTTTCAGGGTTCCTGCCTGAATCGCGTTGAGGTAGTGATTGGCGAGTTGGCGGTAGAGAGGAGGCGAGTTCATATTGACCATCGAAATCGCATCACTGAAGTCATGACTGTAAGGCGAACGGCGTATTTGCAGGCGGACCCGTGATGCAGGAAGGTGGGGGGAGGTTCTTGGCACACAACCGTGGGGCATCACCTATCCATGGGGCTACCCTCCTGGTCAGGTACGCGGGGAGTTTCTGCGGGGCCGCGTGGCGTCGCAGTCTCCGGGGACTTTACAAGCTGGCAGGCCATCAGGCGTGATGGCCCGTCTCCGACCCGATGATCACCTGTTGTTGGGCCGAGCGGGGGATGGGCGTCAGCCGGTTGGCCGTGGCTTGTGCGCGGGCCGGTGGGGATATGGCGAAAGGCTTACAGACGGACACCGAGATCTCCTCTGTTGCGCCTTTGCCGCGGGGCTTAATCTTTACCCATCGCTGCTGCGCAAGGATGTGCACAGAGTCATGGAAGATTGGCCCAGGCCAGGACGGTCGACGACAGGATGTCGTAATGGTCAACAAAAAACCCGCTTCGGCGGGTTTTTTGTGGCCGATGGAAAAGCAATGTTTCACTTAATCCCCGCGCACCCTGGTCTCAAGAGCCTGGCCCCAAGATCGAGTTGGCTTTGCAGCACAATAGCTCATTGATGGCACACGGCCTTGTTTTTCCCGACAGTGTGTTCAAGTTGTCATACAACTTGCCGATAGCCTGCCAGTCGTCGGTGCCTGTGCCGACGCCGTTCCTCTTCGGATCCCTACAAGAAAAGGCTGCCGTCATGTTTCTTCGTCAATTGAATATCGCGCCCCGCGCAGCGCTCGGGTTTGCCCTGATTGCCTTGCTGGTGGCCTTGCTCGGGGTGTTCGCTCTGGAGAAGATGTCGAGTATCCGCGACAGCGAAGTGGCGGTTGAAACCCAATGGCTGCCGAGTATTCGAGGCGGTGACGAGATTCGCGAGATCATGCTGCGCATCCGCACCATCTCCCTGCGCATGGCCCTTGATCCGGACCCGAAGAACGTTGCCGTGTACCGCGGCCAGATGGACACGCGGGACAAGGAACTGAGCGACAAGATCAATGCCTACGACAAGCTGGTCACCACGCCGGAAGCCAAGGTGTTGTATGACCAGTTCAAGTCGACCTTCGCCGCTTACCGTTCCGGTATCGCCCAGTCGTTCACCCTGGCGGAACAGGGGCGACGGGATGAGTTGATCAAGCTGCTGCTGGTGGACATGAAAACCGTGGTCGATGGTTCGGGCAAGCAGCTCACCGACCTGGCAGACCTGTTCAGCAAGCAGGTTGCGGCCGAGAGCCTGAAATCCGAGGCGTATTACACGGGGTCGCGGATGATCGTCAGCCTGTTTATCGTGCTGGCGGCCCTGGCCACCGTGGTCCTGGCGATGCTGCTGACCCGCAGTATCGTCAAGCCGTTGGGCGAAGCCCTGAGTGCCGCGCAGAACGTGGCGCGCGGCGACCTGACCCAGACCATCGAAGCCCGTGGCAACGATGAAGTGAGCCGCCTGCTCGAAGCCCTGGCGACCATGCAACAGACCCTGCGCAACACCTTGCAGGGTATCAGCGGTTCCGCGGCGCAACTGGCGACGGCGGCAGACGAGTTGAACGCGGTGACCCTCGGCAGCACCCGCGATATGCAGCAGCAGAACAACGAAATCGAGCAGGCGGCCACCGCCGTCACCGAAATGACCACCGCCGTGGAGGAGGTCGCGCGCAACGCCGTGTCCACTTCCGAGGCCACCCGTGAGTCCAGCGACTCGGCGCGGCTGGGCCAGGAGCGGGTCAGCGAAACGGTCGAGGCGATCAACGCCCTGGCCGGTGAAGTGGCGCATACCGGGGAACTGGTGCAGTCACTGGCCGCACGGTCCCAGGACATCGGCAAGGTGCTCGATGTGATCCGGGCGATTGCCGAACAGACCAACCTGCTGGCGCTCAACGCCGCCATCGAGGCCGCCCGTGCCGGCGAGAGCGGACGCGGCTTTGCCGTGGTGGCGGACGAGGTGCGTGCCCTGGCCCATCGCACCCAGCAATCGACCCAGGAAATCGAGCAGATGGTCCAGGGGATGCGCAACGGCTCGACCCAGGCCCTGGATTCGATGCAGGCCAGTTCCCGCCGCGCCGCCAGTACCCAGGCCCTGGCCGAACGGGCGGGTGACGCCTTGCAGACCATTACCAGCTCGGTGCACCAGATCCATGAGCGCAACCTGGTGATCGCCAGTGCCGCCGAGGAGCAGGCCCAGGTCGCCCGTGAAGTGGACCGCAACCTGGTGAATATCCGCGACCTGTCGCTGCGTTCGGCTACCGGCGCCGACCAGACCAGCGCCTCCAGCCACGAGCTGTCGCAGTTGGCCAATTCACTGCGGGGGATGGTGGGGCAGTTTCGCGTCTGACTGGCGGGCCTTGCGCTGGCTCCGCAGGTGCCGGATCAGCGCGATGCCCGCCATCAGCAGCACCACGCCGATGACGATGGGCAGGCGGTAGGGCTTGAGGTTGCCGAGCATCTGTTCCAGGAATTCGCCGGCCCAGTAGCCGCCGGAGGCGAAGAGGCTGGCCCAGACCACCGCGCCGAGCAGGTTGATCAGACTGAAGCGCAGCGGCGACAGGCCGCTGGCGCCGATCACCAGCGGGCCCACCAGGCGCATGCCATACAGGAAACGCACGGAAAACACCGAGGCCAGCGGGTAGCGCGCGATCAGCCCGGTGACCCGGTCGATTGCCGCCTGCTGGCGATGCAGGTGCGGCAACAGGCGGGCGCCGAAATAACGCCCGGTCCAGAACAGCAACTGATCGCCGAGCATGCCGCCCAGGCTGGCCCAGAAGATCACCGGCATCAGCTGCAATACCTGTTGATGGGCCGCCATGCCACCGAGGATCAGGATGCTTTCACCCTCCAGCAGGCAACCGATGAAGATGGCCCAGTAGCCGTAGGTGGCGAGCAGGTAGGTGAAGTCGATGTGTTCGAACATGGGCGGCTGTTGATCCTTGTCGCGGTCGCTGGTTTGCCTTGCCGGGGGCGAGGCGCCTGTTGGGTCTGATCGACCAGGTGGGCGAAAGTGCCTGCCGGAATGCCCTGGCGGCGGTTTTTATTCAGGCTGACTGACGTGCCAGCCATTCCCGCGGGCTTTCGCCGATCTTGCGACGAAACGCCCGGGCCAGCGCCGACGGGCTTTCGTAACCGACCTCATCGGCGATCAGCGCAATCGGCCGGCCTTCGCGCAGGCGCTTCTGCGCCAGGCTCACGCGCCAGCTCAGGACATAGTCCGCCGGAGTCTGACCGACCACCTTGTGAAAATGCGCGGCGAAACTGGCCCGTGACATGTTCGACTCCAGCGCCAGTTCGGCCACGGTCCAGGGCCGCTCGGGCCGGTTGTGCATCATGGTCATGGCTCGTGCCAGGCGCAGGTCGGCCAGGCCCGACATCATCCCGGTGGTCATGCTGTGGTAGGCCATCATGTGCCGCAGGAACTGGATCACCATCAGCTCGAACAGGCGGTTCATCACCGCTTCCCGGCCACAGTGCTCGGCGAAGGCCTCGTCGAACAGCCACTCCAGCGTGCCTTCGAGCATGGGCACCGCCGCGAGCGGCATCACGATGGTGTCGGACAAGGCCACGGACAAGGGATTGTCGATACCGCCGTCGAAACGCAACGAGGCGCACACCAGCTCGGCGGCATCGGCCTCGCTGGCGATCAGGCGATGAGGCAGTGGACGGGGAATCAGGATCAGGCTGGGCTCTTCGATCCGCAGCACCTTGCCTCCGGCCTCCAGGCTGACGCGTCCGCTTTTGAGCAAATGCACATGCCCGCGCGGTTGTGCGCCGTCGAGCTCGGCCTTGCCCCGCAGGAAGCCGCTGTGAAAGGTGTCGGCGGCGATGCCGAAGTGGGTGAGCAAGGTCGACAGGCGATCCATGGATTCAATCTCTTTCAAGACAGGTTTAGACGATCTGGCGCATATCATCGACAAAAAGGCGCCATTCGTAAATCGGTTTTGCCCATCATGGCACCACGTTCAGCGACCTGGACGCCGCCGCTTCCGGCGGATCATCCACTTCAAGCACGAGGAAACACCGATGCAAACGTCCCGTCTCTCTGCTGTCTCGAAACTGTTCGCCGCTGTTGCCATCGCTGCCGGCGCCCTGTCGCTGGGCTGGGCGGCTTCAGCCTCGGCTGCCACGGAACCCGGCAAGAAAGCCACCGTGGTCCTGGTGCACGGCGCCTTTGCCGAGTCGTCCAGCTGGAACGGGGTGATTGCCCGCCTGCAGGCCAAGGGGTATCCGGTCATCGCTGTCGCCAACCCGCTGCACAGTGTGAAGAGCGATTCGGACTACGTGGCCGATATCGTCGAACACACAGCGGGCCCGGTGATCCTGGTCGGCCATTCCTACGGTGGTTCGGTGATTTCCAACGCGGTCCATGGCCAGTCCAACGTCAAGGCCCTGGTCTATGTCGCGGCCTTCGCCCCGGAAAAAGGCGAGACCGCCGTCGAGCTCTCCGGTCGCTACCCGGGTGGTACCCTCGGCCCGACCCTGGCACCGCCGGTCCAACTGAAAAACGGCACCGTCGACCTGTTTATCCAGCAGGACAAATTCCCCGCCCAGTTTGCCGCTGACGTCCCGGCCAAAGAGGCCGCGCTGATGGCCGCGACCCAGCGTCCGATCGCCGAGGCGGCGCTGAAGGAGCCGTCGGGTGATCCGGCATGGAAAAACCTGCCGTCCTGGTTCATCTACGGTTCGGCGGACAAGAACATTCCCGAGGCTGCCCTGAAGTTCATGGCCGATCGTGCCGGCTCCAAGGAAACCGTGGATATCAAGGGCGCGTCCCATGTGGTGATGGTGTCCCATCCGGACAAGGTCGCGGCGATCATCGAGGATGCGGCCAAGGCCACTGCCCAGTAAGCGGCCGCGGGTGGCGAGCGGGTGTATTCGCTCGCCACGACCTCTCTCAGGGCTTGGCCCACTTCTCCAGCGCGAACTCCACGAAACTGCGCAGCTTGGGCAGCCGGTAGCGGTCCTGCGCATAGAGCAGGTTCATCGGCCGACAGGGCAGTTTGTAGGTTCCCAGGATCGGCACCAGCCGACCCTCGCGCAGGTCGTCGCGCAACAGCGCATCCGGCAGCATCACGATACCCATGCCGGCGAGCGCCGCCTGATACAGCGCCGACGAGCTGTTGACGGTCATCGGGCCACTGACCGGCACCAGGATTTCTCCTTCCGGGCCACTCAGGCTCCATTGTTTTTCCACCGTCCGCCAGTCGTCTCCCGCCGGGTAGGTGAAGGCCAGGCAATCGTGATGTTCGAGATCCTGGGGGATCAGCGGTGTCCCGCGCCTTTGCAGGTACGCCGGCGCCGCACAGACCGTCAGCGCGTAGTTTTCCAGGGGCCGGGCAATCAGTGCCGAAGGCTCGGGCACGCCCAGGCGGATCGCCACGTCGAAACCGCTGTCGATCAGGTCCTCGCGCTGGTTGCTGAGCATCACGTCGAGCTTGATCCGCGGATACCGCGCCACGAATTCGCTGAGGGCCGGCGCCAGGCGTTCGGAGCCGAAGGTCAGCGGCGCGGTGATCCGCAGGGTGCCGCTCGGCTCGCCCTGGACCTGTTCCGCCAACCGCTCGGAATCGGCCAGCAGCCCGAGTACCTCGAGGCAGCGCTGGTAGTAGGTCGCGCCGAACTCGGTCAGGCGCTGGCGCCGGGTCGTGCGGCTGAGCAGGCTGACCCCGAGGCGTTGCTCCAGCGCGCGCAGGTGATTGCCGACCATGGTGGTGGAAATACCGCACTCCAGGGCGGCCGCGGTCATGCTGCCGCTCTCCACCACCTTCACATACACCTGCATCGCCTGGAACAGATCCATTATCAATCCCTGGTTTAAAATTATTGAAGTGGTGAAGAGTTTATCCAGCTCAGGTGGCTAACGATACTGCCAGCACCACCCTGATGCCTGGAGCTCGATGCCATGACCGCCGCCTGCCTGATGACCACCTATCAACCGCTCGATCTGGGATTTGTCAAAGGCTTGGGCACGCGACTCTGGGACCAGGGCGGCCGCGAGTACCTGGATGCCGTGGCGGGCGTGGCGGTGACCAATGTCGGCCATTCCCATCCACGGCTGGTCAGTGCGATCAGCGAGCAGGCAGGCCTGCTGCTGCACACCTCGAACCTCTACAGCATCGACTGGCAACAACGGCTGGCGCGGCAGTTGACCCAGTTGTCCGGCATGGACCGGGTGTTCTTCAACAATTCGGGGGCCGAGGCCAATGAAAGCGCGTTGAAGCTGGCGCGCCTGCATGCCTGGCACAAAGGCATCGAGCAGCCGCTGGTGGTGGTCATGGAGAACGCCTTTCACGGGCGCACCCTGGGTACCCTGTCGGCCAGCGACGGTCCGGCAGTGCGCCTGGGCTATCACGCGCTGCCGGGGGACTTCGTCAAGGTGCCGTTCGGCGACCTGCCGCTGTTGCACAGCCTCGCCCGCAGCCATGGCCAGCGTATCTGCGCGGTATTGATGGAGCCGATCCAGGGCGAAAGCGGCGTGCAACTGCCACCGCCGGGCTATCTCAAAGCCGTAGGGGACTTGTGCAAGCGCCGCTCCTGGTTGCTGATGCTCGACGAAATCCAGACCGGTATCGGCCGCACCGGCCAGTGGTTCGCCTTCCAGCATGAAGGCATCGTCCCGGACGTGATGACCCTGGCCAAGGGCCTGGGCAACGGCATTCCCATCGGCGCCTGCCTGGCGCGGGGCAGGGCGGCGGAACTGTTCACGCCGGGTAGCCACGGCAGTACCTTCGGAGGTAATCCGCTGGCCTGTCGGGTGGGTTGCACGGTGCTCGATATCATCGAGGAACAGGACCTGGTCGGTAACGCCCGGAAACAGGGCGAGCGCCTGCTGGCGCGTTTGCGTAGCGAGCTGGGCGGGCATCCGCAGGTCGTGGAGATTCGTGGCCGCGGGTTGATGATCGGCATCGAACTCAGGCAGCCGGTCCGCGACCTGGCATTGATCGCTGCCCGTGACCATGGCGTGCTGATCAATGTCACGCGGGGCAAGACCATCCGGCTGCTGCCGCCATTGACGATTGACGAGGCCGAGGTGGAGATGATCGTGGCAGCCGTCTGCGGTGTACTGGCTGGCGCGCCGGTGGAAAAAGCCTTGGCCTATGGCTAAAGGCTTACACGACATGCCGGTGATCACGTCTTGGTCGGCCACGGCGACTGGCCTAATCTGAACCTACTTCTGCTGCGCAAGGATGCGTACAGGATCAGGGACGATCGACCTGGCCAGGATGGCCGCTGACAGGATGTCGGAAGGTCAAAGGAAAAACCCGCTTCGGCGGGTTTTTTTGTGCGCGCGGAAATAGCGGAATGCCGCGGCGATCAACCCGAGATCATGTTCTTGCCTGCGGCCTTGGACCGGTACAACGCCTGGTCGGCCCGTCCCATCAGGGCCGCCATCTGTTCACCGTCGAGGCGTTCGACCACGCCAAAACTCATGCTCAGGGAAATCGTGCCCCTGGGCCGCAGTTTCAGGATCATCCGGCGTATCCGCCCGGCCAGGGTCGTCGAGGTCGCCCGGGTGCCGTGGGGGACAACCACCATGAATTCGTCGCCACCCCAGCGCGCCAATACGTCGACATCGCGCAGGCAGCTCTGGATACCCCGGGCGACTTCCATCAGCACCGCATCGCCGCCGAGATGGCCATGCTGGTCGTTGATCAGCTTGAAGTCGTCGATATCCATGGCGATCAGCGCCAAGGGTTGGCGAAAGCGCTGGGCGCGCTCACATTCCTTGCGCAGCACCTGTTCCAGCCGGTAGCGATTGGCGACGCCGGTCAATGAGTCGCTGTGCGCCAGCTTGCGGTTTTCCTCGAGCTGCAATTGCAACTGATGATTGACCCGCGACAACTCGGCGGTCCGCTCGTTGATCAGGGCTTCAAGGGAATGGGTGCGCACTTCGAGTTGTTCGAGCAGGCGTCGCTTGTCTTCGATACTGCGGTGCGCGCCGATCATGCGGGCCACGGAGCCGTCGTCATTGCGGGAGATCACGTAGCCACGATCCTCGATGAGGATGTAGTCGCCATGACGGTTCTTGAGGCGATACTCGGCCAGGTAACCCTGGGTATGACCGTGGATATGGTTGTCGAAGTGGGTCATGACCTGGGGGTAGTCGTCGGGGTGGACCAGGTTTTCCCAGGTAAAGACAGTGTTGGGCAGTGCATGGGGCGTGTAGCCGAGCATTTCGTACCAGCCGGGATTGCGGTAGACGAAACCGGTATTGGCATTCCAGTCCCAGATGCCATCGCTGATCAGCTCGAGGATCGCGTGCACCACTTCTTCACTGATATCGCTGAGATTGATATTCCAGGGGCCGTTCTTGGGTGCATTGGCCATCATCGCTCACTCCCTTGGCGTTGTTGATCTTGGGCTTTGCAGGCCAACAACAGGGCACGATGTCCTATGGCGCGGTGATACTGTACAGGTTGAGGTTGTGGCAGTGAAGCCAGTATGCGGTCTGTCTGAAGTAGCCTATAGGGGCTACATTTCAACAAGTAGCTTCTGGAGGATACGCGTGTTGTGCGAGGGTATCTGTCAGAGATCCAGTATCAGGACGACGATCAGACCTATGCCAATGCTGATGGAAAAGCTCAGCAAAGTGCCTACCAGTACGTACTCGCTGAGGGGCCTGTGTTCGGCGCCTTGTATTTCATTGAAGCGTAAGATGCTTTTGGCCGTGAGCAGGAAACCTACCGCCTCCCATTGACCGAGTAAGACGAAGGTTAGAATCAATGACCTTTCCAGATAACCGATAAGCCTCCCCGCATTCTTCAATGACCCACCGATGGCAATATCTTTCAGCATGGGACTGAGTATTGAGCCAATCAGGACTGATGCCGGGGAAAGTACCAGCAGATAGGCCAGTATGACGAGCAGATTACGCGTATTGGCTTGAGTGGACAGGTAGTCGCAAATCCTGGAAAGAAACTGCTCGCTGATGAGCCATACCCCGATCAACAGGGCAAGGAACATCCCCTGTCGAGTAATAAACAGGAATGTCGATGTCAGCCCTAGGCGGGGTAATACCGTACCGGCCAACAGCCGCACCAGGAGCGTCATCGCCGAGCCCCCGAGGGCCAATTCGACGTTATCGCGCAGAAAGTACAGCAGCGTCCCCAGGAGGAGGGCATGGAGCAGCATTTCTATGGTCAGTTCCAGGCCCTTGTTAGGCGTGTTTTCGACATTGTGCGGTAACAGCATGAATTCGACGGTGACGTAAGCAAGCAGCAGGATCAGTAAAAAAACCGTTGAATCAAGCATGGTTCAATCCCTTGATCCATTCACCGGTGCAATCGAGATAACGATCCAGCAAGCGTGCATGTGCGCGTTGCAGTGCTTTGTTCACAGTGACCCTGGACTTGCCGAGCATGCGTGCGGTGCCTTGTTGATCAAGGTTTTCGGTCATGTGGAGGAAATAGGTCCGGGCCTCCACGATTGTCCATTCATCGAGGGTCGTACCGACAAATTCCGTCAACAACTCGGTGCGCTCTTGCAGGTTCAGGTCATGGCTGAACAACATGAGCGTCGTCCTCTTCATGCTGTCCAAGCCTTGGCCGGACAACACATAGGCTTCGCCATATCCTGGGTTTGAGTTTGCCGAACCGACCCCGACGGCGATCCGGGCATCCCATCGCTCCCCTGGCGGGCTTTTGGCGATCAGACCGGCGCGTAGGGCTAATGCACAATGAAAAGCCTGTTCCGGTGATACGGGGACCAACTGGAAACCATCACCACGAAAGATTTCCACCTGGAAGTCATAGTGCTTGCCGAGTTCGTCGAGCACCGCCTTCAGGCCGTCGATATAGGCCCGCGTGCTATCCGCTGCCTGGGAGTGGATCAGGTCGCCCGTCAATACCGCCTTGATCGCCATGGAGTATCTCTGTGCAGAAGGGATAAGAGAGTAGCCTCTGAAGGCTACATTTTTGAAAGTAGCCTTTAAAGGCTACTTTTGCAAATGGACAAGTTCGTTCAGGCGGTGAGTTGCCTGGAGGAAACCGAGGTAGTAGGCATAATGTACGGTGAGGTGAGCATGGCGCGAAAAGAAGAGTGCACGGAGTGATCAGAGAGTTGTTCCAAGGTTTGTCGACTCTGGCTTTGATATTGGCGTCTCTGTACGCCGGTGCGAATCAGCCGCTGTTTGATCAAGCCATCCGTTCTCCGACCGATTTACCCCTGTGTGGGGACTCGAGCCTGTATGCAGGCCCTATCGCCCAGCCCGGCACTGCGCTTGCCTCCCGGCAATGCTCGAAGCCTTCACCCAGGACTTACCAACCCCGCCATCGCGGCCTGGGCTACGAGATCCTTATGCTGGAGTCTGAGGCCTGCTTCGTGCCGGACGAGAGTTTTCGCCTGCTGGACTCGCTGATCGATCAGGCGCGGGATTCGCTGGCTGCCCGGCCCGGCGCAAAGGCCGACTGGCAAGCGCAGGCCCGGGCCACGTTTACGGTGGCGGGGGCCACGCTCGTCGACAACGGTTTCCAGCTGTACGTCCCGACCGAAACCCTGGGCGATGCCCTGGCCTCGCGCACACTGCCCGGAGGCGGGCGGCATATCGCCGACTGTGACACCAGCGCGTTCCTGTATCTGTCGGTGGCCGAGTCCCTGTCGCTGCCCATGAGC
This sequence comes from Pseudomonas sp. Mn2068, assembly GCF_049319725.1. Taxonomy (NCBI): domain Bacteria; kingdom Pseudomonadati; phylum Pseudomonadota; class Gammaproteobacteria; order Pseudomonadales; family Pseudomonadaceae; genus Pseudomonas; species Pseudomonas sp. Mn2068. The sequence goes on along the minus strand of NZ_JBMOUG010000004.1, from coordinate 114,765 downwards.
CTGGTGGAAATGCGCCTGCCCGATGGCGAGAGCCACAACTACCTGCGCTGGACGCCCCGCCACGGTCCGGCGATGGACTGGGACACCAATGGCCGCGCCCAATGCCGCACGCCGGCGGGTCTGCCGGCCTGGCAGGGGCGAAGCCTGTCGCGCGACGAAGTGCTGGGGTACGCGACCTTGTTGCGTGGCGAGTCCTGGCACAAACAGGGCAAGCTCGACGAGGCCCTGGCGGATTACCGCACGGGTGTGCGGCTCTATCCCCAGTCGCCGAAGGGGCAGAACAACCTGGCCTGGATCATCGCCAGCACGGCCGCCTTCAAGACCCCGGCCCTGCTGGCCGAAGCCCAGCTCGCGGCGCAACGGGACGTGGCGCTGGAACCCGGAGCCAATGCCCTGGATACCCTGGCTTGCGTCAAGGCGCGGTCGGGGGACTTTGTCGGCGCGCTGGCGGCTGAAGAGCGGGCGCTGGCGCTGAAGCCGGGAAGCCCGGATTTCCTCGCGCGCAAAAGTCGATTCAGCGCCGTGCCGGCCCGGGACTGCACGGGGCTTTAGCTGCCACGACTCAGTTGCCGTTCAGGCCGCTGTCGCGTGTCAGCAGGCGGACTTTCCAGTGATTTTCCTTGTCGCGCATTTCGTCGGCGCCGGTGTGTTTGTCGGCGATTTCCAGGATGGAAAAGTGGAACTTCTCCGAGAAACTGCCCCCGCGCACGGCTTCGAGATCCACCAGCCGCACGTTGCCGCCATGACCCGAATGTGCGTAGGTCACCCAGCGTCCCCAGATGCCATCCATGCCGGTGGCACTGCCCACGTAGAGCTGGTTCTGTTCCCGGTCGGAGATCAGGTAGACCCCGGCGACGCTGGACAGCGCCGTGCGCCAGGACTCCAGCTCCTGATTGACGATCAACCGCAGTTCCGGGTAGCTGACATTGACGTCCTTGAAGCCGGGGAACGGGCCGATGGTGAGCCGTTCTTCGCGAATTTCCGACAGTTGCAGTTCGTGGAGGCAGGTTTCCAGGTTTCGATAGTTGGCCCGGGCCGTCTTCTCATGGTGAATGACCAGTCGCCCCTCCAGTGGCCTGAAGGCTTCGACCTTGCGGTAGCGGTAGTGATACTGCAGGGGCGGATACTCATCGTTGGGAATCGCTTCCAGCGAATCGTAGGCGCCGACAAACAGCCACTTGTTCCAGCGCGGCATCTGCACCAGCGACAGCAACAGCGGTCGTTCGAAATTCTTCTGGCGTTGCCAGGCCTGCCAGTCGTCGAACTTACCGGCGAAGTACACATCCAGTGGATCGTCGGAACCATTGTGCTGGGCGAAATGGATCTTGGTCTGTTCCGGGTCGAAGCCGGGGTAAACGCTGGTCAACAGGGGCTGAAGCATACGAGGTCCGTTTTCGAATGGGATCGGCATGGCAGGGCTTGAGGAAAAGTCGCGTCGTTTGCAACGCTCATGAAGCAAAAAGGGCGGATCTGTTCCCCGGCACGTCGCACCTCGTAACACATCCACCCTTTCCCACCACGGCTTCGATCAAGCCATCGCGGTTTTACTGCTGAACGATGCTGTAGCCGGCAAACGCGGTCTGTTGCTGGATCGCGGTGACGATGTTCTTGCGTGTCGCCGGTTGTTCGTTGCCTTCGTTGTCCACAAAGGTTTCGCTCAGCAGTTCGGCCAGGTCGCCATGACCAGCAAAGGCGAAGCCCAGGAACTCGTAGGCTTCGCGATCGGCGTTGGCCTTGGAGCGTGGCGTGCGCAGCGGGAAGTTGACGCTGTTGCCGTCCTTGCTGATCACGAAGACCTCGGCTTCTTTCTTCGGGCGCGCGGCCTTGCCCTTGCCGGCATTCGGGTTGCTCACCGCCTGGTGGGTCTGGTTCAGCACCTTGAGCGCCAGGCCGTAGACCAGTTCCTGGAACGCCGGGTCGTCCTTGTAGCTGGAGAGGATCCGGGTGATCGGGAATTTCGTGCTCAAGTCTTCCAGCGCGGCGATATCCGCGGCCTCGGCGTCCTTGAGTTGCTTGAGCTGGCCCATGAGTTCGTAGGCTTTGTCGTCGTCAAAACGGTCGTGCGCCTGGCGGATTGCCGCGCGCAACTGGCGAATCTCATCGCTTTCCTTGGAGGTGTGGAAAGCGTCGAGCACCATTTCACTGATGGTCTTGGCCTGGGCCACGTGCTGGGAAAGATTGATCGCGTTTTCGTACTCGTGCTTGGCGGACAAGGAGGTTACGGCTTCATCGGTATGGGAATCAGGCATCGAAATTTCGCTATTTCATTTGACAGGTTGTGAGGCGCGAAATGCCTTGGGCATTTCCGGGCGCCTAATCTATTGGACCGACGCGCCGTTGTCACGGATCAACAGGCGAGTGGCCCGCGCAGGGGACAAGAGCTCCTTTACATTCAATGGATTACAGTTTGTTCGCCAAAATATTGGCGAGCACGGCCTGTTCGCTGCGTAAAATCAATTAGACTCCAAAATAATGACACAATCATATTGATATCACTTGTGGGGGGGAGTCATCGGGGAACAACGGAGTGTATGACCAGGGTTGGTGCTAGTCCCTTTGGATGCTCGTTTTGAACCTTTTTGTACAAAGGGATACCAGGATGCATCGGCCAGACGATATCGCGAATCTGTTCCAGAGATTCGGCGCAAGCGCGGACAGCTATCGGGAAATAGAACCGTCCTACGACTACATCGAAGAGACTGCCACGCCTCCTGATGCCGCCGCCTTGAGTACCGGGCAACCGCCGGACGGGGTGTCCGCGGTCGAGGTCCCGGTGTCTCCTGTCGCGACACCGCCTGTACCTCAGGCGCAGACCCCGCCTGCGGTCGTCGAGCCATCGCCGTTCGTCCTGCCGGCAGCCCCGGCCAGTTCCACACCGCTGAGTCGCCTGCTGGCGGAAATCGAGCAACAGCGTGAAGCGGTGGCCGTCGATGCCCCTGTCCCGGGCGCTTCCCGTCCGATCCTGAAAGCCAAGGTCATCGCGGTGGTCTCGGCCAAGGGCGGTGTCGGCAAGAGCACCCTGGCCGGTGCCCTGGCGAGTGCGATCAAGCGCTCCGGCGGGCGTACCCTGGCGATCGACCTCGACCCGCAAAACGCATTGTGCCTGCATCTGGGCGGCAATGAACAATGGCCGGGCATCGCCCAGGACGACCCGGAGCAGCAGGACTGGCGCCAGCTGATTCGCGAGGGTTTTGCCGCCAGCCGCTGCCTGGCCTACGGGGTGGTCAGCGAAGCGGAACGCCTGGATTTCGAAAACAGCCTGCGCGCCGATCCCACCTGGCTGGCTCGTCATCTGGCCGACATGGGGCTGGGCGAGCGGGACACTCTGATCATCGACACGCCGCCCGGAGCTACGGCCTATCTCGCCCAGGCCCTGGCCATCGCCGACATCGCCCTGGTGGTAACCCTCGCCGATGCGGCGTCCTACTCCAGTCTCAACCAGATGGAGCGGCTGCTCGCGCCCTATCTGCAGCGGGACAAGCCGTTGCAGTGCAAATACGTCATCAACCAGTTGGATACGTCCCGCCAGTTCAGCCTCGACGTGTGCGAAGTGCTGAAAAAAAGAACAGGCAACCAGCTGCTCGGAGTGATCCATCAGGATCATTTCTTCAGCGAAGCATTGGCGTACGACCGTAACCCGCTGGCGCACACCCCAAGCACCCGAGGCTGCCAGGACACCCTCGATATCGCAGGCTCGCTGTGCGAACTGCTCATGCAAGGTACGCAAGAGTCCCATTTGTCATGATCCGCGATCCCAATCCCACGTCCCATCTCCCGGGGCGCAGCGAACTGCGTCTCAACGATTGGTCGACCCGCTTCAAGCAATGGCCGGGCGCACTGCGCCGGGCGTTGATTTTCGGTGGCGCGCTGGTCGCCGGCCTGTTGCTGGTCAGCATCATCAGCGCCCCGCTGGACCTCTACACCCAGTGCCTGTTCGCCGCGCTGTGCTTCGGTTCGGCGTTGCTGATCAAGCGCCTGCCGGGGCGCCTGCCGATCCTGGCGCTGATCGTGCTGTCGCTGGTGGCCTCGTTGCGCTACCTGTACTGGCGCCTGACCGACACCCTCGGTTTTGACGGCTGGTTGGACATCCTCTTCGGCTACGGCCTGGTGCTGGCGGAGATCTATGCGCTGGTGGTGCTGGTCTTCGGTTATGTGCAGACCGCCTGGCCGCTGCGCCGCCGTCCGGTGATGCTGGCGGGCGATCCGGGCGACTGGCCGACGGTGGATGTGTTCATCCCCACCTACAACGAAACCCTGAGCATCGTGAAGCTGAGCATCTTCGCCGCCCAGGCGATGGATTGGCCCAAAGACAAGCTGCGCGTGCATGTCCTCGATGACGGCCGGCGCGATGAGTTCCGCCGCTTCTGTCAGAGCATCGGCGTCAACTACATCACCCGCGACAACAACTTTCACGCCAAGGCCGGCAACCTCAACGAAGCCCTCAAGGTCACCGACGGCGAATACATCGCCATGTTCGACGCCGACCACGTGCCGACCCGATCCTTCCTGCAGATCGGCATGGGCTGGTTCCTCAAGGATCCGAAGCTTGCGATGTTGCAGACGCCGCACTTCTTCTTTTCCCCGGACCCGTTCGAGAAGAACCTCAACACCTTCCGCGCCGTGCCCAACGAAGGCGAGCTGTTCTATGGCCTGGTGCAGGACGGCAACGATCTGTGGAACGCAACGTTCTTCTGCGGCTCATGCGCCATTCTGCGCCGCAAGCCACTGGAGGAAATCGGCGGGGTGGCGGTCGAAACCGTGACCGAGGACGCCCACACCGCCCTCAAGCTCAACCGTGCCGGCTACAACACCGCCTACCTGGCGATCCCCCAGGCGGCGGGCCTGGCCACCGAAAGCCTGTCGCGACATATCAGCCAGCGGATCCGCTGGGCGCGCGGCATGGCGCAGATCTTCCGGCTCGACAACCCGCTGGTGGGCAAGGGCCTGAACCTCGGCCAGCGCATCTGCTACGCCAACGCCATGCTGCACTTTTTCTATGGCCTGCCACGGCTGGTGTTTCTCACCGCGCCGCTGGCCTACCTGATCTTCGGCGCGCAGATCTTCCACGCCTCGGCCCTGATGATCACCGCCTACGCCTTGCCGCACCTGTTCCATTCCAACCTGACCAACTCCTGCATCCAGGGGCGTTTCCGGCATTCGTTCTGGAACGAGGTCTACGAGACGGTCCTGGCCTGGTACATCATGCCGCCGGTGCTGATGGCGCTGGTCAACCCGAAGTTCGGCGGCTTCAACGTCACCGACAAGGGCGGGATCATCGACAAGGAGTATTTCGACTGGAAGCTGGCCCGGCCCTACATCGTCCTGCTGGTGCTGAACGTGACCGGTCTCGGCTTCGGTATCCACCAGTTGATCTGGGGGGCGCCGGACACGGCGATCACGGTGCTGATCAACTGTGTGTGGACGCTCTACAACCTGATCATCACCAGCGCCGCGGTCGCGGTGGCCAGTGAGACCCGCCAGGTGCGCGCGGAACCCCGGGTCCGGGCCGAGCTGCCGGTGAGGATCGAGCTGGCCGATGGCACCGAGGTCTACGGTACGACCCAGGACTTTTCCCAGCGCGGCCTGGGCCTCAAATTGCCAGCGGGAACCACGGTGGCGGCCGGGGAACGGGTCCGGGTGTCGTTGTTCCGCAACTCGCGCACCAGCCAGTTCGATACCACGGTGGTGTTCAGCAAGGGCCAGTACCTGGGCGCGCTGTTCGACCCGCTGAGCCTGCGCCAGCAAAGCGAGCTGGTGCGCATGACCTTCTCCCGCGCCGATACCTGGGCCTCCAGCTGGGGCAGCGGCAAGCTCGATACGCCGCTGTCGGCCCTGCGGGAAGTCAGTGCCATCGGCCTCGTCGGCATGGGCGCCCTGCTCAAGGCCGTGGCCCTGCAGGCCCGCGACCGCCTGGTCGCCCGATCCGCTCCTTCGCAACCGCTCGAACCTCTTATGGACAAGTCATGATCATCAAATCCTCAGCACGCAGCGCCACCCGTGGCCCACGTCATCCGTTCATGCGCCTGCCTTCATGGGTACTGCTTTCATCGGTGCAGCTTTTATCGGGGCTGGCTTTGCCGCTACTGGGCCTGGGCGGCATGATTCCCCTGGCCCATGCCGATACGACAGCGACGCCTGCGTTGGCACCGGCTCAGGCCGGCCCCGTGGTCCAGCCGAGCGCGGGCAGCTACAATCGCGACCTGACCCTCAAGCAACTGGGCCGGCTGGACACCATGAACCTGCAGGGTGTCGAAGCGGCCGACGGGGTCAATTTCGATATCCGCGCCGACGAAGTGGTCAACGGTGCGCAACTGGTGCTGCACTACAGCTACTCGCCGGCGCTGCTCGCCGACCTGTCGCAGATCAACGTGCTGGTCAACGACGAAGTCGCTGCCAGCCTGGCGTTGCCCAAGGAGGGCGCCGGCCAGCCGCAACAGCAGGTGGTGCAGATCCCTGCGCACCTGATCACCGAGTTCAACCGCCTGCGCCTGCAATTTATCGGGCACTACACGATGCAGTGCGAGGACCCGCAGCACAGCAGCCTGTGGGCCAAGATCAACAACAGCTCGGAACTCAAGCTCAGCGTTTCGCCGATCCAGCTCAAGGATGACCTGTCGATCCTGCCGCTGCCGTTCTTCGATCGCCGCGACTCGCGCCAGGTCAACCTGCCGGTCGTGTTCGCCCGGCAACCGGATAACGCCGCCCTGGAAGCAGCGGGGGCGTTGTCATCCTGGATCGGTGGCCTGGCGGCCTATCGAGGCGCGAGTTTCACCAGCAGCCTGGGCCAGCTTCCCGAGCAGGGCAATGCGATTGTCCTGATCGAAAGCCAGGAGGCGGTGCAACTGGGCGGCCTGCAGGTGCCGGCACCGAAAGGCGCGACCGTCACGCTGCTGACCAACCCCGGCGATCCCCATGGCAAGCTGCTGCTCGTCGCCGGACGCAATGCGGCCGAGCTCAAGCTGGCTGCCGCCGCCGTGGCGGTGGGCAGCAAGGCGCTGGTGGGCAGCAGCGTGGTGATCGAGCATCTCGATCCGCTGAGCCCGCGCAAACCCTATGACGCACCGAACTGGCTGCCGTCCGATCGGCCGGTGCGCCTGGGCGAACTGCTCGATACCCGCCAACTCAGTGTGTCCGGCTACAACCCCGGCAGTATCAATATCCCCGTGCGGCTGCCACCGGACCTGTTCAACTGGCGCGAAGCGGGTGTACCGCTGGACCTGAAATACCGCTACACCCCGCAGCAGGAGTCGGCCAACTCGTCACTGCTGGTGAGCCTGAACAACACCTTCATGAAATCCATGCCGTTGCCGTCGCTCAAGAGCCTGGACGGCGGCGAGAACCTGCTGACGTTGCTGAAGAAGGATGAAAGCCTGCCCCGCGAGGCGAATGTGCTGTTGCCCCTGGGCGTGGCGTCGCCGCGCTCGCAGTTGCAACTGCGCTTCATGTTCGACTACGTCAAGCAGGGCGAATGCCGGGACATCATCATCGATAACATGCGCGGCCTGATCGATCCGGACTCGAGCCTCGACCTGCGCGGTTTCAACCATTACATCGCCTTGCCCAACCTGGGCGTGTTCAACGACAGCGGCTTCCCGTTCACCCGCCTGGCGGACCTGTCGCAGAGTGCCGTGGTCCTGCCCGACGGCAGCGGCCCGCAAGAGTGGGGCGCCTACCTGACCGTGCTCGGCCGGTTCGGCGAGTCCACCGGTTACCCGGCGACGGCGGTGACCGTGGTCCAGGCCAAGGATGTGCAGACGGTCAGCGACAAGGACCTGCTGGTATTCGCCTCGGGAGCCAACCAGCCCTTGCTGGAACAGTGGGCCGATCGCCTGCCCGCCAGTACCGCCGGCAGCAGCCACCGCTTCAACCTGTCCGACCTGACCTTGCGCCTGCGCGACTGGATCAGCCCGGATGCCCAGGCCAACCAGCGCAAGCCGCGTCTGCAGGTGACCTACACCGGCGCCAACAGCAGCACCTACCTGGCCGGTTTCGAATCGCCGCTCAAGCCTGAGCGCAGTGTGGTGGTGATTGCCAGCGGCAAGCCGGAAGGCCTGGCCGATGCCACCGCCGCGTTGATCGGTGGCGACTCGTACAAGGACAGCATCCAGGGCAGCCTGGCGGTGGTGCAGGACAAGCGGATCACCTCGCTGGTGGCCGACGAGCAGTACTACGTCGGCGACCTGAGCCTGTTCAAGCGGGTGCAGTGGACCCTGTCGCAGAACCTGTTGTGGATGCTGCTGGTGACGGTGGCGGGCCTGGCGCTGGTGAGCGTGCTGCTGTACCTGTTCCTGCGCTCACGGGCTCGGAAGCGACTGTCATGAGTGTCGCTCGATGTCTCAAGCCGCGCTGCCTGGGCGGCCTGCTGTCGCTGGTGCTGCTGGTCTCGGGCACGGTGCGGGCCGAGGGCTGCAGCGTGCAGAACTGGCCGTTGTGGAAAAGCTACGCCGAGCGGTTCGTGCAGAAGGACGGGCGCATGCTCGGATCGAGCATGGACCCCAACCAGAGCAGTTCCGAAGGCCAGTCCTACGGGATGTTCTTTGCGCTGGTGGCCAATGACCCGGTGACCTTCGATGCGTTGTGGCGCTGGACCCGGGACAACATGGCCGGAGCCGATATCGCCGGGAACCTGCCCGGCTGGCTGTGGGGGCCGACTCCCGCCGGCACCTGGGGCGTGCTCGACAGGAACTCCGCCAGCGATGCCGACCTGTGGTTCGCCTACGCGCTGCTGGAGGCCGATCGCCTGTGGAAAAAGCCGGCGTACCGCAGCGATGCGCAACGCATTCTGAACAACGTCGAAAAGACCCTGATCCGCGATATCCCTGGCCTGGGCAAGATGCTCCTGCCCGGGCCGGTGGGTTATGAGCACCCGGATCAACTGTGGCGTTTCAATGCCAGCTACACGCCGATCCCGCTGCTGCGCCGCTTCAGCAGGGAGGCGCCGTCGAGCCCCTGGAAAGAGGTCGCCGAGAGCACCGCGAAGATGATCGCCGACAAGAACATGAACCGCTTCGGATTCGTCCCGGACTGGGTCGGTTATCGGGGCACGGACGTCAACAAGGGCCTGTTCGTGGTGGACAAGTTCACCAATGCCCAGGGCAGCTATGACGCCATTCGTGCCTATCTCTGGGCCGGCCTGACCTCACCGGGCGATCCGCTGGCCAGGCCGATTCTCGACAATCTCGACGGCATGGCACAGGCCACGGCATCCACCGGCGTACCGCCGGAAAAGGTCCAGGTCCTGACCGGCGCCACCGAGGGGATCGGCCCCTACGGGTTCTCCGCCGCGCTGGTGCCATATCTGCGGGCCAAGGGCCTGCCGTTGCTGGCGGACCAGCAGCAACGCCTGGTCGACCAGGCGATCGCGCACTTCAGCAACCCGGCCGATCCGGCTTATCAACAGCACCAGTATTACCACGTGATGCTGAGCCTGTTTTCCCTCGGCTGGAGCGAGAATCGCTATCAGTTCAACAAAGACGGCACCGTGAAAGTGTCCTGGGAGGCCGCATGCGCCAGCAAACCCTAGCCCTGGCGGTGTGTGCCGCCCTGGCATCCGGCGCCAGCTTCGCCGCCGACAGCGCTGCCCCGCAGTCGCTGCTGATCCAGCAGGGTTACTACTGGCAGGCCAAGGAAAAGCCGGACCGCGCGGCGGAAGCCTGGACGCGGCTGTTGAACCTGCAGCCCGAGCAACCCGACGCCTTGTATGGCCTGGGCCTGATCGACCTGCAACAACAGCGCCTGGCCGGCGCGCAGAATTACCTGGCCCGGTTGCAGGCGATCAAGCCGTTGCCGCGCCTGGCGTTGCAGCTCGAGCAGGACATTGCCCTGAGCCCGCCGGACAAACAGCAACTGCTGGAAAAAGCCCGTGAACTGAGCGATGCCGGCGAGCGCGACAAGGCCGTCGAGGCCTATCGGCAGTTACTGGACGGTCATCAGCCGCAAGGCCTGATCGCCCGCGAGTACTACAACACCCTGGGCTTCGCCACGGGGGGCTGGCCCGAGGCGCGGACCGGGCTGGAACGGTTGCGCCGGGAACGTCCGGATGACGCGATCCTCGACCTGTGGCTGGCATTGCACCTGGCGCGCAATCCCGACAGTCGCGCGGAAGGTATCCGTGCCCTGGCGCGGCTGTCGCATAACCCGGATATCGGTGGCAACGCCGACGAGACCTGGCGCTTCGCCCTGGTCTGGCTCGGCCCGCCGTCGCGGGACCAGGTGTCATTGTTCGAGCAGTATCTGCAGGCGCATCCGAACGACACGGAAATCCGCGCGTTGATGGACAAGGGCATCGCCCAGGGCCGCGGCGGCGCCGGCTGGCAGCGCGATCCCCATGTCGCCCGTGGCCTCAAGGCCCTCGAGGCCGGTGACCTGGCCACTGCCGAGCAGCAATTGCAGGCGCGCCTCAACGACAAGCCCGGCGACTACGACGCCCTCGGTGGCATGGGCATCCTGCGCCAGCAGCAGAAACGCCTGGGCGAAGCCGAGAACTATCTGTTGCAGGCGACCCGCACTGCCGGCGGCGGGCAATGGAAAGACGCCCTCGAGGATGTGCGCTACTGGATCCTCCTCGACAAGGCCGCCGAGGCCCAGCGCAGCGGACGGCAAGCCCAGGCGCGGGAATTGATCGAACAGGCCATTGCCAAGAACCCGGTGGAGCCGGCCGGCCCGACCGCGCTGGCCGGGTTGCAGGCCCAGGCCGGGCAACTGGACGCCGCCGAAGCCGGTTATCGCCAGGTACTGGCACGCACCGCGAACTACCCGGATGCCTTGAGCGGACTGATCGCCGTGCTGTCGCGGGCGGGCAAGTCCGATGAAGCGTTGCAACTGATCGACGGCCTGCCACCGGCGCAACAGGCGCGCCTGGCGCCCAGCGTGCATATCCGCGCGCTGCGGGCCACCCAGGTGGCCAAGCTGGCCGAGCGCCGTGGCGATCTGGCTGCCGCGCAGAAAGCCTACAAGGAAGCCCTGGCCGACGACCCGAAGAATCCCTGGACACGTTTCGCCCTGGCCCGGGTCTACCTGCGTAACGGCCAGACCCAGGTCGCCCGCGACCTGATCGACGAACTGCTCAAGCAGCAACCCGACCAGCCGGACGCGCTGTACACCAGCACCCTGCTGTCTGCCGAACTGGGTGAGTGGAGCAAGGCCCAACGCACCCTGGCGCGGATTCCGGCGGCCAGGCGCAGTGCCGACATGAACGAGATGGAGCTGGATATCCGCCTGCATATCCAGACCGAACTGGCGGTGGATGTCGCCCGTCGCGGCCAGCGCCAGGAAGCCTGGGCGCTGCTATCGCGTTGCGAGCCGCTGGCCCAGGGCAAGCCCGAGCGGCTGGCGGTGCTGGCCAGTGCCTACGCCGAAGCCGGCAATCCGGACCAGGCGGTGAGCCTGATGCGTGGTTTGCTGGATAAGTCCGCATCGACGCCGGACCTGCAATTGCTCTATGCGGGCGTGTTGCTCAAGGCCGACCAGGACGCCGAAGCCAGCGACATCCTGCGCCAGTTGCAAGGCAAGCCGATGAGCGAAACCGCGAGCAAGCGCTATGAGGACCTGGTGTTTCTCTACCGGGTCAAACAGGCTGACGAACTGCGCGAAAAGAATGACCTAGTGGCTGCCTACGACATGTTGTCGCCGGCCCTCCAGCAACGTCCGAACGACAGCCTGGCGGTGTCTTCGCTGGCGCGCATGTATGCGGCCAGCGGCAATGTCGCCAAGGCCCGGCAACTCTATGAGCCGCTGATCAAGGCCGATCCGGGCAACGCCAGGCTGCAACTGGGCCTGGCCGATATCGCCCTGCAAGGCCGGGACTATGCCCTGGCCGAAAGCGCGGTGAAAAAAGCCCTCGAACTGGAACCGGGCGTGCCGCAGACGCTGACTGCGTCCGCGCGGATCTATCGCGGCATGGGTCGTACCGGCGAGGCCAGCCAGTTGCTGCGCAAGGCCATCGAGATCGAGAACAGTCAGCGCAGCGACACCTACGTGGTGACTTCCGCCGGCTCGGCCGTCTCGGCCAACCCCTTTGTCGGGCTGGCCGGGCAGCGGCGCCAGACCACCGCGCTGGCCCAGGCGTCACTGATTCCGCCGCCGGTGGATGGCCCGGCGACGGGGCTTGGCGCTGGGGATCCGGAGCAGGTGCCGGCACCGGTCGGGCGCAAGGCCCAGGTCGTTGCCGCGACCAATGGCGGCGTCAATCCGTTCGACCAGAGCTATGCCCGCGACACGGCTGCGCAGGCGGGACGCAGCCCGGCGCAACTGGCCCTGGACGATATCCTCCAGGACCGCACCGGCTATGTGGTCCAGGGCCTCAGCGTGCGCAGCAACAACAGTGAGAAAGGCCTGGGCAAGCTGACGGATATCGAGACACCGTTTGAACTCAGTATCCCCGTGGGTACGGAAATGACGAGCATCGCCCTGCAGGTTACTCCGGTCTGGCTGTCCTCGGGCAGTCCGGGCAATTTCGCCCAGGCCCGTTTCGGCACCAGCGGCCTGGATCCGGTGGGGTCGCAGAAAGACAGCGGCGTGGGGTTCGCCTTGACCTATCGCGACAAGGAGCAGGGCCTCAAGGCCGATATCGGGGTCAGCCCGCTGGGTTTCACCTATAGCACGCCGATTGGCGGGGTCAGCCTCAACCGGCCATTCGCGGCCAACTCCAATTTCAGCTACGGCGTCAGCGCCTCACGGCGGGCGGTTACCGACAGCCTGACCTCGTTCGCCGGCTCCCGCGACCCGCGTACTGGCGAGAAGTGGGGGGGCGTCACCGCCAACGGCGTACGTGGCGAGCTGGGTTACGACAACCAGAAGTTCGGCGCCTACGGCTACGGTTCGGCACACCGGCTGGTGGGTCACAACGTCGACGACAACGACCGCTTCGAGCTGGGCAGCGGCGTCTACTGGTACCTGCGCAATACCCCCGGCAGCATCCTGACCCTCGGCCTCAGCGGTTCGGCCCTGAGCTACTCGGATAACCAGGACTTCTACACCTACGGCCACGGCGGTTACTTCAGCCCGCAGACCTTCTTCGCCCTCGGCGTGCCGGTCAGTTGGTCGCAACGTACCGAGCGATTCACCTACCGGATCAAGAGTTCGGTGGGCGTCCAGCATATCGGCCAGGACAGCGCCGCGATCTTCCCCGGTCACAGCGAGCTGCAGCCGAACGCCACGGCAGTCGGCCTGACGCGTTATGACGGCGAAAACAAGACAGGAATCGGCTACAGCTTCAACGCCGCCGGTGAATACAAGTTCGGTTCGAACTTCTTCCTCGGGGGCTCGCTGGGCGTGGACAACGCCAGCGACTACCGCCAGGTCGCCGGTGGCCTGTACCTGCGTTACACCTTCGAGGACATGACCGGCCCGATGGACTTGCCGGTCAGCCCCTTCGGTTCCCCCTATTCGAATTGATTCAACGAGGAATGGTTAATGGCTTCTTCTGTGCTCGCTGGTTTGACGTTGCTCGTGATTGGCGAAAGCCACATGAGTTTTCCCGACTCACTGATGAACCCGCTGTATGACAACCTCACCCAGCAGGGCGCGCAGGTCCATGCGATCGGTGCCTGCGGGGCCAACCCGGCGGACTGGGTCACGCCGAAACTGAAGCTCGACTGCGGCGCCACCCGCGATCCAGGCGAGAAGATCAAGGTGATGAGCCGCGGCACCCTGGACACCCAGCCGATCAAGGAGGTGATCGCCAAGGACAAGCCGGACCTGGTGGTGCTGATCATGGGGGACACCATGGCTTCCTATAAGACCACGCCGTTTCCCAAGGTCTGGGCTTACCAGAGCGTCACCGCGCTGACCCGGCAGATCGCCGACAGCGGCGCCAAGTGCGTGTGGGTCGGGCCTGCCTGGGGCAAGGCGAATGGCAGCAATACCAATGAAAACACCTACGGCAAGAACCAGGTGCGCACCCAACTGGTGGCCGGCACCCTGGCGAACATGGTCGCGCCCTGCACCTATATCGACTCCACGAAGTTCTCCAAACCAGGGGAGTGGATCACCTCCGACGGGCAGCACTTCACCATCGCCGGGTACAAGTCCTGGGCGGCGGCCATCGGCAAATCCATCAGTGAACTGCCCGCGAGCGCGGTCAAGGGAGCGAAACAGTGAAACGGACCTTCAGCCTCGTTGGCGGCCTGCTCGGCGTTGCCTTGGGCGGCACCGCCTTCAGTGCGCAGATTGCCCTGTACCCCACCGGCCCGTCCCAGGACTCGGCCTACCTGCGCTTCGTCAATGTCTCCGGCAGTGCCCTGGAACTGACCCCGGAAGGGGCGAAGACCAGCCTCAAGCTGGAAGGCGACAAGGCGGTCAGCGGTTTTATTCCGGTGCCCGGTGGCCGCCCGGTCAAGGGCACGCTCCAGCGTGACGGGCAGAGCGTGCCGGTGCAGGTGACGGTCGCGGCGGGGGACTTCACCACGGTATTTGCCCTGGACGATGGCCACCAGGGCATCCGGCAACTGGTGGTCAACGAAGCCTTCGATATCCCCAACCAGCTCAAGGCCTCGCTGGCCTTGTTCAATGCCGACGCCGCTTGCGCCGATGCGCGGATCAACCTCGCCGGGCGCGACGTCGACCTGTTCCAGAAGGCGCCGGCGGGCAACCCGCGCCGCCAGGAACTCAATCCACGTGCTTCGCTGGCGGTCCAACTGCTCTGCGCCGACAAGCCGGTAGGTGCGCCGGTCGAGCTGGGGGCGCTGGAACCGAACAAGCGCTACAGCTTGCTGGTATTGCCTTCGCCGACGGGGCCACGCCTTGTCACTGCCACGGATAGCGTGTCCAACTGAATCGGAAGCACCCGTCGCCATGGTTTTCGCCTCGCTCGAGTTTCTGACGCTGTTCCTGCCTGCGTTCCTGCTGGTCTATGCCCTGGCAAGACCGGGCTGGCGCAATGTGATCCTGTTGATCGGCAGTTGGTTGTTCTACGGCTGGTTGAGCCCGTTGTTCCTGTTCCTGCACATGGTCCTGACCGTGCTGGCGTGGGTCGGCGGCCTGCTGGTGGATCGTTCCCGGGAAGACGGGAGCGGGCGGATGCGGCTGCTGATTGCGCTGATCGTGATCAACACCGCGGTGCTCTGCTGGTACAAGTACGCGAATATCCTCGCCGCTACCTGGAACGACCTGATCACCTGCTACGGTGCCATGCCCATGGCCTGGCAGCGGGTGGCACTGCCGGCGGGGCTGTCGTTCATTGTCCTGCAGGCGATTTCCTATCTGGTCGACGTACACCGGCATGTGGTGCCGGTGGAGCGCAGCTTCGTCAATTACGCGACCTACATTTCCATGTTCGGCCACTCGATTGCCGGGCCGATCATCCGTTATGACTGGGTGCGGAGGGAGCTCAACCAGCGTTACTTCAACTGGGTGAACTTCTCCCTCGGTGCGCGCCGCTTCATGATCGGCATGTGCATGAAGGTGCTGGTGGCGGACACCCTGTCGCCGCTGGTGGACGTGGCCTTCCACCTGGACCAGCCATCCTTCGTCGATGCCTGGATCGGCTGCCTGGCGTACTCGTTGCAACTGTTCTTCGACTTCGCCGGCTACAGCGCCATGGCCATCGGCCTGGGGTTGATGCTGGGCTTTCACTTTCCGGAGAACTTCAACCGGCCGTACCTGGCCTACAGCATCCAGGACTTCTGGCGGCGCTGGCACCTGTCGTTGTCCAGCTGGCTGCGCGACTACCTGTACATCGCCCTCGGCGGCAATCGCAAGGGCACCTGGAAAACCTATCGCAACCTGTTCCTGACCATGGCCATCGCCGGCCTGTGGCATGGCGGCGACAGTTGGAACTACCTGTTGTGGGGCTCGGCCCACGGCGTGGCCCTGTGCATCGATCGTGCCTGGTCGCGCTCCAGCCTGCCGGGCCTGCCGCTGTGGGCTTCGCATACCGCGACGCTGTTGTTCGTGTGCCTGGCCTGGACGCTGTTCCGCTCCCCGGATTTCGCCACGGCCCTGAGCATGTATGGCGGGCAGTTCGGCCAGCATGGCTTCGCCCTTGGCGATGCGCTGGCGGTGACCTTGCGCCCGGTGCACGGCCTGGCGGCCCTGCTGGGGCTGGTGTGCATCCTCGCGCCGCTGTTGCAGGCTCGATGTGAAAGACGATTCGCCGACAGTGCGTGGTTCGTGCTGGCAGCGGCCCTCTGGCCCGTGCTCGGGTTCATCCTGTCGTTCGCTCTGATCGCCAGTCGTGAAGCCGTGCCCTTTCTGTACTTTCAATTCTGATGACCAAGCCAACGCAATCCCCGTCGACCGCGCCCACGCCACCTACCGAACTGGCGTTGCGCGCCAGCCCGCTGGCCGGGGTGATCTTCACGCTGTTCCTGTCCCTGGGCTTCCTGTCCTGTGTCTGGCTGATGCTCAAGGGCTCGATCGAGTTCGTGCCCAAGGTGGTCACCCGGGACATGTTGCTGCATGGCGATATCACCCATCGTTTCGCCAAGACCCTGTCCGACGCGCCGGCGCCGAAACAGGCCGCCGACCTGGAGCGTGGCGCCAGCTGGCTGGTGTTCGGCGACCTTGGGCCACGGGTGCGTGAGGGCTGTCCCGGCTGGTTGTTCCTCACCGATGAATTGCGGGTGAACCACAACGCCGCGCTCAATGCCCGGGCCAAGGCCGGGGCGGTGATCGAGTTGCAGCAAGGGCTGGCCAGGCGCGGTATCCAACTGATGGTGGCGGTGGTGCCGGACAAGAGTCGGATCGTCGCGTCGCAACGGTGCACGCTGGCTCGCCCGGCGCTGCTGGCTCCACGCATCGGCGAATGGCTGACCCTGTTGCAGGGCGCCGGCGTGCCGGTCCTGGACCTGACCCCGACGTTGCAGGCGGTGGGGATGGGGGCCTATCTGCGCACCGATACGCACTGGAGCGAAGCCGGTGCCAAGGCGGCGGCGGGGCAGGTTGCCCGGGCGGTCGCAGGGCTGAAATTCACTGCGACGCCGCACAAGCGCTTCGATCTGGTGACGCAGGCGAGCGCGGTGCGCCCAGGTGATCTGGTGCGCCTGGCGGGGATCGACTGGTTGCCGCCGATGTTGCAGCCTCGAACCGAAAGCGTGGCCGCGACTCAGGTGAAGGAGCAGTCTGAAGAGACCGCCGGTGCCGACAACCTGGACGATCTGTTTGGCGACGACAACCTGCCCAACACGGCGCTGATCGGCACCTCGTTTTCGCGCAACTCGAATTTCCTCGGTTTCCTCGAGGCCGCGCTGGGCGCCCCTGTGGGTAACTTCGCCAAGGATGGCGGCGAATTTTCCGGAGCGGCCAAGGCCTACTTCGACAGCCCGGCGTTCAGGCAGACGCCACCCAAACTGGTGGTCTGGGAGATTCCCGAGCGGGATTTGCAGACGCCGTATGGTAACGATATACGGCTACCCTGAGGGTTGATGGAGCGTTCCTTGCGCGTTGCGCGGGAACGACCGGCCAGCCGCGTGGTGCACGCCCGGGGTGAGGGCCGTCCTACCTTTCCCGACGAGACATCTATGCCGATCCACCTGAAGTTTCAACCGGCACGCTCAAGCGTCGCCATGGCGGGCCTGATCGGCCTGTTGCTCAGTCCGCTGGCCCAGGCGGACTTTTCCATTGCGGGCTTCGAGCTGGTGCACAGCGTGCCGCTGGCGACGGATCTCGCGACCCCGGACCTGCGCCAGCCCGGCGAGGTCTGGATCGAACTGTTCGACGGCGCGCAAAGCCGTATCGATATCGGCCAGTTCTATACCGCCGATCATCCCGGCTCGCTGATGGACAAGGTGCTCGAAAGCCTCGAGGCCGCCGGCCAGCGTGGGGTCAAGATCCGTTTCCTGCTGGAGGAAAAGGGCCTGGCGCTTTCCGATGAGGCGACCCTGGAGCGGCTGCGCAGGATTCCCAACCTGACGTTCCGTGCCCTGCCCTACGCACGCGTGGGGGGCGGCATCATCCACGCCAAGTATCTGGTGGTGGATGGTCGCCTGGCCTTTATGGGCAGCCAGAATTTCGACTGGCGCTCGCTCGAACATATCCATGAGACCGGTCTGCGCATCAGCGACGAGACCATGGTCGGCCAGGTGCAGGCGATCTTCGATCAGGACTGGAAAGCCCAGGCCGCGCTGGCCGACAACAAGGCGGTGCCGTTGCCCAGGGCCGGCAAGGAGCCGGCGCGCACCGGCAACTACCTGGTCGCCAGCCCGCAACGCTACAACCCGCCCGGCGTCGGCGATTCGCAGCAGGAATTGCCGCGCTTGCTGGCCGAGGCGAAACGCGAGGTGCGGGTGCAATTGCTCGATTATGCACCACTGTCGTCCGCTCCGGACAACACCCGTGCGTACTACGCCGTGATCGACAATGCCCTGCGAGCCGCTGCGGCGCGTGGCGTGTCGATCAAGCTGATGGTCTCCGACTGGAACACCGGCATGCCGGAAGTCGCCTATCTGAAAAGCCTGGCGGTGCTGCCCAATGTGCAGGTCAAGATCGTCACCTTGCCCCAGGACCCGCAGGGCTTTATTCCCTATGCGCGAGTTATCCACAGCAAGACGATGGAAATCGACGGGCAGGTGGCCTGGGTCGGCACCAGCAACTGGCTGGGCGGCTACCTCGACAACTCGCGCAATCTGGAAGTGGTGATGCGCGACAGTGCCATGGCCGAGCGGATCGAAGCGTTGCATGAGCAACTGTGGGATGGCCCCTATGCGTGGCCGGTGGATATCGTCCGCGACTACCCGCAACCCCATCCGGGCAAGCCCTGATAATACGGGACCGACGGCGATCGTTCCCACGCTCCGGCGTGGGAATGCCTGACCGGACGCTCCGCGTCCAGTGCCGGCGAGGTGACGCGCAGCGTTTTGCTGCGCGTGGGAACGATCAGGCGGTCAGGTCGGGCGGGCCGAACCCTTCGCCAGGCGCAGGCGGTACAGGCCGTAGATGAACAGCACCCACACCGGCATCACGTACACCGACACGCTGATGCCCGGGATCATCAGCATCACGCCGAGGATCAGGGCGACAAAGGCCAGGCACAGGTAATTGCTGAACGGCGTCCAGAACGCCTTGAAGCCAGGCACCACGCCTTGCTGCTCCATGGCCTTGCGGAATTTCAGGTGGGTCAGGCTGATCACGATCCAGTTGATGATCAATGAAGCCACCACCAGCGCCATCAGCAACTCCAGGGCCTCATGGGGGGCCACGTAGTTGACCACCACGCACAGCAGCGTCACCAGCGCCGAGACGCCGATGGCCCGTACCGGTACGCCTTGCCTGTTCAGCTTCATCAGCGACTTCGGCGCGTCGCCCTGCTCGGCGAGGCCGAACAGCATGCGGCTGTTGCAGTACACGCCGCTGTTGTACACCGACAGAGCGGCGGTGAGGACCACCACGTTGAGGATCTGTGCCGCGGTGTCGCTGCCGATCAGGGCGAAGATCTGCACGAACGGGCTGCCGCTGTAGGCATCGCCGGAGGCGCCGAGGGTGGTCAGCAACTGGTCCCATGGGTACAGCGACAGCAGCACGGTCAGCGCGCCGACGTAGAAGATCAGGATCCGCAACACCACCTGGTTGATCGCCTTGGGGATCACCTTGCGCGGTTCGCTGGCCTCGGCGGCGGTGATGCCCACCAGCTCCAGGCCACCGAAGGAGAACATGATGAAACACAGCGCCATCAGCAGGCCGCTGATGCCATTGGGGAAGAACCCGCCGTGGCTCCACAGGTTGCTGACCGTGGCCTGCGGGCCGCCGGCGCCGCTGATCAGCAGGTAACAGCCGAGGGCGATCATGCCGACAATCGCCACCACCTTGATGATCGCGAACCAGAACTCGGCCTCACCGAAGGTCTTCACATTGGTCAGGTTGATCAGGTTGACCAGCACGAAGAACACCGCCGCGCTGACCCAGGACGGCACCTCGGGCCACCAGAACTGCACGTACTTGCCCACGGCCGTGAGCTCGGCCATGCCCACCAGCACATAGAGCACCCAGTAGTTCCAGCCGCAGAGGAAGCCCGCGTAGCCGCCCCAGTACTTGTGGGCGAAGTGGCTGAAGGAGCCGGCCACGGGCTCCTCGACGATCATCTCGCCGAGCTGGCGCATGATCAGGAACGCGATAAAACCGCAGATCGCGTAGCCGAGGATCATCGCCGGGCCGGCCGACTTGAGCACCCCGGCGGAACCGAGGAACAGCCCGGTGCCGATCGCCCCGCCCAGGGAAATCAGCTGGATATGGCGGTTCTTCAGGCCGCGCTTGAGCAGACCCGGTGTCAGGTTGTCACCTGTCATTGCTTCACCTTCTCTAGTTTTTCTTCTCAGCGGGGCCCTGAGCGGGTCAGGTGTGCAACCGGGACTGAGTGCTCGACATAAGCGGCGTGGATATTAAATCCCGAAGGTGGGGGGCTCAAGTATTACGCGGGCTCGAGGGCAAATTAGCGGTGGAATCGGAGGTTTCCGACAGGAGCGTGCCTGGAACCTCGGGGTCGGTTACACCGATTGCGCGGGCGGCTCAACGCGTCCGGCGAAAACTGCCGGGTGTCACCCCGACCACCTTCTTGAAGGCCCGGGCCATATGACTCTGGTCAAAGAAGCCGCAGGCGAAGGACGCTTCGGCAATCCCGGTACCCAGGCGCAGCAACTGCTGCACCCGGGCGATTCTGCGCTGGATCTGGTACTGGTGCGGGGACACGCCGACATTGGCGCGGAACACCCGGATCAGGTACAGCGGCTCCATGTCCACCAGCCTGGCCAGTTCTTCCAGGGGAATACTGCGCTCGAACTCGTCGTCGAGCTTCTGCTTGATCCGGGTGACCGCGTGCCGCTCGAGGGCCGGCGATGGGACGATGCCGACGCCGTCGCGCTGGAACAAGCAACTGACCAGTTCCAGCAGGGTGGTCTCGCGCTCCAGCGTCTGGCCGGCCTGTTCGATCAGTCGATGGGCGCGGAGAAACACCTGGGCAAAGTGCGGATCGTGGCTGATCGCGTGGTGAAACAGGTGGATATGGTCCGCGGCAACGCGCTGGCCCAGCACGGTTTCGTTCAACCAGGTCGGATCGATATACAGCATCCGGTACATCCAGCCCGTGTCGCAGCCGGCCAGGCCGTCATGGATTTCCCCCGGACTGATGGTCACCACGCTGGACTGCCCACCCAGGTAGTAGCCGCCACGGTAATAGAGCTTTTCCACGCCGGCGCTGATCACGCCGACGGCATAGCGCTCGTGGGAGTGACGGCCGAATGACTGGCTGCTGTAGCGCGCCGACAGCAGTTCGCAGTCGCCCTCGCTGATTCGCCAGAAGCGCGAGAAGTCCCGCCCGGTGGTGTCAGGTGTCCCTGGAAGCTGATGCTCGCTCATGACCCTGTCCAGTTTTGTGCAATACGGGGGAAAGGTGGGCCGATAAATTTAGCACCCACTCCATTGCGCAAGCCAGGTAAAAACAATGTCGACAACGCTCGTTATCGGGGACTACAACAGCTCTTCGTGGTCTTTTCGTGCATGGCTGGTCCTCAAGGCCGCCGGTGTTTCCTTCGAGGTCGTCCAGGTCAAACTGGGCCAGGAAAACACCCGCGCGGCGATTCTCCAGTATTCGCCCTCGGGCAAAGTTCCGGCATTGCTGACCGAGGGCGTGGTCATCAACGATAGCCTGGCGATTGCCGAGTACATCGCGAACCTGCATCCCGAGGCCCAGCTGTGGCCGCAATACCCGATCCCCAAGGCCCTGGCCCGGGCTGCCGTGGCGGAGATGCATTCGGGCTTCAGCCATCTGCGCACGCAGCTGTCGTTCGGCTTATCCACAGGGGATATGGCGCAAGCGCTGACGGTCGAGACGAAGGAGGAGATCCAGCGCATCTTCAGCCTCTGGAGCGACCTGCGCACGCGGAGCGCTTCCAGCCGTTTCCTCTGCGGCGAGTTCGGCATCGTCGACGCGATGTTCGTGCCGGTGGTGTTCCGCTTCCGCCGCTATGGCATCGCGGTGCCTGACGCCTTGCAGGACTACGTGGCACAGGTGCTGGAACAGCCGCTGGTACAGGAGTGGCAGCAACTGGCCGGCGAAGAAGCCTGAGGGCTGACCGCGGGTCGGCGGGCGAGTGGTGCGGGGGCGGTTGGCTGGTATATAGTCATGCCTGAGTCGGCACAAACGTGCGTAATCGGGCATAAACATGCAAAACCTTCATCACGCCTCCGAGCTGCCGCACCTGCGGCGGCAGAAGATCCTGTTGCTGCTGGAGCGCGACGGCAAAGTCATGGCCTCGGACCTCGGCCAGCATTTCGCGGTGTCGGAGGACACCATCCGCCGCGACCTGGCGGAACTCGCCCAGGCCGGGCTGCTGCAACGGGTCCACGGCGGCGCCTTGCCGCGGCCCAAGGATACGGGCAAGGACTACTTCACCCGCATCGCCGAAACCAACGAAGTGAAACGCTACCTGGCGCAACTGGCGGTGCGCCGCATCGAAGAGGGCCAGATCGTCCTGTTCGACTCCGGCAGCACCACCTTGCAGATCGCCCAGTCACTGCCCACGGGCATGTCCATCACCGCTGTCACCTGCTCACCGATGATCGCCATGACCCTGGCCGAACACAAAGGCGTCACGGTGATCCTCGCCGGGGGCACGCTGAACCCGCTGACCATGGCGGTGGGTGGGCATGAAGCGGTACGGCTGATCCAGGGCATCAAGGCCGACCTGCTGTTTACCGGCGTCTGCGCGATTCATCCGGAAGTCGGCATCAGTTGCCTGCGCTACGAAGAACTCGCGGTGAAACAGGCACTGCTGGACAGCGCCTCCCATGTGGTGGCGGTCACCACCGCCGACAAGCTCGGCGCGGTGGAACCATTCGTGGTGGCACCTTGCTCGCGATTGCACACGATGATTACCGAGCACCAGGTGAGCGACGATATCGAGACCTATCGACGCATGGGGATCGAGGTGGTGCAAGCGGAGGTTTGACGGTTACTTCTCGTCGAACCGCACCGAACGGATGATCGCGCTGAGGGTGTCGAAATCCTGGTAGTAACCCACGGTGTCGAACAGCAGCTGCGTCCTGGCGTTGTAGACAATTGCCATCAGGCAGGTGCCGCCGGCGGCGTGGAAGCCGGTCTCTTCATCGCCGACGCCACAGGTCTGGGTCGTCTGCATGCCTTTCCAGCCCGGGCCTTCGATCAGGTCGACGGGGCTGGGTGAGTCCATGCCGGCGCTGCGCATCCAGACGCCGTCTTCGAGGGAAAAGATCATGCTGTCGGCGGCCTGTTCCAGTGTGCCGTGCTGGACACACAGGTTGAGGGTGTACTCCTCGTTGGTCCTGGTCTTGGGCTGGTTGAGGTTCAGGCACTCCTTGACCTTGCTGACCTTCCAGCCTTTCGGGTAGCTGAAACTGAAGCCTTCGGCCTGATAGGACTTCATTTCCCTGACCGGGCCTGACGTGGGGTCCGCAGCCGGAGCGAGCGGGTTTTCCGGCTCGCGCAGGGTCGCATCGTTGCGACAGGCGGCCAGCGGCCGGGCGGTGGCCTTGGTCAGGTTGTCCAGCCGATGGGTTTCGGGATCGGCGCTGGCGGTCATGCAGCCGCAGCCATAGCCGTAGTGGCCGTTGGTGCGCACCCACTGCGCATCGCTGAACTGCGGCCAGTCGCCCTCGGCCTGGTAGCCGCCCTGGCTGGCGATTTCCCAGGTGCCGTCGCGGTCGCTGAGGGTGGCGTTGGCCGGTGTCGGGTTCTCGAACCAGCCGCAGCGGCGTTCAACCTTGGCCGCGGCATGGGCCGGAAGACTCAGGCAAGCGAAGGTGAATGCGAGCAGGCAGAGCTGGCCGGGCAGGAAGAGGCGGGGCATGGAACGTCCTTGTCGGTGATCGTCACGGGGCGGCGCGGCACGGGCGTGCTGGCCGGCAGTTCGCGTGATGATAGCCAATATGGGGCTTTTCCCCCAGCGACGCCTGTCGCGGCAGGGCTCGATTTTCGCGCCCGGCAAGGTATGCTTGGACACCTTCTTCCGCTTGATTCCCTGACGTTCCCGCGAGCCGACAGCGTTCCATGATCAGCCACCTTGCCCTGTTCCTCTGCACCCTGGTCGCCATGGAGGGAGTCGGCTACCTGGCGCACAGGTACGTCATGCATGGCTGGGGCTGGTTCCTGCACCGTTCGCACCACGAGGAACACCTGGGGGCGTTCGAGAGCAACGACCTCTACCTGCTGGTGCTGGCAGCGGTGGCGATCACCCTGATCGTGCTGGGCAATACCGGGCACGATCCCTTGCAGTGGATCGGCGCCGGCGTCGCGGCCTTCGGGATCATCTACGTGGTGGTGCATGACGGCATCGTGCACCGCTACTGGCCGTTCCGCCCACGGCCGCGCAATCGCTACCTGAAACGCCTGTACCAGGCGCACCTGCTGCACCACGCGGTGAAAGGGCGCACGAACAGTGTGTCGTTCGGCTTCCTGTATGCGCCGCCGTTGCGCACGCTGAAGCGCCAGCTGCGCGAATCGCGGCGTGGCGTTGAGTGTCGTGCTGAGGCGGGCGAGCAGGCCTGAGTCGGGACGAAAAAAAACCGCCTTAGTAGGGCGGTTTTTTGCGCAAATCCAGTATGAAACTGATTTGCTGATCTCATCGAGACCTTCACGTGGACGGTTCAATGTTACTGAGACTCTTGGTGTTGTGCAACGCTCATCCACCGGGAGGGTTGGCTGGAACAAAGACTGGCTCAGTCTGAAATGTCTTGATTGAACTTCGCCGAAAAAAAAGCCTGATGGAAACATCTGACGACTGGCGCTCGGATACGATGTCGGCGCTCTCACGTTAAAGGAGTGCTATGAGGCAGCCAGGCCTGCGCGCGCAATTTCGGACCTCCTGACACGGCTTAGTAACCCGTGCCGGATTCGCTCAGGGGGCCATCAGCCTGGCCGCCTCATGGAGTCCTTCACGTGGACTTGAAGGCGTACGTGTTCCGGTAAGTACGCTGGAGGTTTGGCCCACCTTGGGGGCCAAAGTATGTCAAAGATCCTGCGACGTACCTGGAGCCTCGTAGTGAACGCATTCCGGGCTTATCGCCTGTATGAGTTTCTACGGGATCATTTCGATAACCAGCGGTAAGGGTTGTTGAGGTGGCCTGCCCCGACTTCGGTCGGGACGGGTTTAGAATTATCGCTGGCTACCAACCGCCATCCCCAATTGCATCGTTCACTGAGCCGCCGCCGGTGTCTCGCTCTGTTCGTCGCCGAAAAGTCGGGGGCGAAAAAAAACCGCCTTAGTAGGGCGGTTTTTTCCGCAAAGCCGGCTTCTTGAAGTCAGTTTGCTTGTCTCATAGAGATCGTTAGCGCGCGGTCGATTTTACGGGGACCACGTGCATCTCGCAATACCTTGCGATATTGCTGCCTTGGCAATCGTTGAGGCACGCGCAACCTCGAAATGTCTTGATTCAGGTTTGCTGCCAAACCGGTCTATTCAGCGGCAGAAGCTTGGATATTATGTCTGCGCTCCCTCACTGCGGTACTTTCAAAGACGGCCAAGCCTGCGCGCGCATTTTCGGACCCCCTGACACGGCTTAGTAACCCGTGCCGGATCTACTCAGGGGGCCACCAGCCTGGCCGCCTCATAGAGCATCGTTAGCGCGAGACTTGAAGGCGTACGTGTTCCGGTAAGTACGCTGGAGGTTTGGCCCACCTTGGGGGCCAAAGTATGTCAAAGATCCTGCGACGTACCTGGAGCCTCGTAGTGAACGCATTGCGGGCTTATCGCCTGTATGAGTTTCTACGGGATCATTTCGATAACCAGCGGTAAGGGTTGTTGAGGTGGCCCGCCCCGGCTCCGGTCGGGGCGGGTTTTAATTCGTACAAAGTTCGCGGAACACTCCTGCAAATACTTTGTAACACTCGGACCTGTAGGAGCCGGGCTTGCCCGCGAAAGCGCCGGCCCAGACGGCGCGGACCTGAAGTGAACACCGAAAAATCCCCACCGTACCCATCCTCCTTTAGTCGTAAACCCCAGCCCGGCCAGTGGACGCGGTAATGCCAAAATAGTAGCGTCGCCCTCAAAGCCCCCGCTACTGGCGTGCCAACGCGCCAATGCCCCAGGCCTTCATGTTCGTTAAGGAAGACGTAGTGAACTGCCTGTCGGGTACTGATCACCTTCAGCCCGCCCCCTGGCAGTCACTTTTCAAGGATGAGTGATGGCTGCCAAATCGCCCCACAACCACCAGCAGAAGCACCTGGCCGTGCTGATCGATGCCGACAACGCCCAGGCGGCGATTGTCGAAGGCCTGTTCGAGGAAATCGCCAAATACGGCATCGCCAGCGTGAAACGCATGTACGGCGACTGGACCTCACCGCAACTGGGCAGTTGGAAAAAGCTGATGCTGGATCACTCCATCCAGCCTATCCAGCAATTCGCCTACACCAAGGGCAAGAACGCCACCGACAGTTCGCTGATCATCGATGCGATGGACCTGCTCTATACGCGTCGGTTCGACGGCTTTTGCCTGGTATCCAGTGACAGCGACTTCACCCGGCTGGCCGCGCGCTTGCGTGAGGAAGGGATGACGGTCTATGGCTTCGGTGAAGAGAAAACACCTAATCCGTTTGTGTCGGCTTGCGACAAGTTCATCTATACCGAGATTTTGCGGGCTGAGGTGGCGGTTGAGCAGGGTGGACAGTGGATGAGAACGTCACAATTCTTGTCTCGATCAAAAATCAAAAGAGTAGTGAGACCTATTGATCTAATTTTTAATTATAGCGCTGACAACTCTTGGCGCTGGGTTTGGTAGGGGGGGTGTTTGTTTTGTGTGTGGCGAAAAGCTTGCCTAAAAGAGTTTGTGTTGTTTGTGTTGTGGTTTTTGATTTTTTTGTCTTTGGTCTTTATAATATGTGAGGTTTTATAATGAGTGCTATTGCTATACTTGATAGGGCTAGGACAGCTATAGAGTTAGGTGAAAGTCATTTTCGAGAGTTTAAGAGTGCTTTGGAAGGTGCTCCGGGATCTAAAAAGAAACGTCCAGCTAAAGATATTGCTACCAATATCGCCCAAACGTTGGTGGCTTTCGCTAATGCTGATGGTGGTGAGCTTTTAGTAGGGGTTGAAGATAATGGAGAGGTTACTGGGTTGTTGGGCTTCACGGAAAGTGAGTATGAAGTTCTTGAAGCTGCTCCAAATAGTAGGATTCACAAGGATACGCCTTTGCCAGGAGTGAGAAAACATAGGCTGTTGATTGACGGGAAAAGTGTAATATATTTTTCTGTACCGAAAAGCGTTCAGTATGTTCACGTTACTACGGATGGTAGGTGTTTGCAGCGAAGGGATCTTGAGTCCGCCCCCGTCGCAGCTGAGACTATTCAGTTTGATCGTCGGGAGATAAAATCTCGCGAGTATGATAGAGGTTTTATTGATGGCGTCTCTGCTGATGAGTTAAATCTTGATTTGGTTAAAGCTGTTGCTGATCAGGTACTTAAGGGGATGTCTGCTGAGAAGTGTCTTCAGTACCTGGAGTTGGGTGAGTATGGGCTTTCTCAGCTTAAACTAAGGCGTGCAGCATTATTGCTTTTTGGTAAAGAACCTCATAAGTGGCACCCTAGGTTGCAAATTAGAATTCTGAAAATAGATGGAAATGAGGTAAGAACTGGAGAGGACTATAATGTAATTTCTGATCAGACGATTCAAGGTAATATCTTAACTTTGATAGATAGTGCTTGGGAGGCGATGCGGCCGTTTTTGATTCAAACAAAAATTGATAGTCATGCTCGATTTGAGCAGCGATCTATTTATCCCGAATTGGCCTGTAGGGAAGCATTACTAAACTCTATTGCGCATAGGGACTACTCTGATGAGGGGCGAGGTATAGAGGTTTACATATTTGATGATCATTTGGAAGTTAGGAATCCTGGCGCGTTATTAAGCTCTATGCGTTTAGAGGATATAATTGGGCAAAAAGGTGTTCATCAGTCGCGTAATACCTATGTGGCTAGGGTTCTTAGAGAGCTTGGGTATATGCGGGAGCTCGGGGAGGGTATGCGCCGAATTTATGAGTTGATGAATAGAAATGAGCTGGCTCCTCCTGTTTTAACTAGTCGCACAGATGGCTTTAGCATTACTTTGACTAATAGGGCGATGTACTCTCCTAAGGACTTGTTGTGGTTGAGCCAGTTTGATCATCTGGAACTGGATAGGGAGATGAAGTCTGTAGTTCTCTTGGGGCAAGAGGGACGTATTTTTTCTGCTGCCCAAATTTGGGAGGCAGTTGGTATAGTAGATACTGAAGACTATAGGAAATTGGTGGAGTCGCTGTTTAAGAATGGCGTGCTGGGGAACGAAATAGAAAGAGATGCGGCTAGAAGGCTTGCCCAAAGAAAGAAAATTCCTTTTAGGGCTTTTCCGCGCTACAGAATTGTTACGGAAAAAAGTGCGCAAGGTGAGTTGCACGGGTCGTTAGGGAGAACTCCGGATATAGATTCTGTGGCGGACAAAGGGAAGGGGCAAGAGGTGCCCGTTTCTTTAGTTGGTTTTGCTATGTCAGATGACTTTTTAAGCTCTGAAAGCTCTGAATCCTTAGAAACGAAAAAGCTATTTGTTTCTAATTTGCCATTGAAAGTAAAAGATGATGATATTTTTGATTTGTTTTCACAGTTTGGTGTGATTGTTGATCTTAAAATTCCTAGAAGGTTTAATAAGGGTAAGGGGTATTGCTTTATTGAGTTTGAAAGTTGTGCTTCTGCGAGTTCTGCTATTGCTATGCATGGAAAATTAATATACATGGGTGGTAAGTTGGCGGTGAAGAAGGCAATGCTTAAAGTACGTGGTGATGTCACTGGTAAAAGTGAGTAGGTCGTGAGTATTGATTATCTCGGAAATATCTCGCCTCAAACGCTCCCTTGAATGCTCTTGGTGTCACGCTACCCTTGAATTGTCGCTGCCAATCCAGCGACCAGGCCTGGAAACCTGTGGAACAATAGGCGCATAGGCGCCACCATTCATCACGACTGCTGGTGTTTTTTTGTGCCAGTATCTCCGTGTTATGGCGGCTGTGCGCGGGAGGCCTTTGGGTCTGCCGGGTTTTCCTATTGGCCCGGTTTCCAGCCTGCGTACAGCTGCCACCCACTCGCCTGGAAACGAACGTGGTAGCTCTCTCACATTAGGAGCCAAGCGTATGAGTGTTTCTTGTCAGTCGAGTTTTCAGGTTGTAACCCCCAGCACCCAGGCATTCGCCGGAGGTGCCCAATGACCACGCAACCCCCCATCAAAACCCTCGGTGCCGTCACCTTTTCTTCCTGCGGTTCCCAAGGCCGTGAGCTGTTTCGCGTGAATG
Organism: Pseudomonas sp. Mn2068; assembly: GCF_049319725.1. Lineage (NCBI taxonomy): Bacteria > Pseudomonadati > Pseudomonadota > Gammaproteobacteria > Pseudomonadales > Pseudomonadaceae > Pseudomonas > Pseudomonas sp. Mn2068. Next base: position 85,554 of record NZ_JBMOUG010000004.1, on the reverse strand, counting down.
CCGATGTGCCGATTCTGGAGGCCATGGAGCACGCTTCCATCCTGTTGTATTGCGCCAAGGTACTGTCCCTGGATGCTGCTCTGGAAACCGACGGCGAGCGTTATGCCTGGGCCTCGCATTACCTGGGGGAAATGGGTAAGGCGGTAATTGATGATCTGACGCAGGGGATGTTGCGTGAGGCGTCGGTGTAGGCGGGTGATGTCCGTTTGAGATGCAGATTGGCGGTGAGTGTCGGCAGGCTCACCGCGTCATCGTTCTTCGCGAGCAAGCTCGGCTAGTACCGGTGTGTGCGGCAATGGCCGAAATCACCAGTCTTCCGCACGCTCCGTGCGTTGGTGGAGGGCGCGCAATATCTGGACTTCGCCATGAATCACGCGGTACGGGGCGATGAAGGGGAATCTGGATAGAACCAACTCTCTGACACCCGGCTGTTGGGAGGCTCTGCCCAATCCTGTAAAGGTTTCCAGTTGTTCCAATGCCTCAAAAATCTGAGCGATCACGCCATCGGCGAATGCTGCGCCCAAGCGTGATGCGTAGTACTCATGAATCGCCTCTAAATCACTGTCCGCTTTGTCCGTCAACGCGATGTTTGGCACGGTTCACCCACTTGGCCTTGATGGTTTTCAGATCGGTCAGGTGACCCGCGTCTGCGTCGGCGACGCCCTCGGCAATGGCATGGATGTGCCAGGATTCGGCTTCGATGTAACGGGCCAAGGCGCGCTTGAGGTGGTACTGGCGATCTCGATCAGTTGCCGCTGACAACTGATCGAGCTGTTCGACCAACACCTCGTCGACACGAAATGACAGCACAGGGGAAGCCATGGTTGAGCCCTCGTCAGCTGATGTATACATCGTATACAGATATTTTGAATGTATACCCTTGGAGGCGTGTATTTCAACCGCTGGCTGAACTGCCGGACGAACGATCTCCTTGTCCCCGATAGTAAATACGAACGGGACTCACAGTCTCAGCCGTAAGGTTTCAAAAAGCTGCCGACATTCCTTTTGCGCCGCAGACGCATGGCGCGGGTGGTCAACGTTGAATACGGCAGGAAAGCCCCTTGGCCTGTTTTCAGCCAGCCAAGGAGCAATCCCAGCGGACAGCGCGAACCTAGGCCTCCCACCCCGCCCCACTGACCGCTTCCCGTGCCAGTGGATGCAGGTCCGCGCCTTGATGCGTGGTTTGCCAGGCCAGCAGTTCCTTGCGCATCCCCGGCGTCCAGAACATCTGCAGATGGTTGCGTACGCCCAGCACAGCCTGGTGCTGGTCCGGTTCGCTGGCGAAGTACTGGGCGATCTGGTTGGCCATCTTGATCAGGTTTTCAGTGCTCATCGGCGTACCTCCGCTTTTGCTCCGGCACCGCGCGCATGGCGGCGTTCGTCGAGCAGGCGTTGTTGTTCGTCACTGAAGGCCTGGAAGCGTTTCTGCCACTCGGAAGGGTGATACACACGGCTGACTTCCACGGCGGTGACCTTGTACTCCGGACAGTTGGTGGCCCAGTCGGAGTTGTCGGTGGTGATGACGTTGGCGCCCGATTCCGGGAAGTGGAAGGTGGTGTACACCACGCCCGGAGCGACCCGTTCGGTCACCCGTGCGCGCAGCACGGTCTGGCCCGCGCGGCTGCCGATGCCGACCCAGTCGCCCTCGTTGATACCCCGGCTCTCGGCATCGGTCGGGTGGATTTCCAGGCGGTCTTCGTCATGCCAGGCGACGTTGTCGGTGCGCCGGGTCTGGGCGCCGACGTTGTACTGGCTGAGGATGCGTCCGGTGGTCAGCAGCAGCGGATAGCGGTTGTTGACCTTTTCCTCGGTGGGCACGTAGCCGGTGAGCATGAAGCGCCCCTTGCCGCGCACGAACTGCTCGATGTGCATGGTCGGCGTGCCGTCCGGCGCCGCGGCGTTGCACGGCCATTGCAGGCTGCCATGGCTGTCCAGGGCGGCGTAGCTGACGTTGGTGAAGGTCGGCGTCAGGCTGGCGATTTCATCCATGATTTCCGACGGGTGCTTGTAGTTCATCGGATAGCCCAGGGCGTTGGCCAGGGCCACGGTCCCTTCCCAGTCGGCCTTGCCGCCCAGCGGCTCCATGACCTTGCGTACCCGCGAGATACGCCGCTCGGCGTTGGTGAAGGTGCCGTCCTTTTCCAGGAACGAGCTGCCCGGCAGGAACACGTGGGCGAACTTGGCGGTTTCGTTGAGGAAGATGTCCTGCACCACCACGCATTCCATGGCCGACAGCGCCGCGGTGACGTGCTGGGTATTCGGATCGCTCTGGGCGATGTCTTCGCCCTGGCAGTACAGGCCCTTGAAGCTGCCGGCCAGGGCCGACTCGAACATGTTGGGAATGCGCAGGCCCGGATCGGGTTGCAGGGTGACGTTCCAGGCCTGTTCGAACTGCGCCCGTACCACTTCGTTGGAGATATGCCGGTAGCCGGGCAGTTCGTGGGGGAAGGAGCCCATGTCGCAGGAACCCTGGACGTTGTTCTGCCCCCGCAGCGGGTTGACGCCGACGCCTTCGCGGCCGATGTTGCCGGTGGCCATGGCCAGGTTGGCGATGCCCATGACCGCGGTACTGCCCTGGCTGTGTTCGGTGATGCCCAGGCCGTAGTAGATCGCCGCGTTGCCGGCGCCGGCGTAGAGGCGGGCGGCGGCACGGATGTCGGCCGCGTCGACGCCACAGATCAGGCCAAGGACTTCCGGCGAGTTTTCCGCGCGGCTGACGAATTCGCTCCAGCGGGCGAAATCGCTGCCTTCGCAACGGGCGTCGATAAAGGCCTGGTCGAGCAGGTTCTCGCTGACGATAACGTGGGCCAGGGCGTTGAGCATGGCGACGTTGGTGCCGGGGCGCAGGGCCAGGTGCAGGTCGGCGCGGGCATGCACCGAGTCCACCAGGTCGATGCGCCGCGGGTCGATGACGATCAACCGGGCGCCCTCGCGCAGGCGGCGCTTGAGTTGGGAGGCGAACACCGGGTGGGCGTCGCTGGGGTTGGCGCCCATGACCAGGATCACGTCGGCCTGCATCACCGAGTCGAAACTCTGGGTGCCGGCGGATTCGCCCAGGGTCTGTTTCAGGCCGTAGCCGGTGGGCGAGTGGCAGACCCGCGCGCAGGTGTCGACGTTGTTGTTGCCGAAGGCGGCGCGCACCAGCTTCTGTACCAGGTAGGTTTCTTCGTTGGTGCAGCGGCTGGAGGTGATGCCACCGATGGAGTCGCGGCCGTATTTCTGCTGCAGGCGACGGAATTCGCCGGCGGCGTAGGTCACCGCTTCATCCCAGCTGACTTCCTGCCAGGGATCGCTGATGTGCTTGCGGATCATCGGTTTGGTGATGCGATCCGGGTGGGTGGCGTAACCCCAGGCAAAGCGGCCCTTGACGCAGGAGTGGCCGTGGTTGGCCTGGCCGTTCTTGTCGGGAACCATGCGCACCAGTTGGTCACCTTTCATCTCGGCGCGGAACGAGCAACCCACGCCGCAGTAGGCGCAGGTGGTGATCACGGCGTGTTCGGGCTGGCCCAGTTCGACCACGCTTTTTTCCATCAGCGTCGCGGTGGGGCAGGCTTGCACGCAGGCGCCGCAGGACACGCATTCCGAGTCGAGGAAGTCCTCGCCACCGGCGGCCGCGACCCGGGACTCGAAACCGCGTCCGGTGATGGTCAGGGCAAAGGTGCCCTGGGTTTCTTCACAGGCGCGAACGCAGCGGTTGCAGACGATGCACTTGCTCGGGTCGTAGTCGAAGTAGGGATTGGAGGTGTCTTTCTTGTCGGCGAGGTGGTTTTCACCTTCGTAGCCGTAGCGCACCTCCCGCAGGCCGACCTGGCCGGCGACGGTCTGCAACTCGCAGTTGCCGTTGGCCGAGCAGGTCAGGCAGTCCAGCGGGTGATCGGAGATGTACAGTTCCATGACGTTGCGCCGCAGGGTGGCGAGCTTCGGCGTCTGGGTGTGCACGGTCATGCCTTCGCTGACCGGCGTGGTGCAGGACGCCGGGTAGCCGCGCATGCCGTCGATCTCCACCAGGCACATGCGGCAGGAGCCGAAGGCTTCCAGGCTGTCGGTGGCGCACAGTTTCGGAATGCTGGTGCCCAGCAACGCGGCGGCGCGCATGACCGAGGTGCCTTCGGGCACGCTGATGCTGCGGCCGTCGATGGTCAGGGTGACCTGCACCTGGCTGTCGCGGGCAGGGGTGCCCAGGTCGATATCGGTTTTCGGGTCGAAGAGAGTGATCATTGGTCGGCCTCCGAGGGCTGCAGACCGAAGTCGGCGGGGAAATGCTTGAGGGCGCTGGCCAGCGGATAGGAGGTCATGCCGCCCAACGCACACAGCGAACCGTATTGCAGGGTGTCGCACAGGTCCTTGAGGATGATCGCCTGTTCATCGCGACCGCCCTGGTCGGGTGCGGCCAGCAGGCGATCGATCACCTCCACGCCGCGGGTGGAGCCGATGCGGCACGGGGTGCATTTGCCACAGGATTCCTCGGCGCAGAACTGCAGGGCGAAGCGCGCCATGCGGGCCATGTCGAGGCTGTCGTCCGCCACCACCACGCCACCGTGGCCGAGCATGGCACCGATGGCGGCGAAAGCTTCGTAATCCAGCGGCGTGTCGAATTGCCCGGGTGGCACCCAGGCACCGAGAGGGCCACCGACCTGGGCTGCCTTCAGCGGCCGGCCACTGGCGGTGCCGCCGCCATAGTCTTCCACCAGCTCGCGCAGGGTCAGGCCAAAGGCCCTTTCGACCAGGCCGCCGTGACGGATATTGCCCGCCAGCTGGAAGGGCATGGTGCCCAGGGAACGGCCCATGCCGTAGTCGCGATAGAACTGCGCGCCTTTCGCCAGGATCAGCGGCACCGAGGCCAGGGTCAGCACGTTGTGCACCAGGGTCGGCTGGCCGAACAGGCCTTGCAGGGCGGGGATCGGCGGCTTGGCGCGGACGATCCCGCGCTTGCCTTCGAGGGAGTCCAGCAGCGCGGTTTCCTCTCCACAGATATAGGCGCCGGCACCGACGCGGACTTCCATGTCGAAAGCCTGGCCGCTGCCGCTGACATTGGTGCCGAGATAGCCGGCGGCGCGGGCGATGTCCAGGGCTTCGCGCAAGGTCGCCACGGCCTGGGGATATTCCGAGCGTACATAGATGTAGCCGTAGCTGGCCCCGACGGTGAGGCCGGCAATGGCCATGCCCTCGATCAGCAGGAAGGGGTCGCCTTCCATCAGCATGCGGTCGGCGAAGGTGCCGGAGTCGCCTTCGTCGGCGTTGCAGACGATGTACTTCTGCGCAGCCTGGGTACCACGCACCGTGCGCCATTTGATCCCGGCGGGGAACGCCGCGCCGCCGCGTCCGCGCAGGCCGGAATCGAATACGGCGGTGGCGGTCTGTTCGCCACCGAGGGCGATGGCCCGGGCCAGGCCCTCGAAGCCGCCGTGGGCACGGTAATCCTCCAGGGACAGCGGTCGGGTAATGCCTGCGTGAGCGAACAGCAGGCGTTGCTGGCTCTTCAGGTAGGGCAATTCTTCCACGGGGCCGAGGGCCAGTGGATGGGTGGCGGGATCACCTTGCAGGGCGTCGAGCAGCGACGGCACGTCGGCGGCGGTCAGCGGACCGAAGCCGATACGGCCTTGCGGGCTGTCGATTTCCAGCAGCGGTTCGAGCCAGTACAGGCCACGGGAACTGGTGCGGTGCAACTCCTGCGGCAGATGGCGCTCCCGGGCCTGGGCGGCAAGGGCCGCGGCGACTTCATCGGCACCGACGGCGCGGGCCAGGGAGTCAGCGGGCAGATAGAGGCTGGGCATCATGCGTCCTCCCGGCAGGCGTCGAGCAGGGCATCCAGGCGTTCGGCGCTGAGCCGTGCATGCACCTGGCCATCCAGCTCCAGGGCGGGCGAGCAGGCGCAGGCACCGAGGCAATAGACCGGACGCAGGCTGATGCTGCCGTCGGCGCTGCTGCCGTGGTCGTCCAGTTGCAGGCGCTCGCGCAGTTGCGCGGCGAGCTGCTCGGCGCCGCGACTCTGGCAGGACTCGGCCCGGCACAGGCGCAGGATATGTCGGGCCGGGGGGGCGGTGCGGAAGTCGTGGTAGAAACTGATCACCCCGCGAACTTCGGCCTGGCTCAGGTTGAGGGCGTGGGCAATCTCGGGGATGGCGGCATCGGGGATGTAGCCGATGCCCGCCTGAATCTCATGAAGGATGGGCAACAGTGCGCCGGGGGAGCCTTTGTGGCGCTCCAGCAGGCTGTTGACCATAGGCAGGTGCAGCATCTCATCAGGCATACAGCATTCCTCACGGTCACGGACAAACCACAAGGTCGTCGGTTGTCCGAAAGTGTCGGCTGCGGCATTCACACCACGTCACGGTATCGTGGCATTTTCGGCCGTTGGCCAGGCACCCTGAGCGGGCATCTTGTTGGGCCCGGTGCGGTCTTTGCCGCACCTCTTCAGGGCATAAGGGGCAGCTTGCCACGCTGTCTTTGGTTTATCGGCACCAAAGCGACGTGCACGGTTCTTTCCGCGACTACCGTTGAGTATAGAAGGGTGTTGCCCGGGGCATGGGGCAAGGTGGATGGCGGGAGAAATCGAGGCGAAAAAACCTAGCATAAAGCCAGCTTGCATATCTCACAGAGACCATCAACGTGGATCTTGAAGGCGTACGTGTTCCGGTAAGTACGCTGGAGGTTTGGCCCACCTTGGAGGGCCAAAGTATGTCAAAGATTCTGCGAAGGAGCTGGAGCCTCGTAATCAACGCATTCAGAGCTTATCGCCTGTATGAGTTTCTACGGGATCACTTCGACAATCAGCGGTAGGGGATGTTGAGGTGGCCCGCCCCGGCTTCGGTCGGGGTGGGTTTGGCATGGCGTTATCATCTGCATGATCTTAATTCATGCACTGAGCAAGTGGCTGCGGCCTGGCTCAGAGCACATGCTTGGATATAAGCCTCGATATCTCGACAATCGACGTCTTGCCCGTGAACTCGAACTTCACTTTCCCCAGTGCCGAAAAGTAGATCTCCAGTTCCGAATCCAGGTCGAATGTGCCGGAGGTTTCCACGGAATACGCGACGATGTTCTTGTAGGGCAAGGAGGTGAAGTCCTTTTTGCTGCCCGTGATGCCCTGCACGTTCACGGCGATGATCCGCTTGGTGGTGAAGACCACGCCATCGCGCATGGCCTTGTAGGCGTCGATGACTTCCTCGCCCTCCAGCAGCAGTGAGGCGACCCGTTCGGCGTATTCGTTGTTTTGCTTGAGCTTGAAGAAGCCCTTGTTGTTGAAGTCGATCATTCGTCAGTCCTTATGTGGGAAGTCATCACTGAATGTCTTTCAGGTAGTCCTTGAGCAAGACGAGCGGAGCATTCATTTCTTCGGTGGTCCGCGCCTGGCTGAAGTCCGTTGCCAGTCTGTGCAGTTCGCGCCCCAGGGGCTTGTCCGTTCCGCCCACGGCGTCCAGCGCCACCGTTATGCACGCATTCATCTTCCGCTGGATAGCGCCGACATCGCGGTTGCGCACCAGCAAGTCGAACACGTCCCGTTGATAGTCACTCATGACCGGATCGTCGCGCAAAATCGGGCTCTGGCCTTCGGTTTCATAAGCCAGCTTGAGGGCAAAAAGGGCGACTGTTTCCAGTGACGATTCCATGGTGCCGGGTCCTCTGTCGTCGTGTGTGGCGGACGATGGCCGCTTTTCTGCAGACGAAAAAAAAGACCTTGATAATCAAGGTCTTTTTCAATTTTGGTGCCCGAGGGAGACTGTAGTCTTCCATATAATCTGTGGCCTACAGCCAGATTAGATGGTTCGGGATACACGTAGGGATACAACCTGATTGCGCCTATGATTACACAATCCCAAATCTAAGCGTAAATCCCCCGAACCTAACTGGTGTGGCAAGCATTGCAGCAATAGTAACAACCATTGATCCGCAGGCTGGGGTTTGCCACTCGAGCGGCGCTCACGGCACCGGTGCACGTCAGGTGATTTCCGAGTGGTACCTGATTGGCCGGCAGTGGCATGTGTAGGCAGCCAGTCGTAGTGTTGTGCACTTCGTAGTCGCCGTTCGCTTGAATGTTCCTATTCACGATAAATGATTGCATTCGCTAGTCCTCGCTTCCGTGTGTCGGATTGGTAGTGACTTAACATTTGGGATTGTGTGGAGAGCTTGCTGAGTTGTGCGATCGCCAAACACGGTTGAGGTTAGCTTGACGATGGCAGAAAGCAATCAGTCGGAATCGTCCAGGGACCCTGGGAGCATTTGAAGTACACGGGACCGGGAACCCGCGAGCTCTTCTTAGCGGGAGAGCCCCCAGCTTAGTGAACTGGTGAACCAGGTTAACTGCCGGTTCACCAGTGCATTTGCACTACGAAATGCATTATCTCTGACCAGTTTTACCAAGGCCGCAACGATGCCCCTTTTTCTTCAAGCCCCTTTCAATTTCAACGATTGAAATTTCAGTAACTTGGTGGGACACCAGCTAAGGCGAAGGCGCGGGTTCCCGGTCCCGTGTCCAGGTCACTTTGGCAGGGTCCCCGGCGCCCTTTTTTGGTGCTGATCGCTGAAAGCCACGGAATACGTGGCCTCCAGCCCATCAGACCTGCCCACCACCAGCCGGCGGCAGTTCACTGACGCCCAGGCGTTTCGCCGCCCAGCGCTCGTACAGCCCGATCGCCACGTCGGCGCCGGCCATCGCGGTGATGCAGCCGATGCTGCCCGCCGCCAGGATCGAAACCCCGGCGGCGTTCAACAGCATCATCGTCGACAACCCGCAAACAACGCAGGCACCGGAGCGGAGCGCGAGGCGCCGCACCAGTGGCCACCCACGCACGCCGGCCTTGTCGGCCCGCCATGCCTCCCCGGAAACCCCGCCGACCAAGGACAGCAAAATCACCACCTGTCCCGTATCGAGCCTTTCTTCCCAGGGTCCCTTTCTGTGGTAGAACGGTCCTAAGCTACGCAGGTGGCTTTCGCTGGAGGAACATGCCAGTGTCAGGGCGTGGGGCGAAACAGGGAAGGCTGTAGAGAAAAGTTTCAAGTGTTTCAGGTGTTGCATTTGTTTCAAGTAATTGATTTGTAAGGGTATTTTAATTAAATCATCTTTCTAGTTGTAGGTGTAACGGCAAAATGAGCGGTGTAACGGTGTTACTCATCGTGTGTGAGCACTGAGTGCCCTCTATCGTATTCAGTTGCTTTGCTGGTATGCGTATCAGTCTGTCCATTGCCGCTCCGCGTTTATCGCAAATGGCTGGCCTGGGCCGATAGCAGCAGTTGCAGGTCCTCGGCCTGCTCATGACTTAACCCCAGTGTCCTACAATGTGTCTTCAACTGATTGGAGCATCAAGGTTGTGAAGCGCACGTTCATTGGAATAGTCGAGGCTGGCGAGCCGCTGATGCGGCAAGCGCTTGATGCTATTCGGCAGGCCCACGAAGCGGAGGTTTCGGGTTTGCCAGAGTATGAGGTGAAGCGTCTTCACTTGTTGACGGATTCGCTTTACCAGGCAGTCATTGACTTTCAGCTTGTCAAAGCCGGCAAGCCACCGTCGACCATTCACTGAGGTGCTATCACTAAATGACGCAAAAAACTCCAGCCCTTTACCCCGATCACCCCATGTATACCGACGCTGTGGACGCGATGAAGCAGTACCACGAGGCGCAGGTTTCTGGCTGTCCCTCCGAAGAAGTCGAGCGTCTGCGTCAAATCGCAGAATCACAGCTCCAAGCTGTTAACGAGTATCAGCTGAGAGCCCTGGGTTGCCATTCTCGAAGGCCCCACTGATAGGGTTGGTCAAATCAGTGGCCACGTGGGCACATGTCCCAGCGCTTTCCATCTAGACATCAGGAAGCGCCAATGACAGCTATCGACCCAAAGCAGCCCCCTACGATAGGCACCCGAGAACGGAGTACAGAGGCACCAACGCAGACCTGTAGGAGGTGATACCTAGTTTGGAGACCACCACCTAAAAAACGGCCATTGCGGATGGTTACAAACGTAAGCAGACAATATGGTCTGCTTACTCATCACTTATGTCTTGCGAATTTAACATATAGGATTGATGCGTTAAATCCCTGACGAAACAACCGGATGAAATTTGGAGATTGATCGCAAGAGAAGTATAGGCATTTTCAGCTCAAATGAAGAGAGGTATTTATTTATTATGAGGGATACGTTAGTGTTTACCTGATTAAGTAAAACTTCGCCCCAATGATCTGGGGAATAACGCATCAAGTTGCTAAACATGCTGGTTAGCAAAAAATGCACCGCAATTTCAGGTAGCACAACCGGAAAGAATGGATTCTCGACATACCATAGGTTGCCTCTGATGTCTGCATAAATTGCAGCTCGTGCTCTATGCTCATCAACTGCCGGTACGTTGACGATTGTTTTACCATACCGCTCAGTTACGTCAAAATTTGGGAAGGATTGTGTGACATCGCCCATAGGTGGGCGCCTAATGCCATCACCTATTTGTAGCTCCCATGAGGTAGAGCGTCGATCGGTAACCATTTTTACTTCAAGAGGGTGTGTCCGAGAATCACGGCCAGTTGTAATTTTATAGTAATCTCTAATTTCCGGAACCATACTTAGAAGAGTGCCTGCACTGACTGTAAATCTGTTTTTATAGAATTCCAGAATGGAGTCTAAATTACTTTGAGCATAATCACTATCACGAGTTCGGACCAAGTTAGTGGGGAATGATGAAACCAAATCACTAAAGGTGCCGTGAGGCATATCGCCACCGAATTGAACTCGAATGGGGTCAGGCAGATAATTCATGCCGTGAGAGCCAGGAAGATTGTCGAGCTTGAATCTTATTGGATTATTGAGAATGATTATAGAGTACGCATACGCGGTGAGCGAATAAAACAATGTGAGAGGTTTAACCATAACCGGGCCACTTCTGCTGCTGAGATATAACTCCCTCCCCTGCTTTAAACAGTTTTTAAGTCTTCTTGCTTCGTCGGCTGATATTCCAGAGTTTCGTTCCTCGCCAGTCGTGCGCTTTCGTATTCTATATAGGTCTCGTATATGATCAGAGTTCTCCAAGTTCTCCAGAAGTTCAAGAGCGGGAGATGGAAAATTTAAATCATCCAGCGCTATAAAGTCTAAATTACTGCGTGCTCCGATTCTAGCCTGAATTTCGCTTTTAAGAAGAAATAGATTCTTTGCATTGTTAAAGTTTTGGTCCTCGGCGGGAAGCAAGTCTTTGCTCGCGTAAAATGACCTAAGTTTACCATTGAATGCCTGCTGTCCTTCTTTCCCTAAAAGCCTCCATTCCTCAGTTGCACTTTCCAAGCTAATTTTGTACTGACTAAAATCAAAGGTAGATTCGAAGGGGGGGCGGTTTTCAGCTAGTACAGTCTCGACTTGGTCATGCAAAATTGCTTCAATATCCATATATACTCCTGAAAATAGAAAAGCTTTAATCGAGTAATATTGCTAACGCTCAGTAAAAATTTTGAACTTTTATGGGCGTTGTGTTTATGCCCTCAAACCGTTACCTGCCCATATTGTGATGGCTGTTAGCTATCAGTGCGGCCATTTTTCCATAATCTGTCGGCGAAGTCGATCAGTCCTACAGGCGTGCCTGCATCCTACGAAATCGTCGGTCATACTTGGCCAGATTTAGGGAAAATCTAGATTAGGTGTCCAGACAAAGCCATTTCGCTTGGCATCTTGGCCGCGACAATCCGAGGTCCGCATAGAACTAGTGAGGTCGAAGCGCGGCCTCGTTCACTTCTCCAAAGCACGCTCCCTTGACATTCCAGCGTTGATCCTCATTCCAAATAAAAGCTTTAAAGTCTCAAGGTGTCCTGATAGGTGAGCAGCAGTGAGGGATGTGTGACCGCTTCTGGCCGATTGCTGCCCTTCGCAAGAGGCCGCTTGGGGTCGATAGCGGCCTGTCGTGAGCGGCTGCAATTGACCCATAGCGGCCTTTCGCTGTCTACATTAATTGGCCACAGCTGCCGACCGTAGCAGTGGGACAACGTCATGCCAGTCGACTTTGGCTTTCAAATGGACAACTTCTAATTCAAAAAAGTATCCTTTCGTTAAGCCTTAAGTTTGAAAGACTCCGTATCGAAAGACTCGATCAAGCAGACCGCTAGGTCGTGCATAACAAGCAGAGCTGCGCTTTCATATTTCTTGTATTCTTGAATGTCTTTGATGATCATTTTTTGGCCGTGCGCGATGTCGTTTCGGCGAGAAACCAACGTTTTGATTTCAGTCGCATGCTGGTCGATTAATGTTGGACTAACCCCAAGAGCGCGGGCATTGTCTCTGTATAAGTTCGGCCACAAATTTGAGTCTGTTTCTAGCTTTTCCTCGAATGTTGCAATCGAATTCTGCATCTCAAGAAACTTAGTGCTGCCAAATTCCCAGAGATCTTTATCACTTAAAGCGCCTCTCAAGGATTTGAAGCTTTTTCTAAGCGACAGCGCCGCCATCTCGGATGTTAATTCAGATCTCTTTACGCTTTTCTTTTCCAGTTCGTCAAGATATGCATCCCAAGCAAACTTGCAAAAACCTTCATAATGAGAATACAAAATCGCCCACGCCCCTCGGAGCAAGGTTTTTTCACGGACTGTACTCTTTGGTGTTGCCATTATTACTGCCGTAAAAGATGCTAGTTCCGCCTCGCGCCAATTCAGATCTGCTTCCAAAACTTCAGAGAGATCAGGCATCATGGGCCTCTTTAAATGAGCGCAAAATGGCACTGATCCGACCCTCCAGTTTCTCCTTCGAATTTGCTCCAGGGCCCGTGTTGTTTCGGAATGCTTCAGTTTGAACCGTGTTAATTATGCATTGCTTAGCCATTTCGTGGGTTGGAGCGAATTTCTGATCTAAGCTCCGCCAAGCACCAATTGTAACAGCTTCATAATATGCGGGAGCTAGAGCTCCAATCGGATTGTTGCCGCGGTATTTTACAAATGCACCATCTCCGATCGACGCCGCCAAGAAGCTGAAGACTTCGGTGAACTGATTTTTCTCCGTCTCATAGTCGAAAGCTACATTTTCGAGCAAGATACTTTCCATGTAACTATCAAGCCAATCTCGAACGCTGCCTTTAAACTGTGCAGAGAAGTTCTTAGCGGCAAAAAATCGAAGGACCAATTCTTCGTCACCTTTTTTATCATAGTCCGATTGAGACAAAGTCTCGGTGCATACTTTGAACTCCGGCAGGTTTGCGCACTCTTTGAGAAATGCGTAGAAATTGTCGCCAGATTGACCAATCATGCGAGCGGAGCAATTCCGAATCTCTTGAGGGGCTAGTATTGCACCGCCGGTATTCAAACGCTTGAACATTTCGTACTTTAAAAATGGCTTGCTCTGACGTTTTATCATAATCGTGCGCACTGACGAACGCTTGATTCTTAGGCGTATGGTCAGCGGCAGCTCGGAGAATAGTTTTCCGTTTAGACTAGTAATAAGGTCGCACCCATCAAGCCTTAAAGGTTCAAGCCCAAGCTTTTCGGGTTCAATGAATTGAATTACGCTACTGACTCGTTGCAGGCCATCAATGAGCTCCAACACGCCATCTTCGTTTTCAATCACGAAAATCTGTGGAACGGGAAGTTCAAGTATGATTGACTCAATTAGTCGAGACTTTTGATCATCAGTCCACCTAAATAGTCTTTGGTAGTCGGGGTGAATAATGAGCTCTTTGTTGGCGTGAAGGTTCACAATTTCGCCGAAGCTTAGGTCGAGAGATTCAGTTCTGACCTCACCAATGCTCTGGTCAATGTCTTCTACGATGTCCATCGTTAGCGTCCGTGATATGGATGTTGGGTTGTGGTGGAGTGTCGCGTCAGTCGACTATTTGAGAGAGTCGCAGAAAAATTCAACTTCATGCAAGACATGATTCTCGATTCCAGTCACGCCCATCAACCTGGATCGCCTCTGGCTAGCTAGCGATTTGCCGATCAAGTTCGGAAATCTGCTGACAAACGCCTGACCACCTAGTTATATCCGCCCACGAGCGAGATGAGATATTCCGGCCTCGAATACACCGGCGAACGCAAGAGAACCCACCGTGTACGCGTCCTCGCCGAGATGGTCAGATCGCATCCTAGGCAGGAATGCAGTTAAATCAGCCTGGTACTCGACCAAGGAGAGTGTCCGCTGCTGGCCGAAAGCTACCTCTCACGACCGTCTGCTCTGGAGGGAAGTAGGTGATTGCGAGATAAAATGTTTGGCCCCGAAGCTGCTGCACACCGACATCAAGAGGAGCCGCGTTACGCTTGGTTTGGTGTGTGGGCGGCTCAAGCTTGATGAGTTTGGATGCTTGTAAGGGATCAGAAGTAGGGCATCACGAATTACACATGATGCCCTTGAGGCCTATTCAAGCTGCTTCGTTGAGCGGGCCGGAGGCGGGCAAATCGGTCGTGATGAGCTGAGCCGGGGAATACTTGCTGCTTTCCCTATGTATATCGCCTACATCCCAGTAAGTGAAGCTCTCCGTTTGACTGCCGACCTTGAAGTCGTAAAATGCCATCTGCTCACGCCCCATGTAGCGTTTCGCAGCATACAGTTTGGCCCCGACATCCAGAAGTTGTTTCACGGAGGCGTCCCACTGCTCCTCCAGTCGTTCCAGGGCCACCAGCACGGCAAGGTTTTCGGCCTTGAGGATCTCCTGGTTCGCTTCTTCGATATGGGCGTCGACAGTTTCGATTTCCTGCTGCAGGGCGGTGATGATCAACCCTTGCCGACGCTGGTTCTCCATCGCCGTGCTCAGAGCTTTGGCTGCTTTCTGTGCGTCATCGGCAGCTTTTTTCTCACCCTCTACGTCGCCCCAGGCAACTGCCTGGGCATAAGCCCGCGCGGCTTCCTCCTCGACCCGACGAGCATCAGCTATCATCTTCTCGGATTGGCTCTTGGTTTCCGCCAACCGAGAGCTCAGCACCTGGCGCTTGCCCTCCAGGTCCACCTTGTCAGTTGCCCAGTTGTTCATGGTTTCTTTGTACTCTGCCATCAGCTTGGAGCTGTTGGCTTTTCGGTCCCACCATGCCATGTCCCGATCAATCACGGAGACTTTGTGCTTGATGGTTCCGACCTTCGATTTTACTTCCTGCAGGCGGATCTGAAGCTCGTTGCCTGCCGGCGTTCCAGCATAGTTTGAGTCACTCAGGTGCATTTCCCATTGGGCGATTTGCCCTTCGAACTCCTGAAGCTCTGTTTGGTGCTGACTGCGTTCTGTGTTCAGTTCTTCAAGGCTTTGCATTTCTTTGTCATCCATAGAAGTGAGGTTTGAGTTGAGCGGCTGGCGAGGCCGGACGCGCCGGTGCATGCCTCATGTGCACGGGCAGCTATCAGGCCGCCACAGCCTCGGTCAGCGAAGCCTCGGCGTTGGGCTCGCTCAGCACCACATAACAGCGCTGCATGCCCATACCTGGCAGGCGCACGGTGCAGGAGGCTTTTCCGTCCTTGCCACTCTGTAGAACGCCTCGCTCTATCAACTCGCGGTTCACGGCGGTGATGTTCATTCCACGGAACACCTCTGACCGCCATGCCTCCGGGAGCACGTAATAGGTGATGGTTGTATGCATGGTGTCGCCCATGCCGTGTTCCATGGTTTTACGGAAGCCCAAACGGTCGATCGTTCGAGGACCGTGTTCATCGATCTTCGCGGCGATAGATTCCCATCGCGTGAACCGGCTTTCCCCAAAACGCTCGATGACCTGGCGCAGGCGCGCCATGATGGCTTCACCCTCCATGTTTCCAGCACCGCCACGCTCTGCCAGCCAGGCATGCAGACACACCCGTGCTGCGGTGAGCGCCACACCATCCGGCCAGCCGGTTACGCCCAGTCCCGTCGCCAGCTCGCCGGCAGCGCCCACCAGGGCAAAGCGCAAGGCGGCGCGTTGTGCCTGGCCGCTGGCCGAGGCCGGTAGGTTCTGTGTAATGAACTGTTCGACGGTGCCACGCAAGATGCTTACCAAACCGCCCAGCTTGCCGGGAGAACACAGCGCCTCCAAAAACGCTATGAGTGGTGCACCGTAGAACTTGCTCACCCGCAGTTTCAGCGCATCAGAGAGAGCCGCTGCATCCTCGAATCCGCACAACGTATCGAACATGCCCAGTCCCTTGCTGGCGTTCGCCGGCACGGCCAGCATGCGCACCTCCATACCGGCCTTGAGCTCCTTGTTGGCCTCCGCCATGTGCTGTGCCAGTGTCTTTTCACCGGTCGACAGGAACAGCAGGCGCCACTCCTGTACGGACCGACTGGCTTGCCCGCGATCATTCGCCCGGGCCTTGCCTGTGCCGTTGCCGAGCATGTAGACCGTTTCGCCAATGATGCGGGGGTCACACATGCCGATCTCATCGAGGATCAGCAAGCCATCGGAGTGCGCTGCCGCAATCGACTCCAGGGCGTTATCTGTTGATCGCCAGGACCTGACCAGGCGCGGGCCACCGTACACCGAGGCGGCTACCTGCAGGTGCGTGGTCTTGCCGCCTGAACTATCGCCATAGAAGTGGAAACCGCCCGACTCATGGCCCAGCAAACTTAGCAGCGGACCCGCAAAGGCTGTGCTGACGACAAACGCCAGACGATGGTTGCCGATGCACAATCTGCCGATCTGGCTCTGCCACTGCTCCAGGGTGCCCTCTTCGTTGATCGGTGGAAGCTGGGCTCCAGCGTCATAAAAATGCAGGTGCTCGCTGTGTTGGCCGATCTGCCGATCCGGAAGCAGAAACGCGTTGTTGTGCCAGCCCAGGCGCGTTACCAGGCGTGCACGCTGGGCACTGTCGAAGCCGCCGAGATAACTCTGCAGGTCGTTGCGTGCGTTGCGCCCTGACCGACTTCCGGCCAGGCGCAGCCCCATGTCGACCAGCGGGCCGAGCACGTCCTTACCGAAGTCACCGGTCATGGTTCGGGCCGGAATGTTCCAGCGCTTTTTGGCGCCGTCTGGGTCATCGAACTCAACCAGCAAGCCCCAGTTGTGGCCCTTCTCGTCGCGGGTGCGAGCGATGATCTCTAGGGGCGAGCACACTGGACGCGCTTCACCATCATCGCCGGCGTAAAACACACCTTCAGGCGTCAGGCGAAAGCCACCGGGCATCAGGTCGTTTTTTGATTTCGCTGGACGCTTGGCTGGCGTTTTGGGCTTGGCGGGTGCTTCTGTCTCTTCGTCCGCTTGGCTCATGAAGAATTCGCCGCTATGCACCAGCTCGGCAACATGAGCAGCGGTCCAGCCTTTGGCCAGCGCATCAGCGGCATCGTCACCCTCTGCCCATTTGCCACCTTTGGCAAACGAGGGCTGTCCGTCCCGGCTGCTGGGCTTGTGTTTGAATGCCTCAAGCGACACGCGCTGGACTGACTCTGCACCCAGCTCGAGCAGCTTCGCCTCGATGGCGTCCATGCACGCTTTACCGCTGGCATCGTTGTCCGGCCAGAGCAGCACCGAGCGGCCCTTGAGTGGCGACAGGTCGGCCTTGTGCCAGGAGTTCGAACCGTTCGGCCAGCAGGTGGCCACGTACTCGGGCATCAGTTCAGCCGCGGCGTCTGCAGCTTTCTCGCCTTCGCACAGCACCACCCGAGCCTCGACACGCTGTGCCAATTCATCCAGGCGCAGCAAGGGCCGTGGCTCAGGCAGGCCCTGCCAGCGCCATTGAGTGGCCTGACCATCAGAGCGCTTGCACCAGGTCAGCGGTGCAAAGACCTTTCTTGGTTTGCCGTCTTCGTCCGGGCCCAGGTCGAAGCGATAGAGCGCCATGACCGGCTCGCCTTGAGCATCGCGATAGATCCAGACCTTGGACGGAGCGCCGTGTTGTCGGTGCTTGGCCGGGCACTTGCTCATGGCCTCCGCAGGGATCGGCTGAATGGCGATCCACTCGGGCGACTTACTTTTCGCGGGTGTGGGTTTAATTACAGCGGCTCCAGCAGCAACACTGAGCAGATCCGCCAGCTTGCTGCAGGCCTCTACGTCTGTTCCACCGTCGAGGTAACGCACCAGGTCGATCAGATCGCCGCCCTTGTCTCCGGTGGCAAAGTCCGCCCAGGTGCCCTTACTCAAGTTGACCTTGAGTGAGCCGGCGCGTTTGTCGGTGCGTGTTGGATTCGGTGCGGTGTATTCCTTGCCCCCGTCTACGCGCTTGCCGTTGGGCAGCCAATGCGCGAGCACGCGGTCAATGTCCTTGAGAGCGGCGTTTTTCACATCGGCAAAGCTGGGACGTTTTGAACCGTTGCGCTGGGTCATGGCTTGGCCCTCGACACAAAGAGGGCATCGTTCACGTCATCAAGGAGCGCCTTGGCCATCTCGCCGAGGTAAAGAGCACACCAACTGTAGCGCTCGCCTTTATCGCTCATGGCCGCGTCGAGGGTGAGCTGGTTGCTGTAGTGCTGCAGGAGTGAAATCGTTTCGAGTGCGTCCTCGATCGCCACCCCCTCGTTGACTCGAAACAGGCATTGGCCGCCGGTACTGCCGAAGAAAGAGGCCCGCCCCAGTGTGGTTTGATTGCTCATAGCGCACCGCCGTTCTTTGCCAGCGGCATAGAGGTGGTGTCGCCGTGAAGGGCAAGTGTTTTGATCAGGCCGAGGGTGCCACGTACATCCCAGAGAACGGCGGCAATGACGTGGTTGGCGAGGCGCGAGGAGTCACTTTCAAAGTGGTCCTCAAGCAGCGTCAGTACCGAGTCAGCGCGTTCAATCGCGCAGGTGATGGCATCGATAGGGATGCCGGCTTCAACGCCGCTGTTGACGCCCAACAGGTCTTCGGGAAGGGCCACGCGCAGGGAGGTACTCATTGTGCACCCCCGGTGTTTTCCAGGGCGCGAGCTTTGGTCATGTGGTCGTTGTAGCGAGTGAGGCGGGTGCGAAGGCTGGAGTTGGCGTGTAGAGCGGCGAGAGCCATGGCCCTGTGGGCTGCGGCGCGGATTTTGGACGGATTGAGGGCGTGCATTAGGTGTAGCTCCTTTTCTGAGTAGGAGCTGCCACTGATCGTCGCCAAACGAATTAGGGTGGCAGCTGTGCGCAGGTTGGCGAACCGGGGAAAAGGAACCCGGCAGACCCGAAGGCCTCCCGCGCACAGCCACCATAAAACGGATATGCGGGCACAAAAAAAGCGCCTGCAATCGTAATAGGGGCGCCTGTGCGCCTTTTCTGTCCGGGTCGCCAAACCCGGTCGCTGATTTTGCAGCGACGGCCAGAGAGTAACGCCCGTTTTTTGAAAGTGCAACTGTGTCGATGGCTTGCGTTTTTTGCAGGTGCGGAATAAGTTGTCGGTGCATGTAGATTTACCTCAACGCCTCCGGTTGCCGCCGGGGGCGTTTTCATTTCAGGCATGGGCTTCCCAGCGCAGGGAGAGGAGGGGCAGGAGTCCGTCGCTGAGCATGGAGCGGGCGCCTTCGTAGGCCTCGATCTGCTGGCCCTCGTCGACGATGACGGCGTGAGGAGCAGTGCTGGGTAACGCGAGTGCGCACCAGGTACCGTCTGCCCAGCTCATCACGGCCACTGCGTGATCTCGTCTGGCCTGCTCTGTTCGGTAGCGCTCCAGGCGTTGCATGCATCGCGATGAAAAGCCGATGTTTCGCAGCACCGAGAAGGGCTGGAGGATGGCTTGGTGAGCGACGTGTTTTTTCATGCAGCCACCTGATCGCGTGCTGCGATGCGCGCTTTCGTCCATGACTGAACCTCTCCCAGTACCCAGGCAACAGGGGCACTTCGGGCATTGCTGTTACTCAGCTTTACCGGCAATGGAAATGCGTTTTCACGCATCAGCTTGTAGATGGTCGGACGTGCTAGCCCAACGATTGAAATGACCTCGGACATCCGAATGAGGGTCGTGGAGGGGTCGTGCGAAGGAGTTGCTTTTGAAACGGTAGTCATAGCGATCTAACCCTTTGTTAATTGAGACAACGGGTCATACGCTACGTAGGCGAGGGGGAGCGGACTGTGTCTACTCCCCTTTTTGTTTCAGAGGTCTTAAGCCCAGGGTCGTGAGGTGTTCTCTAATGGTCTTCTTCGTTCCATGAATTCCCTGCTCGAAAAGCAGTCTGGTCAATTCAGAGTCGGTCAGTTCGCGCTTCTCAAGCCGTCGCCCATTGATGATTTTATCGGCGGCAGCCTTGATCTTTGCCCGTCTATCCATGGCATCTGATTGTACTTTTGAGTCGGGATTCCGGTTCCCCTGGCCGGCCTCACGGCCCCGACTTGTTGCCTTTGCTGCAAAGGCGTCGTCTAGCATTCGATGCATCAGGCTTGAGGTCTTGAAGCCTTTTTTCCGCACATCCATCCGCTCAACTTGGCGATAGAGATTTGCCATCAACAGCGCCCGGTCCGCTTCTCCCCTTAAGGTGGCGAAATCTTCTCGTGCTCTGATTTCGTTTCCGCTACGGCGGTCCCGCTCTTTTTCAACCAGGGCTCGGTATCGTTCTGGTGAGTTCAGTCTCAACTGCTCTATCAAGTCTGCATCGATCTCGTAGGCCGCAAGCTCAAGGTCGAACAGCCAGTTTGCGAGGACCTCTACAGCTTGGGTCCCCAGTACCAGGGCGAAGGCCGCAGCCAACTGCGAGTCTGCTGCGCTTTGATCGACCCCAAGTACTCGTCGAATCACGCTGGGCAATGAGCCTGATTCAGCAGCGTCAGCATGGTCGAAGATGACGTCGCGTAGGCGATAAAGGGTTCTTGTGACCGACTCTGCGCACGGTGCGTAGTCCCCGTCCTCAAGCCAGAACGAGGTCGCTGTATTGATCAGGTCAAAGGCCGTCGTGAGGTGGTCACTGAATTGTGGAAACAGCACTAGATTGCGAACGGCCACTTCTATGTCGTCCTGATCCCAAATCAGGCACGTTACGTCGGCGCCTGCAATTTCCAGTTTCTCTGGTTCAATGCCTTTTTCAATGTCCAATTAGATTGCCCCGTCGCCCCAGATCCGGTGTGCTGTGCCAGCGTCGCGTATCGCGGCGGCCAGCAGAGGGGCGGTGGTGTAATCGTTGTTACACGGTTTAGCCCCGTTACACTGGTGCTGCTCAAGGCGGAATGCGCGTGTAACCATTAAAATTCTCTTTATTTTCAATGGTTTGATGTAAGTAGAAACACCAGTTACACGCGTAACACCTATTTTGAGAGGGGGTGGGGAAGACCTGTTCATAGTGCTTTATTGAACTGACCTTGAACCACGTTCCCTCGCTCCAGGGCGTCCAGGTGATCGGCGTACCACTGCATCATCTGCGTCCGTTGCTCAAGGTACTGGGCTTTGTTGTAGACCCCTGCAATTCCCTCCTCTTTATGAGCCAGTTGTGCCTCAACGTGCTCCTTGGGCCAGCCATGTTCTCGAAGCAATGTGCTGGCTGTATGTCGAGTACCGTGCCCCACCAAGCGGCCTTTATATCCGATGGTAGCGAAGACTTTGTTGATCGTGTTTTCACTGATCGTCGGGTTCTTGGCACCCACCCCGGGGAACAGCCAACGACTGCGGCCAGTCAGGCACTGGAGTTCCTTTAATGCGGCAATCGCTTGGTGGGGGAGAGGGCAGACGAAGTCTCGGCGCATCTTCATCTTTGCCGCTGGTGTAGTCCAAGTGGCTTTATTTAGGTCGAACTCCCTCCACTCGGCCAATCGAACCATGCCCGGTCGTGAGGCTGTCCAGATGCAAAGCCATGCAGCTGTTCGTGCCGTCAGCCTGCTGGGGGTGTTTTTAAGTGCGTTGAGGAATCCACCTAGCTCGGGCTCGAGCAGGTGCGGGTGCTGTTGAGTTTTTGGAGCTTGAGCAGCTATATCCCGAAGTCGGCTTCCTGGGTCGTTTTCAGTGAGCCCTAAGCCGATAGCCCGCCCAAATATCTGGTTGATCCAGGTGCGACACTTTTCCGCTACGTTGTGTGCATCTCGGCCTTCGATGGATGCTTGGAGTTCGGCGCAATCGGTACGGGTGATTTCGTCGAGCGATTTGTTCCCCAGTGCTGGGAGAATATCCTTGTCCAGGTAGGTGCGGATTTTGTTGAGTGTTGAGGGAGCCAGTCCCTTTTCTTCTTTTGCCTTTAGCCAGGCGTCAGCAGCTGCTCTGAAGGTTCGTGTCTTTGCTGCATCTATAGCGGCCTTGGCAGACCGCTTTTGCTCAAGGGGATCAGATCCGCTGCTTATGGTTTTGCGCAGGTCGGCAGCTTTTTCCCGGGCCAATGCGCCGCTCACCTCGGGGTAACCCCCTAGCCCCATCCAGGCCCAATTGCCCGCAGGGCGTTTGTAACGGAGCTGCCAGGATTTGCCACCATCAGGTTTGACCCTGAAGTACAGGCCGCTTCCGTCCAGTTCACGGTACTCCTTTGCTTCAGGTTCCAGCCCTGTAAGCGTGGTGTCTGCGAGAGGGCGGCGCTTGATATCTGCGCGCTTCATCCTTGTATCCCAAAGTTCGGTATTTTTCTCAGGATACAGATGGGGATACAGGGATACAACGGATAAGGCGAGACAGGGATAGATAGTCAGACACAAAAAAACCGGCCAAGTGGCCGGTTTCTCTGGGGCTGAGAGGCTGGTAGAGACTCTCAGATACTGCTATGTGGTGCCCCGAGGGAGACTCGAACTCCCACTCCTTTCGAAAACGGATTTTGAATCCGCCGCGTCTACCAATTCCGCCATCAGGGCTCAATGGCGGCGAAGTATAGAGACGCCATTACCGTTGGTCAATCGCCTTTCATGGTCAATATGGGTGAATTCCGCTAAACTTTCCGGCCCTGCTAGACGAACCCCATCATGCGCGTCGCTGACTTTACTTTCGAGCTCCCCGATTCCCTGATCGCTCGCCATCCGCTGGCCGAGCGTCGCAACAGTCGCCTGCTGACCCTGGATGGGCCCAGCGGCGCGCTGGCACATCGTCAATTCACTGATTTGCTTGAGCATTTACGCCCAGGCGACTTGATGGTGTTCAACAATACCCGGGTCATTCCGGCCCGTCTTTTCGGCCAGAAAGCCTCCGGCGGCAAGCTGGAAATTCTCATCGAGCGAGTGCTCGACAGCCACCGTGTGCTGGCTCATGTGCGCTCCAGCAAGTCGCCCAAACCCGGCTCGAAGATCCTTATCGAAGGGGGGGGCGAAGCCGAGATGCTCGCCCGTCACGACACCCTGTTCGAACTGGGTTTCGCCGAGGAAGTACTGCCCCTGCTGGAGCGCGTCGGCCACATGCCGTTGCCTCCTTATATAGACCGTCCCGACGAGGGCTCGGACCGCGAGCGTTACCAGACGGTCTATGCCGAGCGCCTGGGCGCCGTGGCCGCGCCGACTGCCGGCCTGCATTTCGATCAGCCGCTGCTGGAGGCCATTGCCGCCAAGGGCGTCGAAACCGCGTTCGTGACCCTGCATGTCGGCGCCGGCACCTTCCAGCCGGTGCGCGTGGAGCGCATCGAAGACCACCATATGCATAACGAATGGCTGGAAGTCAGCCAGGCTGTCGTGGATGCCGTCGCCGCCTGCCGCGCGCGCGGTGGCCGGGTGATCGCGGTGGGCACCACCAGCGTACGCTCGCTGGAAAGCGCTGCCCGCGATGGCGTGCTCAAGCCGTTCAGTGGCGATACCGACATCTTTATCTACCCGGGCCGGCCGTTCCATGTGGTCGACGCCCTGGTCACCAACTTCCACCTGCCCGAATCCACGCTGCTGATGCTGGTTTCGGCCTTCGCCGGTTACCCCGAAGCCATGGCCGCCTACAAGGCCGCCGTGGACAACGGCTACCGCTTCTTCAGTTACGGTGATGCGATGTTCATCACCCGCAACCCCGCGCCGACCGGACCCCAGGAATCGGCACCCGAGGATCAAGCATGAGTCGCACCAGTCGTATGTCGTTCGAGTTGCTCGCCACCGATGGCAAGGCCCGTCGCGGTCGCCTGACCTTCCCGCGCGGCACCGTCGAGACCCCGGCGTTCATGCCGGTGGGCACCTACGGCACGGTCAAGGGCATGCTGCCACGGGATATCGTCGCCACCGGTGCCGAGATCATCCTGGGCAACACCTTCCACCTGTGGCTGCGTCCGGGCACCGAAGTGATCAAGAAACACGGCGACCTGCACGACTTCATGCAGTGGAAGGGGCCGATCCTCACCGACTCCGGCGGTTTCCAGGTGTTCAGCCTGGGCGCCATGCGCAAGATCAAGGAGGAGGGCGTGACCTTCGCTTCGCCGGTCGACGGTGCCAAGGTGTTCATGGGGCCGGAAGAGTCGATGCAGGTCCAGCGCGACCTGGGCTCGGACATCGTGATGATTTTCGACGAGTGCACGCCGTATCCGGCGGATGAAGATGTCGCCCGGGTGTCCATGGAACTGTCGCTGCGCTGGGCCCAGCGCTCGAAGAATGCCCATGGCGACAACACCGCGGCGCTGTTCGGTATCGTCCAGGGCGGCATGCACCAGAACCTGCGCATGCGTTCCCTCGAAGGCCTCGACAAGATCGGTTTCGACGGACTGGCCATCGGCGGCCTGTCGGTGGGCGAGCCCAAGCACGAGATGATCAAGGTGCTGGATTACCTGCCAGGCCAGATGCCCGCTGACAAACCTCGTTACCTTATGGGCGTTGGCAAGCCGGAGGATCTCGTGGAGGGTGTTCGCCGCGGGGTGGACATGTTCGATTGCGTGATGCCGACCCGTAATGCCCGCAACGGGCATCTGTTCGTCGATACCGGCGTGCTGAAGATCCGTAACGCGTTCCATCGCCATGATGATTCGCCGCTGGATCCGACCTGCGATTGCTACACCTGCCAGAACTTCTCCCGTGCTTATCTGCATCATCTGGACAAGTGCGGCGAAATGCTGGGGAGTATGTTGAATACCATCCACAATTTGCGCCATTACCAACTGCTTATGGCTGGTTTGCGCGAGGCTATTCAACAGGGTACATTGGCCGCCTTTGTCGATGCCTTCTACGCCAAGCGCGGGCTTCCCGTGCCGCCTTTGGACTGATCTTTTCAGACCTTAGAACTACATATTTGCAACTGGAGTGTCACATGAGCTTTTTCATCTCTTCCGCCCTGGCGGACACCGCTGCACCTGCCGCTGCAGGTCCGATGGGCGGTGGTTTCGAATGGATTTTCCTGGTCGGCTTCCTGGTCATCTTCTACCTGATGATCTGGCGTCCACAGGCCAAGCGCGCCAAGGAGCAGAAAAACCTGCTGGGCAACCTGGCCAAGGGTGACGAAGTGGTGACCACCGGTGGTATCGCCGGCAAGATCCTGAAAGTGACCGACGATTTCGTCGTGCTGGAAGTTTCCGACACCGTCGAAATGAAGTTCCAGAAGGGTGCCATCGCGGCCACTCTGCCTAAAGGCACGCTGAAAGCGATCTAAGTTTCAACATTCAACAATCGACGGGGCGCGCAAGGCGCCCCGCGTCATAAGCGGGCGGCGTGATGCTGAACAAATACCCTCTGTGGAAATACGTACTGATCCTGGCGGTGCTGGCGGTCGGTTTTATTTATTCCGCTCCCAATCTCTACCCTGACGATCCGGCCATCCAGGTCAGCGGCGCCAGCACGGCGTTGCAGGTCAACCAGTCCGATCTGGACCGGGTGAGCAAGGCGCTCACCGAAGCCGGCATCGCCGTCAAGGGTGCCACCCTCGCCGCCAACGGCAAGGACGGCCTGCTGCGCCTGACCAAGCAGGAAGACCAACTGCCGGCCAAGGACGTGGTGCGTAAAGCCCTCGGCGACGACTACGTGGTGGCCCTCAACCTGGCACAGACCACCCCGCAATGGTTGCGCAGCCTCGGCGCGCACCCGATGAAGCTGGGTCTGGACTTGTCCGGTGGTGTGCACTTCCTGCTGGAAGTGGATATGGACAAGGCCCTCGATGCCCGCCTGAAAGTCTACGAAGGCGACGTCAAGAGCCTGTTGCGCAAGGAGCGTGTGCGTTATCGCAGCCTGCCGCAGCTCAATGGCGCCATTCAACTGGGCTTCTCCGACAATGATTCCCGCGAGCAGGCCCGTGCCCTGATTCGCAAGAGCTTCAACGATTTCGACATTGTTCCGGCTGATCTGAATGGCCAGGCGGTACTGCGTCTGGCGATGACCCCGGCCAAGCTGGCGGAAATCCGTGAATACTCCATCAAGCAGAACCTGACCACGGTACGTAACCGCGTCAACGAGCTGGGTGTGGCCGAGCCGCTGGTTCAGCGCCAGGGTGCCAACCGCATCGTGGTCGAGCTGCCGGGCGTGCAGGACACGGCTGAAGCCAAGCGTATCCTCGGCAAGACCGCCAACCTCGAATTCCGCCTGGCCGCCGAGCCGGGTGCGTCGAAGGCGACTTCCGAAGAGTTCGAGTTCCGTGAAGGCAACCGTCCTCCGGCGCTGATCGAGCGTGGCCTGATCATCACCGGTGACCAGGTGACCGATGCCAAGGCCGGTTTCGGCGAGCACGGTACCCCGGAAGTGAACATCCGCCTGGATGGTCATGGTGGCGAACTGATGAGCCGCGCCACGCGCAGCAACGTCGGTCGCCAGATGGCGGTGATCTTCATCGAACAGCGTCCGATCACCACCTACACCAAGCAAGTGGTCAACGGTGTCGAGAAAGACGTGCCGGTACAGACCTTCAAGGAAGAGAAGAAGATCATCAGTCTGGCGACCATCCAGTCGCCGCTGGGCGCGCAGTTCCGCATCACCGGCCTGAACGGCCAGGGCGAATCCTCGGAACTGGCCCTGTTGCTGCGTGCCGGTGGTCTGGCCGCGCCGATGTACTTCGCTGAAGAACGTACCATTGGCCCGAGCCTGGGTGCCGACAACATCACCAAGGGTATCGATGCGTCGTTGTGGGGCATGCTGTTCGTCTCGCTGTTCATCATCGCCATCTACCGCTTCTTCGGCATCATCGCCACCGTGGCGCTGGCCTTCAACATGGTCGCGCTGCTGGCCCTGATGTCCTTGCTGGGAGCGACACTGACCCTGCCGGGTATCGCCGGTATCGTCCTGACCATGGGTATGGCGGTCGACGCCAACGTACTGATCTTCTCGCGGATACGTGAAGAGATCGCGGCGGGCATGACGGTTCAGCGGGCGATCAACGAGGGCTTCAGTCGTGCCTATACGGCGATTGTCGACGCCAACCTGACCACCTTGCTGGTGGGCGGCATCCTGTTCGCCATGGGTACCGGTCCGGTCAAGGGCTTTGCGGTGACCATGTCCCTCGGGATCTTTACCTCGATGTTCACGGCCATCATGGTGACCCGCGCGATGGTCAACCTGATCTTCGGCGGTCGTGACTTCAAGAAGTTGTGGATTTAAGGGGCTGCCATGTTACGTACTATCAACTTCATGGGCGTTCGCAACATTGCGTTCGGCGTCACCGTGCTCCTTACCGTTCTGGCGTTGTTCAGCTGGTTCCATAAGGGCCTGAACTACGGTCTGGATTTCACCGGCGGTACGCTGATCGAGCTGACCTACGAGCGTCCGGCCGATGTCACCAAGGTCCGTGAGCAACTGGTCACGGCCGGTTATCACGAAGCGATCGTGCAGAGCTTCGGCGCGACCACTGACCTGCTGGTGCGGATGCCGGGTGAAGACCCGCAACTGGGTCACCAGGTGGCGGACGCGCTGCAGAAGACCGGCGGCGACAATCCGGCGCAGGTCAAGCGCGTCGAATTCGTCGGCCCGCAGGTGGGTGAAGAGCTGCGCGACCAGGGCGGCCTCGGCATGCTGATGGCGCTGGGCGGCGTCCTGATCTACCTGGCTTTCCGCTTCCAGTGGAAGTTCGCGGTCGGCGCCATCGTGTCGCTGATCCACGACGTGGTCGTGACCGTGGGTATCCTGTCGTTCTTCCAGATCACCTTCGACCTGACGGTGCTGGCGGCGGTACTGGCGATCATCGGTTACTCGCTCAACGACACCATCGTGGTATTCGACCGGGTTCGCGAGAACTTCCGGGTACTGCGCAAGGCCAGCCTGATCGAGAACATCAACATCTCGACCACCCAGACCCTGCTGCGGACCATGGCGACGTCGATCTCCACCCTGCTGGCGATCGCGGCCCTGCTGTTCTTCGGTGGCGACAACCTGTTCGGTTTCTCCATCGCACTGTTCGTCGGTGTGCTGGCGGGTACCTACTCGTCGATCTACATCGCCAACGTGGTGTTGATCTGGCTGAACCTGAACAGCGAGGACCTGATTCCTCCGGCCAACACCCAGAAGGAAATCGACGACCGTCCTTGACGTTCGTTTTTCCTCCGGCTGTCACCCGAGAAGGCGCGAGTATTGAACTCGCGCCTTTTTTCATGCTCCAAGGCTAGGAGAGATGCGGATATTTCCCGCGGTGATGGTCAGGAGGTTCACGTGAACAAGTCGTTGCTGGTGGGTGCGGTATTGGGTGCTGTCGGTGTCACCGCCGGAGGTGCTGTTGCGACCTACAGCATGGTGAAGAGCGGCCCTGAGTATGCTCAAGTATTGGCGGTCGAACCTGTGAAGACGCAGGTCAAGACACCGCGCGAAGTGTGCAAGGACGTTGCCGTGACCCGGCAGAAGCCGGTGCAGGACGAGCATCGCCTGGCCGGTACGGCGCTGGGTGCGGTGGGCGGTGGCCTGCTGGGCAGTCTGGTGGGCGGTGGCAAGGGCAAGACCCTGGCGACGGTCGTGGGTGCGGTCGGTGGCGGTTATGCCGGTAACAAGGTGCAGGAGGGCATGCAGGAGCGTGACACCTACACCACGACCCAGACCCGCTGTAACACGGTCAATGACATCAGCGACAAGGTCGTGGGTTATGACGTGCGTTACCAGCTCGACGGCAAGGAAGGCAAGGTGCGCATGGATCGTGATCCGGGCAACCAGATTCCGGTTGACAAGGAAGGTCGCCTGATTCTCAGCCAGAACCAGCCTGCCCAGTAATCGCACCGGGGTTTGACCCCGGATCGCAGGCACAAAAAAAGCACCCCTCGGGGTGCTTTTTTCATGGCCGGGCGCTTAGCGCTTCAGCGAAGCCGGCAGGTGCGGCTGGATTGCGGTCAGCACGGCCTTGAAGCACTTGGTGTTGCCGGCGACGATATGGCCTTTCTCAAGGAAGTCGTGACCGCCGGTGAAGTCGCTCACAAGGCCGCCCGCTTCCTGGATCAGCAGTGCGCCCGCAGCCATGTCCCACTCGGACAGGCCCGACTCCCAGAAGGCGTCGAAACGACCGGCGGCCACATAGGCCAGGTCGAGGCTCGCGGCACCGGCGCGGCGGATGCCGGCGGTCTGGCCGACCAGGGCGCGGAACATGCCCAGGTAGTTGTCGATGTTGTCCATCTGGTCGTCGCGGAACGGGAAGCCGGTGCCCAGCAGGGCGCCGTCGAGACTGGTGCGACCGCTGACGCGCAGGCGGCGACCGTTCAGCTGGGCGCCACGGCCACGGCTGGCGGTGAATTCTTCCTGGCGAACCGGGTCCAGAACCACGGCGTGCTCAAGGCGGCCGCGGTATTTGCAGGCGATGCTGACCGCGAAGTGCGGGATGCCGCGCAGGAAGTTGGTGGTGCCATCAAGTGGGTCGATGATCCACAGGTATTCTTCGCCTTCGCCGCTACCGGCGTGGAAACCGGTTTCTTCACCGCGGATGGCGTGGGTCGGATACGCTTTGCGCAGAGCGTCGATGATTTTCTGCTCGGCAGCACGATCAACCTCGGACACGTAGTCCTTGGCGTCTTTTTCGTCGACCTTGATGGTATCCAGGCGCTCGATGGAGCGGAAAATCAATTCACTGGCGCTGCGGGCGGCGCGCAGCGCGATATTCAGCATGGGCTGCATGGACGTTTCACCTAGAGTGTTAAAGAAAGCCGAACATTCTAACAGAAAAGTGTTATCGGTGAAGGACGACATTCAGTTTCGTGGCGTAAACCCGAGTGCTTCTGTAAGATTTGCTCCCCTTTGCCCTGTCCGAGAGCGCCTGCCCGTGCTGCAAAATATTCGTATCGTCCTGGTCAATACCAGTCATCCGGGCAATATCGGCGGGGCTGCGCGAGCCATGAAGAACATGGGATTGTCGCGCCTGATACTGGTCGAGCCGCGCATCTTTCCGTCCCATGAGGCCGATGCGCGTGCCTCCGGCGCCACCGACATCCTTGAAAACGCCCAGGTCGTCGCCACTTTGGAAGAGGCGCTGGTCGGCTGCAACCTGGTGTTCGGCACCAGTGCGCGGGATCGGCGGATTCCCTGGCCGTTGCTGGACCCGCGCGAGTCCGGCGTGAAAGTGGTCGAGGAGGCGGCGCAGGATGCGCAGATCGCCCTGGTGTTCGGTCGCGAAGATTCCGGCCTGACCAATGACGAGCTGCAGCGATGTCATTATCACGTGCATATCCCATCTGACCCCGGATTCAGTTCGCTGAACCTCGGGGCGGCGGTGCAGGTGTTGAGTTATGAGGTACGCATGGCCTGGTTGGCGGCTGAAGGCCAGCCGCACAAGGTCGAGAAGGATGAAGTGGCGTCCACCCGCAGTGGTGAATTGGCGACCATGGATGAACTGGAACGATTTTATGAGCACCTGGAGCAGACGCTGGTGGCCATCGAGTTCCTCGATCCGGAAAAGCCGCGGCACCTCATGGCGCGCCTGCGCCGCCTTTACGGACGCAGCTCGGTCAGCCGGGCGGAAATGAATATATTGCGTGGCATCCTCACGGAAACCCAGAAAGCGGCCCGTGGCGAGCTTCTTAAGCGGAAGGATTAATGATGTTCGAGCGTTTGCGTGAAGATATCCAGAGCGTATTCCATCGTGACCCGGCGGCGCGCAATGCCTTTGAAGTCCTGACCTGCTACCCCGGCATGCACGCCATCTGGCTGCATCGCCTGAGTCATTCGCTGTGGGGAATGGGCTGGAAGTGGCTGGCGCGGGTGGTGTCGAACTTCGGCCGCTGGTTGACCGGTATCGAGATCCATCCGGGCGCCAAGGTCGGGCGGCGTTTCTTCATCGATCACGGCATGGGTATCGTGATCGGTGAAACCGCCGAGATCGGCAATGATGTGACCCTCTACCAGGGGGTGACCCTGGGCGGTACCAGCTGGAACAAGGGCAAGCGCCATCCGACCCTGGAAGACGGCGTGGTGGTCGGCGCCGGCGCCAAGGTGCTGGGGCCGTTCACGGTCGGTGCCGGGGCCAAGGTCGGTTCCAATGCGGTGGTGACCAAGGCGGTTCCGCCAGGGGCGACGGTGGTGGGGATTCCGGGGCGGATCATCATGAAGTCCGACGATCAGCAGGAGGCCAAGCGCAAGGCGATGGCCGAGAAGCTGGGCTTCGATGCCTATGGCGTCAGCGAAGACATGCCGGATCCGGTGGCGCGGGCCATCGGCCAGATGCTCGATCACCTGCAGGCGGTCGATGGGCGCCTGGAAGGCATGTGCGGTGCGCTGAAGGACCTGGGCAGCAACTACTGCGCCAAGGATCTGCCGGAGTTGCACTGTGAAGGCTTTGTCGAAGTGAAGGACGAGGGCGAGGTCAAGGCAGGCTGATCTGCGTCGGGTTTGCCGGCCTCTTCGCGGGCAAGCCCGCTCCCACAAGGTCAGGGCTGCATCGAGCCCTGTGGGAGCAGGCTTGCCCGCGAAGCATTTCAAGGACGACAAAAACCATCGGTCTAGCGCGATGCCATTACGCTTGTGACTTTGCTACAATGCGCGCGCTCTTTTACGGGTAATCCCGACTAAAGTACTAGGTCTTATAGTTGACTTAAATACTCGGGAATAGCATACTCGTCCTCATTCCGTAACTCCGTGGTAATTGTCCATGCGACTGACTACAAAAGGCCGATACGCGGTGACCGCCATGCTCGATCTGGCGTTGCACGCGCAACACGGGCCGGTGTCCCTGGCCGATATCTCCGAGCGCCAAGGCATCTCCCTGTCCTACCTCGAACAGCTTTTCGCCAAATTGCGTCGCAGCAACCTGGTGTCGAGTGTCCGTGGTCCGGGTGGCGGCTATCAGCTGTCGCGCGACATGCAGGGGATCCAGGTCGCCCAGGTGATCGACGCGGTGAATGAATCGGTCGACGCCACCAAGTGCCAGGGGCTCGGTGATTGCCATTCCGGCGACACTTGCCTGACCCACCACCTGTGGTGCGACCTCAGCCTGCAGATCCACGAATTTCTCAGTGGTATCAGCTTGGCGGACCTTGTGACTCGCCGTGAGGTACAAGAAGTCGCCCAGCGTCAGGATCAGCGCCGCTGTAATGGCAAGGCGCCACGCCTGGATAAGATCGAAGCGTCCGCCGTCGAATGACAGCCAAAGAGCCCGCGGTGCGCCAGCCAGCCTGATTTAGGAGATAGTCCATGAAATTGCCGATTTACCTTGATTACTCAGCGACCACCCCGGTTGATCCGCGTGTCGCGCAGAAAATGAGTGAATGCCTGCTGGTCGACGGAAACTTCGGTAACCCGGCCTCGCGTTCCCACGTCTTCGGCTGGAAGGCCGAGGAGTCGGTCGAGAACGCCCGCCGCCAGGTCGCCGACCTGGTCAATGCCGACCCGCGTGAAATCGTCTGGACCTCCGGTGCCACCGAGTCCGACAACCTGGCGATCAAGGGTGTCGCGCATTTCTACCACACCAAGGGCAAGCACCTGATCACCAGCAAGATCGAGCACAAGGCGGTCCTCGACACCACGCGCCAACTGGAGCGTGAAGGTTTCGAAGTCACCTATATCGAGCCTGGCGAAGACGGCCTGATCACCCCGGCCATGGTCGAAGCCGCCCTGCGCGACGACACCATCCTGGTTTCGATCATGCACGTGAACAACGAGATCGGCACCGTCAACGACATCGCCGCCATCGGTGAGCTGACCCGCTCGCGCGGCGTGCTGTTCCATGTTGACGCAGCCCAGTCGACCGGCAAGGTCGATATCGACCTGCAGAAGCTGAAAGTCGACCTGATGTCCTTCTCGGCCCACAAGACCTACGGTCCCAAAGGCATCGGCGCGCTGTACGTCAGCCGCAA
Source organism: Pseudomonas sp. Mn2068 (assembly GCF_049319725.1). Lineage (NCBI taxonomy): Bacteria > Pseudomonadati > Pseudomonadota > Gammaproteobacteria > Pseudomonadales > Pseudomonadaceae > Pseudomonas > Pseudomonas sp. Mn2068. Next base: position 52,745 of record NZ_JBMOUG010000004.1, on the reverse strand, counting down.
GCCGCGGGTGCGCCTCGAGGCGACCATGCACGGCGGCGGTCACGAGCGCGGCATGCGTTCCGGTACCCTGGCGACCCACCAGATCGTCGGCATGGGTGAAGCCTTCCGCGTGGCCAAGGAAGACATGGCTGCCGAGAACGTGCGCATCAAGGCCCTGAGCGACCGCTTCTACAAGCAGGTCGAGCACCTGGAAGAGCTGTACATCAACGGCAGCATGACCGCCCGCGTACCGCACAACCTGAACCTGAGCTTCAACTACGTCGAAGGCGAGTCGCTGATCATGGCACTCAAGGACCTGGCGGTTTCCTCCGGTTCCGCCTGCACCTCGGCTTCGCTGGAGCCTTCGTACGTACTGCGCGCCCTGGGCCGCAACGACGAACTGGCACACAGCTCGATCCGCTTCACCTTCGGTCGCTTCACCACCGAAGAAGAAATCGATTACGCCGCGCAGAAAGTCTGCGAGGCCGTGACCAAGCTGCGCGCCCTGTCGCCGCTGTGGGACATGTTCAAAGATGGCGTCGATATCTCGAAGATCGAGTGGGCGGCACACTAACTATAGAAGCCGCCGGATACAGGTCCTGTAGCGACGCGGCGACTGACGCAAGCGGAACTGCAGGGTCTCAAGAGCGGCCCTGATGAGTGAGGATTAAGTACCATGGCTTACAGCGAAAAGGTCATCGACCACTACGAAAACCCGCGTAACGTCGGCAAGATGAATGCCGAGGACCCGGATGTCGGTACCGGCATGGTCGGGGCTCCGGCGTGCGGCGACGTGATGCGTCTGCAGATCAAGGTCAACGAACAGGGCATCATCGAAGACGCCAAGTTCAAGACCTACGGTTGCGGTTCGGCCATCGCCTCCAGCTCCCTGGCGACCGAGTGGATGAAAGGCAAGACTCTGGATGAAGCAGAGACCATCAAGAACACTCAGCTGGCCGAAGAACTGGCCCTGCCGCCAGTGAAGATCCACTGCTCGGTACTCGCCGAAGACGCCATCAAGGCCGCCGTTCGCGATTACAAGCAGAAGAAAGGCCTGATCTAAACGATCCGGCGTTCAAGCGATTAGTAAGGAGTCACGATGGCTATCAGCATGACAGAAGCGGCTGCTCGACACGTGCGACGCTCCCTTGACGGGCGCGGCAAAGGTGAAGGGATTCGTCTGGGTGTTCGCACCACAGGCTGTTCCGGCCTTGCCTATGTGCTGGAGTTCGTCGACGAGGTGGTGGCGGAAGATCAGGTGTTCGAGAGTCACGGCGAGAAAGTGATCATCGACCCGAAAAGCCTCACCTACCTGGACGGCACCGAGCTGGATTTCGTCAAGGAAGGGTTGAACGAAGGCTTCAAGTTCAACAACCCCAACGTACGCGGTGAGTGTGGCTGCGGCGAAAGCTTCAACATCTGAGGCTATTCGTGGGTACTCCTTGTCATTTCGCTTTATTCGAGTTGCAGCCGAGCTTCACGCTGGACCTCGAACAGTTGGCCGCGCGCTACCGAGAGTTGGCGCGCGCCGTTCATCCGGACCGCTTTGCCGACGCTTCCGAGCGTGAGCAACGGCTGGCCCTGGAGCAATCCGCGAGCCTCAACGAGGCCTACCAGACGCTCAAGAGCCCTCCCAAGCGTGCGCGCTATCTGCTCGCCATGGGCGGTCGCGAGCTGCCATTGGAAGTCACGGTGCATGATCCGGACTTCCTGATGCAGCAGATGCAATGGCGCGAAGAGCTCGAAGACCTGCAGGACGATGCCGACCTGCCGGGCATCGCCGCGTTCAAGCGACGCCTGAAAACGGCCCAGGATGAACTGAACGACAGCTTCGCAGCCTGCTGGAACGATGCCGCGCAACGTGAACAGGCCGAGCGCCTGATGCGGCGCATGCAGTTCCTCGACAAGCTCACCTACGAAGTGCGCCAGTTAGAAGAGCGCCTCGACGATTAACCCAGTGCCGCTCCGGTCGCACGCCTGATATTCAGATAAGTCCAGATAACGATGGCCCTACTGCAGATCGCCGAACCCGGCCAAAGTCCCCAACCGCACCAGCGTCGCCTGGCGGTCGGGATTGACTTGGGTACTACCAATTCGCTGGTCGCTGCATTGCGCAGTGGTCTTTCCGAGCCCCTGGCCGATGCTGACGGGCAGGTGATCCTGCCGTCCGCGGTGCGCTACCACGCCGACCGTATCGAGGTCGGCCAGTCGGCCAAGCTGGCGGCCGCCAGTGATCCGCTCAATACCGTGCTGTCGGTGAAGCGCCTGATGGGCCGTGGCCTGGCGGACGTCAAGCAACTGGGCGAGCAACTGCCTTACCGCTTTGTCGGCGGTGAGTCGCACATGCCGTTCATCGATACCGTGCAGGGTCCGAAAAGCCCGGTCGAAGTCTCCGCCGATATCCTCAAGGTGCTGCGTCAGCGCGCCGAGGCAGCCCTGGGGGGTGAACTGGTCGGGGCGGTGATCACCGTGCCGGCCTATTTCGACGATGCCCAGCGCCAGGCGACCAAGGACGCGGCCCGGCTGGCCGGCCTGAACGTCCTGCGCCTGCTCAACGAACCGACCGCCGCGGCCGTGGCCTATGGCCTGGACCAGCACGCCGAAGGCCTGGTCGCGATCTACGACCTGGGCGGCGGTACTTTCGACATCTCTATCCTGCGCCTGACCGGCGGGGTCTTCGAGGTCCTGGCCACCGGTGGCGACAGCGCCCTGGGCGGCGATGACTTCGATCACGCGATTGCCGGCTGGATCATCGAGCAGGCCGGCTTGTCCGCCGACCTCGATCCGGGTGCCCAGCGCAGCCTGTTGCAGGCGGCCTGCGCGGCCAAGGAAGCGTTGACCGACGCTGACTCGGTCGAGGTGGTCCATGGCGACTGGCGTGCCCAGCTGACCCGTGAAACGTTTGATGCCCTGATCGAGCCGATGATCGCCCGCAGCCTCAAGGCCTGCCGGCGTGCGGTGCGGGACTCGAATGTCGAGCTTGAAGACGTGCACGCGGTGGTCATGGTCGGCGGTTCGACCCGTGTGCCCCGTGTGCGCGAGGCCGTCGCCGAGATGTTCGGTCGCCAGCCGTTGACCGAAATCGATCCGGATCAGGTGGTGGCCATCGGTGCCGCCATCCAGGCCGATACCCTGGCCGGCAACAAGCGCGACGGTGGCGAACTGCTGCTGCTCGATGTGATTCCGCTGTCCCTTGGTCTCGAAACCATGGGTGGGCTGATGGAGAAGGTGATTCCGCGCAACACCACCATTCCCGTCGCCCGCGCCCAGGATTTCACCACCTACAAGGACGGCCAGTCGGCCATGGCGATTCACGTGCTGCAAGGCGAGCGTGAACTGATCAGCGACTGCCGCTCCCTGGCGCGCTTCGAACTGCGGGGCATTCCGGCGATGGTTGCCGGCGCGGCGAAGATCCGCGTGACCTTCCAGGTCGATGCCGACGGCCTGCTCAATGTCACGGCCCGCGAGCTGGGTTCGGGCGTCGAGTCGAGTATCCAGGTCAAGCCGTCCTATGGCCTGACCGACGGTGAAATCGCCCGCATGCTCAAGGACTCGTTCCAGTATGCCGGTGATGACAAGGTTGCCCGCGTGTTGCGCGAGCAGCAGGTCGATGCGCAACGCCTGATCGAAGCGGTGCAGGGCGCCCTCGAGGCCGACGGCGAACGCCTGCTCGATGCCGAGGAGCGCATGGTCATCGAATTGCAGATGCAGGAATTGAGTGAATTGATGAAAGGCACCGATGGTTATGCCATCGAGCAACAGACCAAGCGTCTGTCGCAAGTGACCGATGCCTTTGCCGCCCGCCGCCTGGATTCGACGGTGAAAGCCGCCCTGGCGGGACGCAACCTGAATGAGATTGAGGAATAACGATGCCGCAGGTCATTTTTCTGCCCCACGAGAAGTTCTGCCCGGAAGGGATGGTAGTAGAGGCTGAGCCCGGCACTTCGATCCTCGATCTGGCGCATGAGCACCATATCGAGATGGAAAGCGCCTGTGGCGGCGTCTGCGCCTGCACCACCTGTCATTGCATCATTCGCGAAGGCTTCGATTCGCTGGAAGAGGCCGATGAGCTGGAAGAAGATTTCCTGGATCGGGCCTGGGGCCTGGAAGCGCAGTCACGCCTGGGTTGCCAGGCGATTGTCGGCACCGAAGACCTGACCGTCGAGATTCCAAAGTATTCGCTCAACCATGCCGCGGAAGCGCCACACTGATTCGAGGAACTATCATGAGTCTGAAGTGGACTGATGTGCTGGAAATCGCGATCCAGCTGGCTGAAAGCAAGCCGGATGTCGATCCGATGTCGGTGAATTTCGTCGATCTGCGCAAGTGGGTCATGGAACTGCCGGAGTTCGACGACAAACCGGAACACTGTGGCGAGAAGATCCTGGAGGCCATTCAGGCCCACTGGATCGAAGAACGCGACTGATCCCTGGCTGCAGGCAATACCTGAGTTAGGCAATACCCAAGAACCCGCGTATAATTCGCGGGTTTAATTTTTCGCAAATTATCGTTTCTGGAGTTACACCATGGCTGTTCAACGCACTTTCTCCATCATCAAGCCTGACGCTGTTGCAAAAAACGTTATCGGCGAGATCACCACCCGTTTCGAAAAAGCCGGCCTGCGCGTTGTCGCTTCGAAACTGAAGCAACTGTCCAAGGCCGAAGCCGAAGGCTTCTACGCTGAGCACAGCGCTCGTGGTTTCTTCGGCGACCTGGTTGCCTTCATGATCTCCGGTCCTGTCGTTGTCCAGGTTCTGGAAGGCGAAAACGCTATCGCTCTGAACCGTGAGCTGATGGGCGCCACCAACCCTAAGGAAGCGGCTGCCGGCACCATCCGTGCTGACTTCGCCGATTCCATCGACGCCAACGCTGTACACGGTTCGGACTCCGAAGCCGCTGCCGCTCGCGAAATCTCGTACTTCTTCGCAGCTACCGAAGTAACCACTCGCTAAGCAAAAGCTTGGGAGTGAGGGTGAATCCATGACTGTATCAATCGGCAAAACAAACCTGTTGGGTCTGACTCAACCGGAAATGGAAAAATTCTTCGACTCAATCGGGGAGAAGCGTTTCCGTGCCGGTCAGGTCATGAAGTGGATTCACCACTTTGGCGTCGATGATTTCGACGCCATGACGAACGTCAGCAAGGCCTTGCGCGAAAAGCTCAAGACCGTAGCCGAGGTTCGCGGTCCTGAAATCGTCAGCGAGGACATTTCCACCGACGGCACCCGCAAGTGGGTGGTGCGCGTGGCGTCCGGCAGCTGCGTCGAGACCGTCTACATTCCCCAGGGCAAACGCGGCACCTTGTGCGTTTCGTCCCAGGCAGGCTGTGCCCTGGATTGCAGTTTCTGCTCCACCGGCAAGCAAGGCTTCAACAGCAACCTCACTGCCGCCGAAGTCATCGGCCAGGTGTGGATTGCCAACAAATCCTTTGGCAGCGTCCCGGCCACCATCGACCGTGCCATCACCAACGTGGTGATGATGGGCATGGGCGAGCCGCTGCTCAACTTCGACAACGTCATCGCCGCCATGCGCCTGATGATGGACGACCTGGGCTACGGCATCTCCAAGCGCCGCGTGACCCTGTCGACTTCCGGCGTGGTGCCGATGATCGATGTGCTGGCCGAGCATATCGACGTCTCCCTGGCGTTGTCGCTGCACGCACCGAATGACGCATTGCGTAACCAATTGGTGCCGATCAACAAGAAGTATCCGCTTAAGATGCTGCTCGAATCGTGCCGTCGCTATATGGCGACCCTCGGCGAGAAGCGTGTCCTGACCGTCGAGTACACCCTGCTCAAGGATGTCAACGACCAGGTCGAGCACGCGGTCGAGATGATCGAGCTGCTCAAGGATACGCCGTGCAAGATCAACCTGATCCCGTTCAACCCGTTCCCGCATTCGGGCTACGAGCGCCCGAGCAACAATGCGATCCGGCGTTTCCAGGATCTGTTGCACCAGGCCGGCTACAACGTCACGGTACGTACCACCCGCGGTGAAGACATTGACGCTGCCTGCGGGCAGTTGGTCGGGCAGGTGCTGGATCGCACCCGCCGTAGCGAACGTTATATCGCGGTGCGTGAACTGAGCGCCGATGCCGATATGTCGAAAAGCGCTTCGAACTGAACCCGAGAGAGGATCTCCATGACCGTGCGCACTGCGCTCCTTGTACTTTTTGCCGGCCTCCTGGCCGGCTGCGTTTCCTCGGGCAATATCGACCCGATGAGTACCAGCAAGGGGCGTGACGAGGCACGTACGGCCTATGTGCAACTGGGCATCGGTTACCTGCAGCAGGGCCAGACCGAGCAGGCCAAGGTTCCGCTCAAGAAAGCCCTGGAGCTGAACAGCTCTGATCCCGACGCCAACGCGGCCCTGGCGCTGGTGTTCCAGGCCGAGATGGAGTGGGACCTGGCGGACCAGCATTTCCGCAAGGCACTGTCGTCCCGTCCGGGCGATGCGCGGATCCTCAACAACTACGGTGGCTTCCTGTACGAGCGCAAGCAGTACAAGGACGCTTACCAGCGTTTCGAGCAGGCGGCGGCCGACAGCCTGTATCCCGAGCGTTCGCGGGTCTACGAGAACCTTGGCCTGACCGCCCTGGCCCTCGGCAATCGCGACGACGCACGGCAGAACCTGGAAAAATCCCTGCGCCTGAACCGACAACAGCCACGCGCCTTGCTGGAAATGGCTGAGTTGTCTTACGAAGACAGGCATTATGTGCCCGCACGCGATTATTACGATCGCTTTAGCCTGCTGAGCGAGCAGAATGCACGTAGTCTGTTGCTCGGTATTCGACTGGCGAAGATTTACGAAGATCGCGACAAGGTCGCCAGTTACGGCCTGCAATTAAAACGACTCTATCCCGGTACGCCGGAATATCAGCAATACCTGTCGGAGCAATGATGAAAGCGGCGCATCCAGAAGTTGTAGCAGCGACTCGCGTAAACCCCGGTGAGACCCTGCGTCAGGCCCGCGAAAGCAATGGTTGGACGTTGGCCGAGGTGGCCCTGAAGCTCAATCTGACCACGACGTCGTTGAGTAACCTGGAGGCCGGCGCCTTCGACAAGCTGCCGGGGCATACCTTCGCCCGTGGTTATATCCGGGCCTACGCCAAGCTGCTGGGCATGGACCAGACCGTGCTGGTGCAGCAGTTCGACCAGTGCACCGGGACCGACTCCCAGGGCAGCAACGTGCATGCGCTGGGGCGGATCGAAGAGCCGGTGCGGGTTTCCCATACCATTTTGCGGATTGTCAGCCTGTTGCTGCTGATTGCGGTGATCGGTGGCGGTTTTGTCTGGTGGCAGGACCAGGCCAGCCTGCGCTCCAAGGACCAGGCAGCCATCAGCATGGAGCACGTCGAAGTCGAAAGCGCCGACGGCACCACCCAGATTCATCCGATCGACGAGCCGGAAGACCAGGCCGTCGCGGAAAACCAGTCCAATCCTGAAGCGACTCCCGGCGAGCCTTCGACCGAAACCCAGGCTGAAGCCTCGGCCCCATCCGCTCCAGCGGCCCCGGCCACGCCGGCCGTGGTGCCGGTCCCGCATGCCGCGCAGTCGCTGGTGGTGCCACCACAACCGGCGCCAGCTCCGGTTTCGCCCGTGTCGCCGAGCGCTCCGGTCAATGGTGCGCCGGCCGCTGCCGCAGCCGCACCGGTCGCCGGTGCCGGGCAGGTGCATGTGACCTTCGTCGCCGATTGCTGGACCCAGGTCACCGACGGTGGCGGCAAGGTCCTGTTCAGCGGCCTCAAGCGCAAGGGCGATATCCTCGAAGTCAGCGGCAAGCCGCCGTTCGCGGTGCGCCTGGGCTACGCCAAGGGTGCACAGATCACGTACAACGGTCAGGCGGTCGATGTCGCACCGTTCACCAGTGGCGAGACCGCTCGCCTGAAGCTAGGTCAATAAGTCATGCACGGCGAATCTCCAATCAAGCGTCGCGAATCGCGTAAAATCTGGGTCGGCTCGGTGCCGGTGGGCGGCGATGCGCCTATCGCGGTGCAGAGCATGACCAACAGCGACACCAATGATGTGGCCGCGACCGTGGCCCAGATCAACCGCCTGGAAGCCGCGGGCGTCGATATCGTCCGGGTTTCCGTGCCGGACATGGACGCTGCCGAGGCCTTCGGCCGGATCAAGCAACTGGTCAAGGTGCCATTGGTCGCCGACATCCATTTCGACTACCGGATCGCCCTGCGCGTGGCTGAGCTGGGCGTGGATTGCCTGCGGATCAACCCGGGCAACATCGGTCGCGAAGACCGCGTGCGCGCGGTGGTCGATGCCGCCCGTGACCGCGGGATCCCGATCCGTATCGGCGTCAACGCCGGTTCCCTGGAAAAGGACCTGCAGAAGAAGTACGGCGAACCGACCCCGGCTGCGCTGGTGGAGTCGGCCCTGCGTCACGTCGAGCACCTGGAGCGCCTGAACTTCCAGGACTTCAAGGTCAGCGTTAAGGCCTCCGATGTGTTCATGGCGGTAGAAGCCTACCGCCTGCTGGCCAAGGAAATCGTCCAGCCGTTGCACCTGGGCATCACCGAAGCCGGTGGTTTGCGTTCGGGCACGGTGAAATCGGCGGTCGGCCTCGGTATGCTGCTGGCCGAAGGGATTGGCGATACTATCCGCATCTCGTTGGCGGCCGACCCGGTCGAGGAAGTGAAAGTCGGCTACGACATCCTCAAGTCCCTGCACCTGCGGTCCCGTGGGATCAACTTCATCGCCTGCCCGAGCTGCTCGCGGCAGAACTTCGATGTGGTGAAGACCATGAACGAGCTGGAAGGGCGCCTGGAAGACCTGCTGGTGCCGCTGGATGTCGCGGTGATCGGCTGTGTGGTGAACGGTCCCGGTGAAGCGAAGGAGGCCCATATCGGCCTGACCGGCGGTACACCGAACCTGATCTACATCGACGGCAAGCCGGCGCAGAAACTGACGAATGACAACCTGGTGGATGAGCTGGAAAGGCTGATCCGGCAGAAGGCGGCCGAAAAGGTCGAGGCCGACGCGGCGCTGATCGCCCGCGGCTGAAACGAAGAATTTAAGGAAAATCTGTGAGCAAGTCTTTGCAAGCCATTCGTGGCATGAACGACATCCTGCCCGAGCAGACGCCGCTGTGGCGTTATTTCGAGGGCACTGTCGCGCGTTTGCTGGATAACTACGGTTACAAGCAGATCCGTATGCCGATCGTCGAGTTCACCGAGCTGTTCAAGCGCTCCATCGGTGAAGTGACCGACATCGTCGAAAAAGAGATGTACACCTTCGAGGACCGCAACGGCGACTCCCTGACCCTGCGTCCGGAAGGCACCGCGGCCTGTGTGCGGGCGGTGCTGGAGCACGGCATCACCGGTGGTGGCCAGCCGCAGAAACTCTGGTACATCGGCCCGATGTTCCGTCACGAGCGCCCGCAGAAGGGCCGTTACCGCCAGTTCCACCAGATCGGTTGCGAAGTCTTCAATATCGACGGTCCGGACATCGACGCCGAACTGATCGTGCTGACCTGGCGCCTGTGGGGCCTGCTGGGCATCCGCAACGCGGTCAAGCTCGAACTCAACAGCCTGGGCACCAGCGAGTCCCGTGGTCGTTATCGCGAAGCCCTGGTGGAGTTCCTTTCGGCCCGCCTCGACCAGCTGGATGAAGACAGCCAGCGCCGGTTGAAGACCAACCCGTTGCGCGTGCTCGATACCAAGAACGCCGATACCCAGGCGGTCCTGGTGGATGCGCCGAAGCTCGCCGACTACCTCGACGAAGAATCCCGCCTGCATTTCGAAGGCCTCAAGGCCCGCCTGGATGCCGCGGGTATTCCGTACGTGATCAATCCGAAGCTGGTGCGCGGCCTGGATTACTACAGCAAGACCGTTTTCGAATGGGTCACCGACCAGTTGGGCGCCCAGGGCACCGTGTGTGCCGGTGGTCGTTATGACGGCCTGGTGGAACAGATGGGCGGCAAGCCGACCCCGGGCGTGGGGTTTGCCATGGGCATCGAGCGCCTGATCCTGCTGCTGGAAACCCTGGAGCAGGTGCCGGAAGAGATTTCCCGCCAGGTCGATGTCTACCTGTGCGCGTTCGGCGAGGCTGCCGAGCTGGCGGCCCTGGCCCTGAGCGAGAAAGTCCGTGACCAACTGCCGAACCTGCGTTTGCAGGTCAACGCCGGCGCCGGTAGCTTCAAGAGCCAGTTCAAGAAAGCTGACAAGAGTGGTGCGCTGTACGCCTTGATTCTCGGAGACGACGAATTGGCTCAGCAAGTGGTAGGTTTCAAACCCCTGCGTGGCCAGGGCGAGCAACAAAGCATTGCCTGGGATGCTCTTTCCGAGCACTTGTCCACCTGCGTCGTGCAGGGTTGAAGCTGTAAAAACAGCCGATTTAGAGAATAAGGAGTATTGGGGTGTCGAGTTCCGAAGATGATCAGCTGGCGGAGTTGAAGGACTGGTGGCAGCGCAACGGCAAACCCCTGGTCACTGGCGGCCTGTTGGCGCTGGTGGTGGTGTTCGGCTGGCAGGCATGGCACAAATATCAGAGCAACCAGTCGCAAGGCGCCTCGGTGCTCTATCAGGAGTTGCTGGAGTCCACGCTGACGCCTGACGGCAAGCCTGATCCCGCGCGCGTCGCGGACCTGGCCGGCAAGCTCAACACCCAGTTCGGTGGCAGCGCCTACGCGCAGTACGGCAGCCTGTTCGTCGCGAAGGTCGCGGTCGACACCGGCAAGCTGGACGATGCCGCCACCGAGCTCAAGGCCGTGGTCGACAAACCGGTCAATGCCACCCTGGGCGAAGTCGCGCGTCAGCGCCTGGCCCAGGTCATGGCGGCACAGAACAAGGTCGACGACGCACTGAAACTGCTCGACGGCGATGCTGACAAGGCGTTCCTGGCCAGTCGCGAAGAGCTCAAGGGGGACCTGCTGGTTCAACTGGGGCGTACCGATGAAGCCCATGCTGCGTACCAAAAGGCCAAGGCGGCGCTGTCTGATGAAGCAGCGGTCGGTGGCTTACAAATCAAGCTCGACGACTTGGCCAAAGGGGATGCGTGACGTGATCCGTTGGAAACATGCAGCATTGCTGGCTCTGGCCATTCTGGCCGCGGGTTGCAGCAGCAACAGCAAGAAAGAACTGCCACCGGCCGAACTGACTTCCTTCAAGGAAGAAGTGGTTCTGCAGAAGCAGTGGAGCCGCTCCATCGGTGATGGCCAGGGCAAAATCTACAACATGCTGGTGCCGGCGGTCGACGGCGATACCATCTACGCGGCCGATGCGACCGGCGTGGTGGTCTCGATGGACCGCATGAACGGCGACGTGAAGTGGAAGAAGGACCTGGAACTGCCGGTTTCCGGTGCGATCGGCGTCGGCTACGGCCTGGTGCTGATGGGGACCCTCAAGGGCGAGATCATTGCCCTGGACTCCAGCAGCGGCGAAGAAAAATGGCGCGCCCGCGTGACCAGCGAAGTCCTCGCGCCACCGGCCACCAATGGTGACGTGGTGGTGGTACAGACCCAGGATGACCGCGTGATCGGCCTCGATGCCGCCACCGGCAACCAGCGCTGGTTGTACGACAGTACTCCGGCGGTCCTGACCCTGCGCGGTACCGGCGCGCCGATCGTGACCAACCACCTCGCGGTGGCGGGCCTGTCGACCGGCAAGGTGGTCGCCCTGGATACCCAGAACGGCGTGCCGGCCTGGGAAACCCGCGTGGCGATTCCACAAGGTCGTTCGGAACTGGAGCGCGTGGTCGATATCGACGGTGGCCTGCTGTTGTCCGGCGGCACCCTGTATGTCGCCAGCTACCAGGGCCGCATGGCCGCACTGGACCTGGAAAGCGGTCGTGTACTCTGGCAGCGTGATGCTTCCAGCTACGCGGGTGTCGCCCAGGGCTTCGGCAGCGTCTACGTTGCCCTGGCGTCCGGTACCGTGGAAGGTGTCGACGAGCGTTCGACCACCGCTATCTGGAGCAACGACTCCCTGGCTCGCCGCCAGCTGTCGGCTCCGGAAGTGTTTTCCAGCTACGTGGCGGTCGGCGACTTCGAAGGCTACCTGCACCTGCTGAGTCAGGTGGATGGTCGTTTCGTCGGTCGCGAGCGTATCGACAGCGACGGTCTGCGTGCCCGTCCGCTGGTGGTGGGTGACATGATTTACGTGTATGGCAACAGCGGCAAACTGGAAGCCCTGACCATCAAGTAGTGTTTAGCACCTGAAGTTGCCGAGCGAAGATCAGGCAAGGCGAAGAGCAGTGAGCAAGCGGGGTTGACGTGTTCGTCAATGAGCATTGCGAACTGATCTTCAACGCAGCATGATCGAGTTCAGTCGCTTCAGGTGCAAAAAACAGGTTTGACTATGCTTGGGGGTACCCCCAAGCGGCCTTGCTCTGCAAGGTTCGCGGCACCTCGCGGTGCTGCCCCGAGCACCAGCCGCTGCCTCGCAGCGGCTTTTGTATTTTCTGAAATAACGAAGTGGAGAGCCGCATGGTTCCCGTAATCGCCCTGGTGGGCCGACCGAACGTCGGCAAGTCCACCTTGTTCAACCGCCTGACCAGGACTCGCGACGCCATCGTCGGCGACTTGTCCGGTCTGACCCGTGATCGCCAGTACGGTGAGGCAAAGTGGCAAGGGCGCTCCTATATTCTGATCGACACCGGCGGTATCTCCGGCGACGAGCATGGCATGGACGAAAAGATGGCCGAGCAATCGCTGCTGGCCATTGAAGAAGCCGATGTCGTGCTGTTCCTGGTGGATGCCAAGGCCGGCTTCACCGCCGCCGACCAGATGATCGGCGAGCACCTGCGCAAGCGTAACAAGCGTTCCTACGTGGTTGCCAACAAGGTCGACAACATCGACCCGGACATGGCTCGCGCCGAGTTCAGCCCGATGGGCCTGGGCGACGCGATCCCGATCGCCGGCGCCCATGGTCGCGGCATCACCCAGATGCTGGAAATCGCCCTGCGCGACTTCCCCAAAGACGACGAGGAAGAGCCGGAAGACGGCGAAGCCGAGGAAGTCGCCGAAGGTGAAGAAGCCAAGCGCATTCCCGGTCCGAGCGAGAAGGATGGCATCAAGATCGCCATTATCGGTCGGCCGAACGTGGGCAAGTCGACCCTGGTCAACCGCATGCTCGGTGAAGACCGGGTCATCGTCTACGACCAGCCCGGCACCACCCGCGACAGCATCTACATCCCGTTCGAACGCAACGAGGAAAAGTACACGCTGATCGACACCGCCGGTGTGCGCAAGCGCGGCAAGATCCACGAGGAAGTCGAAAAGTTCTCCGTGGTGAAAACCCTGCAGGCGATCAAGGACGCCAACGTCGTGATCTTCGTCATGGACGCCCGCGAAGGCGTGGTCGACCATGACCTCAACCTGCTCGGCTTCGCCCTGGAGTCCGGTCGCGCGCTGGTCATCGCCCTGAACAAGTGGGACGGCATGACCCCGGGCGAACGCGATTTCGTGAAGATCGAGCTGGAGCGCCGGCTGTTCTTCGTTGACTTCGCCGACATCCACTTCATCTCGGCCCTGCACGGCACGGGTGTGGGCAACCTGTACCAGTCGGTGCAGAACTCGTTCAAGTCGGCCGTCACCCGCTGGCCGACCAGCCGCCTGACCCAGATCCTCGAGGATGCGGTGGTCGAGCACGCCCCGCCGATGGTCAACAACCGCCGGATCAAGCTGCGCTACGCTCACCTGGGGGGTGCCAACCCGCCGCTGATCGTGATCCACGGCAACCAGGTCGAGAAAGTACCGAAGTCCTATGTGCGTTATCTGGAAAACACTTACCGCCGTGTCCTGAAGCTGGTCGGTACGCCGATCCGCATCGAGTTCAAAGGTGGCGAGAACCCGTACGAAGGCAACAAGAACACGCTGACCGACCGCCAGGTCAACAAGAAGCGTCGTTTGATGTCGCACCACAAGAAAGCCGACAAGAAGCGCCGCGACAAGCGCTGATTGCGGACCTGCGAAAGGGCGCCCATGGCGCCCTTTTTCATGCCTGGCGGATACGTTATCCTCGAAGCCTCCCGTGCCGTCGTAGAGCCGGGTGTTCAGCAGGGAAAACGGCCCCATGATCACCAGCAAGCTGCCGAATGTCGGCACCACTATCTTTACCCGGATGTCCCAGCTCGCGGTGGAAACCGGCGCGCTGAACCTGTCCCAGGGCTTCCCTGACTTTGATGGACCGCAAGCCCTGCGCGATGCGGTTGGCCGGCATATCGCCAGTGGCCACAACCAGTATGCGCCGATGACCGGCCTGCCGGCCCTGCGTCAGCAGGTGGCGGCGAAGGTCTTCAACAGCTATGGCGTCCATGTGAACGCCGACGCGGAAGTGACCATCACCCCCGGCGCGACCCAGGGCATTTTCTGTGCGATCCAGGCGGTGATTCATCCGGGCGATGAAGTCATCGTCTTCGACCCCAGCTATGACAGCTATGAACCTTCGGTGGAGTTGGCCGGAGGTCGTTGCATCCACGTGCAACTGGGCCTCGACGACTTCGCCATCGACTGGCAGAAACTCCGCGATGCCCTCAGCCCGCGGACCCGGATGATCATCCTCAACACCCCGCACAACCCGAGCGGGGCGCTGATCAGCCATGGCGAACTGGATCAACTGGCGGCGCTGATCGCCGACCGGGATATCTACGTGGTCAGCGACGAGGTCTACGAGCACCTGGTCTATGACGGCGTGCCCCACGCCAGCGTGCTGGCCCATGAGGCGTTGTATCAGCGCGCCTTTGTCGTCAGTTCGTTCGGCAAGACCTACCATGTCACCGGCTGGAAGACCGGCTACGTGATCGCACCGCCGGCGCTGACCGCCGAACTGCGCAAGGTGCACCAGTACGTCAGCTTCTGTGGCGTGACCCCGCTGCAATATGCCCTGGCCGACTACATGGAGGCGCATCCCGAGCATGTCGAGCAATTGCCGGCGTTCTATCAGGGCAAGCGCGACCTGTTCTGCGATCTGCTCAGTCAGTCGCGGTTCAGCTTCAAGCGGGTGGCGGGGACCTACTTCCAACTGGTCGACTACTCACGGATTCGCCCGGACCTGAACGATGTCGACATGGCGGTGTGGATGACCCGCGAGCATGGCGTGGCGGCGATTCCGGTCTCGGTGTTCTACCAGAACCCGCCGGAAGGCCAGCGCCTGGTCCGTCTGTGTTTTGCCAAGCGCGAGGAGACGTTGCGTGAAGCCGCGGAGAAGTTATGCGTGATTTGAGCCGATTGCCTGATCTGAACGTGGCGCTGGTGCAGACCACCCTGGCCTGGCACGACCGCCAGGCCAACCTCGAACATTTTGAGCTGCTGCTGGAGCAGGCGGCGGGGGCTGACCTGGTGATCCTGCCGGAGATGTTCACCACCGGCTTTTCCATGGAATCGCAGACCCTGGCCGAAGCCGAAAACGGTCCGACCAGCCACTGGCTGCGCGAGCAGGCGCAAAAGCTCGGTGCGGTGATCACCGGCAGCGTGATTATCCGCGCCGCCGATGGCAGCCACCGCAATCGTCTGCTGTGGGCGCGGCCGGATGGTGAGGTGCTGCACTATGACAAGCGCCACCTGTTCCGCATGGCGGGCGAGCACAATCATTACACTCCGGGCGAGCGCCAGGTGCAGTTCGAGCTCAAGGGATGGCGGGTACGCCCGCTGATCTGCTATGACCTGCGTTTCCCAGTCTGGAGCCGCGACGCCCAGGACACCGACCTGCTGCTCTACACCGCGAACTGGCCGGGGGCGCGGCGTTTGCACTGGAACCGCCTGCTGCCGGCCCGGGCGATCGAGAACCTGTGCTACGTGGCGGCCGTGAATCGCATCGGCACCGATGGCAAGGGTTTCGCCTACACCGGCGACAGCCAGGTGCTGGACTTCCAGGGTGAGTCGTTGCTGGGGACCGGGGAGGCCGACGGGGTCTTCCAGGTGACCCTGAGCGCGGCGGAGCTGGCTGCCTATCGCGAGCGTTTTCCGGCCAACCTGGATGCTGATACCTTTGTGTTGAATCAGTAACGCCGCGTTATCGTTCATCGCCGGCAAGCCGGCTCCCACAAGGCATTTGTGGCGCACGCTGATCTGCGGTTTGGCATGCTCTCCTGTGGGAGCCGGCTTGCCGGCGATGGCGTCCGAATAGTCGCAGCAAGGCTTGCGGGCCTCATCGCCGGCAAGCCAGCTCCTACAAAGTCCTGGAGACGCTGATATTCTGCGTCGAGGCCCCGACCTGTGGGAGCCGGCTTGCTGGCGATGGCATACTCGAACGCACAAAAAAGCCCCGGGGTTTTCACCACCGGGGCCTTTTCATTGCAGTCGACGCTTATGCCGCCTTGGTGGCATCCACCTGGCTCAGCGAGCGGTTCAGCGCGCTGAACAGGGCCTTGAAGCTGGCGGTGGTGATGTTTTCATCGATACCCACGCCGTGCACCGCACGTTCGCCGTTCACTCGCAGCTCGATATAGGCCGCTGCCTTGGCATTGGTCCCGGCCCCGATGGCGTGCTCGTTGTAGTCCATGATTTCCACCGGAACCGGCAGGCCGGCCACCAGGGCTTCCAAGGCGCCGTTGCCCTTGCCGCGCCAGTGCAGGTTGGTTTCGCCCTGGCCCTTGCCGGAGACTTCCACTTCAACTGCGCTGTGACCGTTCTCTTCCTGCAGGCGATGGCTGACCAGCGCGTACGGGGTGTTGGCCTGCAGGTACTCGCTGTGGAGCAGGGCATGGATCTGCTGTGCGGTCATCTCCAGGCCGAGACGGTCGGTTTCGCGCTGGACCACCTGGCTGAACTCGATCTGCATGCGACGTGGCAGGCTGATGCCGTATTCCTGTTCCAGCAGATAGGCGATACCGCCCTTGCCCGACTGACTGTTGACGCGGATCACCGCCTCGTAGCTGCGACCGATGTCGGCCGGGTCGATCGGCAGGTAGGGCACTTCCCACAGTCCGTCGGATTTCTGCTGGGCGAAGCCCTTGCGGATCGCGTCCTGGTGGGAGCCGGAGAAAGCGGTGTGAACCAGGTCGCCGACATACGGATGACGCGGGTGCACCTGGATCTGGTTGCACTCCTCGACCACCTTGCGCACGCCATCGATATCGGAGAAGTCCAGCTTGGGGTCGAGACCCTGGGTGTACATGTTCAGGGCCACGGTCACCAGGTCGACGTTACCGGTACGCTCGCCGTTGCCGAACAGGCAGCCTTCGACACGGTCGGCGCCGGCCATCAGGCCCAGCTCGGTGGCGGCCACGCCGGTGCCACGGTCGTTGTGGGTGTGCAGGCTGATGATCACGCTGTCACGGCGGTTGATATGACGACCGAACCACTCGATCTGGTCGGCATAGATGTTCGGTGTGGCGCATTCGACGGTCGCGGGCAGGTTGAGGATCACCTTGTGCTCGGGCGTCGGGTTCCAGACTTCGATCACCGCGTCACAGACTTCCTTGGCGAACTCCAGCTCGGTGGCGCTGAAAGTTTCCGGCGAGTACTCGAACTGCCACTGGGTTTCCGGCTGCTGGGCGGCATATTTGACGAACAGCTTGGCTGCGTTCACCGCGATGTCCTTCACGCCCTGCTTGTCCTGGTTGAAGACGATGCGGCGGAACGACGGGCTGGTGGCGTTGTAGAGGTGCACGATGGCTTTCTTCGCGCCGCGCAGGGATTCGAAGGTGCGGGCGATGAGGTCTTCACGGGCCTGGGTCAGCACCTGGATGGTGGTGTCGTCGGGGATATGGCCTTCTTCGATCAGCGTCCGGACGAAGTCGAAGTCGGTTTGCGAAGCGGCCGGGAAGGACGCTTCGATTTCCTTGACGCCGACACTGACCAGGGTTTTCCAGAAACGCAGCTTTTTCACCGCGTCCATCGGTTCGATCAGCGACTGGTTGCCGTCGCGCAGGTCGGAGCTGCACCAGATCGGCACGCTGGTGATGGTTTT
Organism: Pseudomonas sp. Mn2068; assembly: GCF_049319725.1. Lineage (NCBI taxonomy): Bacteria > Pseudomonadati > Pseudomonadota > Gammaproteobacteria > Pseudomonadales > Pseudomonadaceae > Pseudomonas > Pseudomonas sp. Mn2068. The sequence continues at coordinate 34,906 of NZ_JBMOUG010000004.1, read as the reverse complement.
CGATGGCCAGGTGCGATCGGGCAGATCGATGGTCGGAAATGCGCGGTACTTCGAAGACGGGTCTTTGAGCATGCTCATGGAGAAATTCCTTGTGGTCAGGGCCGAAAAGAGGCGGCCAGCCGGTAAAACGTTGTCAGGGAGAAACCTGGGGATGAGGCACCGCGATTCAGCCCGGCAGTCGTGCACTGACGAGGCAGAGGCTGCGGTGTTGACGGCGCTGAATGAGGGTGTGGGAAGTTTTCATGCTTTCAACCCTAACCACTGGGGTGAAAGATGGCAAGCCTGTGGGAAAAATTGAGAGGAATACCCGTAAAATTGGCTTATACGAGATTTTATTTTGCGTGAGTGGCGGAAAGTCTAGAACAATTGCGCACTATTTTGGCGCTGCGCAATCTTTCCTGGCGGTGCTGCTGGTCGCGATGCCGGTCTGCGCGGCGAGTGCGCTCCTTGTGGGAGCCGGCAAGCCAGCTCCTACAAAGTCCTGGAGACGCTGATATTCTGCGGTGAGGCCCCGATCTGTGGGAGCCGGCTTGCTGGCGATGGCGTCCGAATAGTCGCAGCAGGGCTTGCGGGCCTCATCGCTGGCAAGCCAGCTCCTACAAGGGGGCGTGGTGTCCTTGGGATCAGGGCTGGAACGCGCCGATAAAGATCGCCGGATCGACCCGTGTTTCATTGAGGCTGATATTCCAGTGCAGATGCGGCCCTGTCGCCCGCCCGGTCGCACCGACCAGGCCGACCACCGCGCCGCGTGCCAGTGACTGGCCTGCTTTGACATCGATCCTGGAAAGATGACAGAACATGCTGATAAAACCCTGGCCATGATCGACGAACACGGTGTTGCCATTGAAGAAGTAGTTGCCGGTCAGGATCACCTTGCCGGCGGCCGGTGCCTTGATCGGCGTGCCGGTGGGCACGGCGAAATCCAGTCCCGCGTGTGGGTTGCGTTCTTCGCCATTGAAGAAACGCCGCACGCCGAACTTGCTCGACAGCGGGCCGTTCACGGGTTTGTCCAGCAGCAGGTTGCTCGGGAACACGGGACTGAAGGTGCGATAGGCCGCCAGTTGTGCGACCACTTCGGCATCGATGCGTTTGACGTCTTCGGGATTCGGATTGACCTGGCGTTTGTTTTTCAGGGTGATGTGCTGTTCCTGATACTTCTTGGGGCCGACCCTGAAGTCGAGGTTGCGATCGCCCGAACTGATCTGCTGGCTGCCGGGTTTGACGGTCAGCGGGATACCGACGATCGCCAGCCAGTTGTTCTGCTCCTTGACCACCAGCACCGGTTTGCCCTGGTAGCTGGCCTTGGGCGCCTGGGCCGCGGGTCCGAGATCGACCACGGCCACGCCACCGGGCACGGGTTTGTTCAGCAGGCGGGTGATATAGCTGTCCGCGTGGGCGTTGAAGGCCAGGCCCAGCACCAGCAGGGCGGCAAGAAAACGGGGCATGCTCGGGTCCCTTGAGATTCAGTCCAGTAGAGAAAGGGTGACAGGCGTCAGGTGGTTGTCTTCGACTCGCACCTGCAGTTCGCCTTCCGCCAGTTTCGCCTTCAGGCGCTGGCCGGGGCGAGTCTGCCCGGCACTGCGGATCGCCTGCCCACGCTCGTCCAGCAGGATACTGTAGCCACGCCCCAGGGTTGCCAACGGACTTACTACATGAAGTGTCTGCACCTGGCTTTGCAGTTGCAGGCGCCGGGCCTTGAGACCTTCGCGCATGGCCCGGGGCAGGCGTTCGGACAGGCTCTCCAGGCGCTGACGCAGCAGGGCCAGCTGACGTCCCGGATGCTGCCCGGCGAGACGGGTTTCCAGGCGCAGCAGTTTTTCCCGGCGGGTATTGAGCTGGCGTTCGAACGCCCGGCGCATGCGCATGTCCAGGTCATCCAGGCGCTGGGCCTGCTGGCGCAGGCGCTCGCCGGGGTGGCGCAGGCGTCGGGCGAGGCCATCGAGGCGCAGGCGGTCGCGCATCAGCCGGTCGCGGATACGCATCACCAGCCGGCGGTGCAGGCTCTCGACCCGGCGTTGCAGGTCGCTGGAATCGGGGGCCAGCAGTTCCGCGGCCGCCGAAGGCGTCGGGGCCCGGACGTCGGCCACGAAGTCGCTGATGGACACATCGGTTTCATGACCGACGGCGCTGACAATCGGCGTTACGCAGGCATCCACGGCGCGGGCCACGGCCTCTTCGTTGAAGCACCAGAGGTCTTCCAGCGAGCCGCCGCCACGGGCCAGGATCAGCGCATCGAAGCCCTTGGTATCGGCGATTCTCAAGGCGCGCACGATCTGCGCCGTGGCTTCGCGGCCCTGGACCGCCGTGGGAATCAGGGTCAGTTCGACTTGCGGCGCGCGGCGGCGGAAGACGCTGATGATGTCGCGGATCACCGCGCCGGTCGGTGAGCTGATGATGCCGATCCGCTGCGGGTGAGCGGGCAGGGCAACCTTGCGTTCGGCACTGAACAGGCCTTCGGCGTCGAGCTTTTCCTTGAGCGCGTCGAACGCCAGGCGTAGCGCGCCATCGCCGGCCGGTTCAACGGTATCGAGGATCAACTGGTAGTCGCCCCGGCCCTCGAACAGCGAGACCTTGCCTCGCACCTTGACTGCCAGGCCATCCTTCAACGCCTGGCGCACGCGTGCGGCGTTCTGCCGGAACAGCGCGCAACGCACCTGGGCGCCGCTGTCCTTGAGGGTGAAATAGATGTGGCCGGAGGCCGGGCGGGCGAGGTTGGAGATTTCGCCTTCGACCCAGATATTGCTGAACACGTCTTCCAGCAACACCCGCGCGCGGCCGTTGAGCTGGCTGACAGTGAGGACTTCGCGGTCGAGGCCCAGGCGTGAAAAGGGATCTTTAATCATGGGCCGCATGATAAAGGCATTCGGTTGGCAATCTCCATGGCTATGAGCACTCCCCGTGTGGGAGCCGGCTTGCTGGCGATGGCGTTCGAGTGCTCGCAGTAGGGCTTGCGGGCCTCATCGCTGGCAAGCCAGCTCCTACAAAGTCCTGGAGACGCTGATGTTCCGCGGCGAGGCCTCGACCTGTGGGAGCCGGCTTGCTGGCGATGGCGCCCGAGTACTCGCAGCAGGGCTTGCGGGCCTCATCGCTGGCAAGCCAGCTCCTACAGGTTTATCGGTGTTTTCAAGGGCGTTGCAGGTCTTCGCTGAAGCGCTCGACAAATTGCGCCACCAGCGGCGTCGGCTCCTGTCGACAGGCGAGGGCCAGGGTGCTCTGGCAATCCGGATCCTTGAGGGGCAGGAAATGGATATTGCCCGGCGCAATGTCGCGCATCGACTCGGGCAGCAGGGCGATGCCGAATCCCGCCTGGATCAACTGCAACTGGGTGGTCTTGCGCGATACCACCCGGGCAGCTCGGGGAAAGAAGCCCTGGCGCATGCACAACTCCGCCGACAGGTAGCTCAAGCCGCCGCGCTGGGGGTGAGGAATGGAAATAAACGCCTCGTCCTTCAGCAACGCCAGGTCGATGCCCTCGGTCGAGTCTGCCAGCGGATGATTCGGCGGCACCGCCAGGAGCAACCGCTCGCTGAACAACGGCACGATCTGCACCCCCTCGCGCTGGCGCAGTACCGGCAGGCGCAGCAGGCCGATATCCAGTCTCCCCTCGGCCAGTTCTTCCAACTGGGCCTCGGAGGACAGCTTGACGATATCCATCGATGCCCCCGGACTCTGTTCGAGGAAATGACTGATTGCCCGCAACAGTCTGCCGCTCATCGGGACAGTACTCGAATGACTGAGGCGCAGGGTGCCGAGCTGGCCCTTGCCGACCTGGGTAGCCAGCTCGCTGGCCTTGCTCAGTTCGCCCAGCAGGTTTCTCGCCCGCGGATAGAAGGCTTCGCCCGCAGCGGTCAGTCGCGGCAGGCGCGCCGTGCGTTCGAACAACGGCGTCTGCAAATGGTTTTCCAGTTCCTTGATCTGTCGGCTCAAGGCGGACTGCGCGATAAACAAGCGTTCGGCGGCCGCACTGAAGCTGCCGGATTCGGCGATCTCGACGAAGTAGCGCAGTTGGCGGGTGGAAATCACAAGTCATGCCTTTTCGAGATGAGTAGCGGGCTTTGAATATATTAGTCGCAAGGCTCGCCACTGGCTAAAGTCAATCGAACCCATTGTGGAAGTGTTCTTCATGAGTCTTGTCGCGCTGTTGAACCAATGGCCATTCAGTGCCACCGACTGGCTGGTGGTGGAACTGGGCATTGCCCTGGCCTATATCGTCTTTGGCGTGGCCGGGTTTGGTACGGCGCTGGTGGCGGGACCGATCCTGATCCTGTTCATGCCGTTGTCGAAGATCGTGCCGTTGCTGGTGCTGCTGGATTTTGTCGCGGCGTTCGGCAACCTGCTGCCGTCACGCAAGGATGTCGCCAGGTCCGAGTTACTGCGTTTGCTGCCGTGCATGGCCGTGGGCTGCACGCTTGGCGTGGTCTTTCTGCTGAATCTGCATTCCGATGTATTGCTACTGTTGATGGGCCTGTTCATCAGCGCCTATGCGATCCATAGCCTGCTGATCAAGGTCCGCCCCGGGCAGTTGGCGGCGGCCTGGGCGGTGCCCATGGGCACCGTGGGCGGGATGTTCGGGGCGCTGTTCGGCAGTGGCGGTTTTCTCTATGCCATCTATCTCAACAGTCGTTTGCCCAAGGATGCGGCGCGGGCCACGCAAAGTGCGCTGATCAGTTGCAGCACGGTGGTGCGTCTGTCGCTATTCGTGATCGCCGGGGTCTATGCCGAGCTACCCTTGTTGCTGTTGGCGGTGTGCTTGTTGCCGGCGATGGCGCTGGGGTTGTGGATCGGCCGACGTCTGACCCGACGGCTGTCACGGGAAGCCTTCGTGCGCCTGGTGACCTGGCTGGTACTGGCCAGCGGCATCGCCCTGATCACCCGTTATTTCAGTACTTGACCTGATGGTGGCAGGGATTAAGCTGCCGGGTCGCAAACGCTCCAGGCCGTCCCCATGAACTCCCAAAGCATCATTGTCCCGAAAATCTCCACCTTGCCGGTCCATGAGCCAAGGGCCCGGGCCATCGTGCGCTGGCTGGTGCGCAAGAACATCATCGAGGAAGAACTCACCACCTGCGGTCGCACCGGCAATCGCATGGGCCATGCCATCGCGCCCGGTGCCGCCGAGGTGGTCCTGCATCCCCAGGCGTTGCCGTTCGGCGAGCCGATCAACGGCCTGGAGATCATCACCAAGCGCTGCATCTATACCCCGGCCAAGGGCTTTCTCGAGGAGGCGGGATGTGCCGAGTGTCGCAAGGAAGTCGGCGAGGCCCTGTTCGACAGCCTGGAAGACTGGATGCCGGGGCGCACCGAAAACTTCATCTGTCCGTTGTGCGGGCACGAAGACGATATCAACGGTTTCCTGTTCCTGCAGGAGTGCGGCTTTTCCAACCTGGGTTTCATCTTCAACAACTGGGCGGAAGCCGGCTTCAAGCAGGCTTTTCTCGATGAGTTCGCCGACTGGCTGGACCAGCCGGTGGCCTGGGTGAAAGTCGAGCTGTAAATAGGCCAAGGTTTACATTGAGCCCAGGGCCTTGTATGAGTATAATGGCGCGCTTCCATTTTCCCGCTCGGGAGCCCCCGCGATGCTGCGTATCAGCCAAGAAGCTCTGACCTTCGACGACATTCTCCTAGTGCCCGGTTATTCCGAGGTGCTTCCCAACGAAGTCAGTCTCAAGACCCGTCTCACCCGTGGCATCGAGCTGAATATTCCGCTGGTTTCCGCCGCCATGGACACCGTGACCGAAGCCCGTCTGGCCATTGCCATGGCCCAGGAAGGCGGTATCGGCATCATCCACAAGAACATGACCATCGAGCAGCAGGCTGCCGAAGTGCGCAAGGTCAAGAAGTTCGAAGCCGGTGTCGTCAAGGACCCGATCACCATCGAGGCCGATGCCTCGGTACGTGACCTGCTCGAACTGACCCGCATGCACAACATCTCCGGTGTGCCGGTACTGCACGACGGCGACCTGGTCGGCATCGTCACCTCGCGCGACGTGCGTTTCGAAACCCGCATGGATGTCCCGGTTCGCGAAGTGATGACGCCCAAAGAGCGCCTGGTCACTGTCCGCGAAGGCGCCAACAAGCACGAAGTCCGCGAGCTGCTGCACAAGCACCGCCTGGAAAAAGTGCTGATCGTCGACGACAAGTTCGCCCTCAAGGGCATGATGACCGTCAAGGACATCGAGAAATCCAAGGCCTGGCCACTGGCGAGCAAGGACGACCAGGGTCGCCTGCGTGTCGGTGCCGCGGTCGGTACCGGCAAGGACACAGCTGATCGCGTTGCTGCGCTGGTCAATGCCGGTGTCGACGTGGTGGTGGTCGACACCGCCCACGGTCACTCCAAGGGTGTGATCGACCGCGTTCGCTGGGTCAAGCAGAACTTCCCGGAAGTACAGGTGATCGGCGGCAACATCGCCACCGGCGCTGCCGCCAAGGCCCTGGCCGAGGCAGGCGCGGATGCGGTCAAGGTCGGTATCGGCCCTGGCTCGATCTGCACCACCCGTATCGTCGCTGGTGTCGGCGTCCCGCAGATCAGCGCCATCGCCAACGTCGCCGCCGCCCTTGAAGGCACCGGCGTCCCGTTGATCGCCGACGGCGGCATCCGTTTCTCCGGTGACCTGTCCAAGGCCATCGTTGCCGGTGCCTCCTGCGTGATGATGGGTTCGATGTTCGCCGGTACCGAAGAGGCTCCGGGCGAGATCGAGCTGTTCCAGGGGCGTTCCTACAAGGCCTATCGCGGCATGGGTTCGCTGGGTGCGATGTCGCAGTCCCAGGGTTCCTCCGACCGTTACTTCCAGGACTCCTCCGCGGGTGCCGAGAAGCTGGTGCCGGAAGGTATCGAAGGTCGCGTCCCGTACAAGGGCACCCTGACCGCCATCGTCCATCAACTGATGGGCGGCCTGCGTTCCTCGATGGGCTACACCGGCAGCGCCAACATCGAGGAAATGCGCACCAAGCCTGAATTTGTGCGCATCACCGGTGCCGGCATGGCCGAATCTCACGTCCACGACGTGCAGATCACCAAGGAAGCTCCAAACTATCGCGTAGGTTGATAGTGATCGCCTCCTGGTGCTGACCTGGAGGCGATTGATGAATTTGAACCGGGGCTGTTGATGACAGCCCCGTGTTGTTTCTGATTTCACAGACGAGAATGACCCATGGCCCTCGACATTCACGCCCACCGCATCCTGATCCTCGACTTCGGTTCCCAATACACCCAACTGATCGCCCGCCGCGTGCGTGAAATCGGCGTGTACTGCGAACTGCATCCGTTCGACATGGACGACGAAGCGATTCGCGAATTCGCTCCCAAAGGCGTCATCCTCGCCGGCGGTCCCGAGTCCGTGCACGAAGCCAACAGCCCGCGTTGCCCGCAGGCGGTGTTCGACCTGGGCGTGCCGGTCTTCGGTATCTGCTACGGCATGCAGACCATGGCCGAGCAGATGGGCGGCAAGGTCGAAGGTTCCGAGCTGCGTGAATTCGGTTATGCCCGTGTCGATGTGGTCGGCAAGAGCCGCCTGCTGGACGGCATCGAAGACCACGTCGACGCCGACGGCCTGTTCGGTCTCGACGTCTGGATGAGCCACGGTGACAAGGTCACCCGCATGCCGGAAGACTTTCACATCCTGGCCAGCACCCCGAGCTGCCCGATTGCCGGCATGTTCAACGACGACCTGCGTTACTACGGCGTGCAGTTCCACCCGGAAGTGACCCACACCAAGCAGGGCGGTCGTATCCTGTCGCGCTTCATCCTCGATATCTGTGGCTGTGAAGCGCTGTGGACCCCGTCGAAGATCGCCGAAGACGCCATCGCCCAGGTGCGTGCCCAGGTGGGGACCGACAACGTCCTGCTGGGCCTGTCTGGCGGTGTCGACTCCTCGGTGGTTGCGGCCCTGCTGCACAAGGCCATCGGCGACCAGCTGACCTGCGTCTTCGTCGACAACGGCCTGCTGCGCCTGCACGAAGGCGAGCAAGTGATGGCCATGTTCGCCGAGAACATGGGCGTCAAGGTGATCCGCGCCAACGCCGAAGAACAGTTCCTGAACAACCTGGCCGGCGAGTCCGACCCGGAGAAGAAGCGCAAGATCATCGGCCGGACCTTTATCGACGTGTTCGATGCCGAATCCTGCAAGCTGGACAACATCAAGTACCTGGCCCAGGGCACCATCTACCCGGACGTGATCGAGTCGGCTGGCGCAAAAAGCGGCAAGGCCCACGTGATCAAGTCCCACCACAACGTCGGTGGCCTGCCGGAAGAGATGAACCTCAAGCTGGTCGAGCCGCTGCGCGAGCTGTTCAAGGACGAGGTCCGTCGCCTCGGCCTGGAACTCGGCCTGCCGTACGACATGGTCTATCGCCACCCATTCCCGGGCCCGGGCCTGGGCGTGCGGATCCTGGGTGAAGTGAAGAAGGAATACGCTGACCTGCTGCGTCGCGCCGACCATATCTTCATCGAAGAACTGCGCAAGGCCGACTGGTACCACAAGGTCAGCCAGGCTTTCGTGGTGTTCCAGCCGGTGAAATCGGTGGGTGTGGTCGGTGACGGTCGTCGTTACGCCTGGGTCGTGGCCCTGCGCGCGGTGGAAACCATCGACTTCATGACCGCCCGTTGGGCACACCTGCCGTACGAACTGCTGGAAACCGTCAGCGGCCGGATCATCAACGAGATCGAAGGCATCTCCCGCGTCACCTACGACGTGTCGAGCAAGCCGCCGGCAACCATCGAGTGGGAATGATCCCCGCGTGATATAGGCCTCAAGCGTTGAAAGCAAGGGCGGTCATACCTCGGTATGACCGCCTTTTTCGTTTCAGGCGGTAAGGAAATTCGGCGTTTCTACCCGCGCAATATCCCGCAAACACATTGATCCAACTGGGTTTTCTGTCTCCCTACACTCAAGAAATGAGCGCCGGGTTGAAGCGTCGCTCGAGTCATTTTTTTTCGATAAACGGGCTTGGTTGTCAATTGACAACTTTTTTCTGTGGCGAGAGACTGGGGGCAATGGATGGCCAGGGCAAGACACCCGATCAAGGAGATCGAAAATGTACTGCGTCATGCCGAGGAGTGTGGCTGGCGAATCAAGGTGGGTGGTTCGCATGCTTGGGGCAGAATGTACTGCCCGCTCAACAGCGGGTTGTGTCGATGTGGCGAGTTCTGCATGACGAGCGTGTATAGCACTCCGCGTAACGTTTACAGACATGTTCGTGAGCTGCGGTTGGTTATTGATAACTGTGATCTGAACCGTATCGATGATGAGCCTCCGATCGAAATATTTAAGGAGTAGAAGTATGGAGGAATATGAATTCACTCTGAGATACCAGCTCTCGGAGCAAAACAATGATCCTGACGTCTTGATCGAACTTCTGCTGGAGAACGGTTGCGATGACTCGCTCGTTGGCTCGGGAATCCCTGGAAAGCTGGCGCTGAAATTCTGCAGGGATGCCGAGAGCGCCAGGCAGGCACTGCTCAGCGCCTTGCAGGACGTCAAACGCGCCATTCCTGACGCTCGGCTCATCGAGGTACTGCCGGATATGGTCGGCCTTTCAGATATCGCCGATATCGTCGGCGTTTCGCGGCAGAACATGCGCAAACTCATGCTCAATCATTCGGCGTCCTTTCCGCTGGCCGTCCACGAAGGCAGTGCCTCTGTCTGGCACCTGGCGGAAGTACTGGGTTGGCTCGACGGCCGCGGTTATGACCTTGATCCACTGATCATCGAAACCGCGCAGGCGGCCCAGGTTATCAATCTCACGAAAGCGACCAGCAAGCTGGCTGCCGTGAACCCGGAGTGGTTGGCGTTGGTGCTGTGAGTCTTTGCAAGGTATTGCTGCTCGTGATATCTGAGTGATATCAAAATGGAATTATCAGGGTGTATCCTGACGCCATGGTGATATCCCTTTCCTCGGAGCAATTCTGCATAAGGCTATATGATTTCTATCTACATGGATGGTGAAGATCAAACTGGGAAGTTCCGCGACTGGAAGATACGGCCGGGTGATCAAGGTGGAGAGTTGATACTGACTTGCGATCTCCACACGGGTGAGAAACGCAGTCTTCCCTTGAGCAATTGTCGTGTTCTCCCTACCAGGGCCATACAGGGAAAACTCCTCATGCAGAAAAAGCAGACGGAGTTCAACCCTGTGGATAGCGTGCATATCTACGGAGAAAAGTATGCCGTCGTTAAATACCCGGGGAGTCAGAAGAGCTACGTCAACAAGCTACATGATGTTGCGTTCGTCCCGGAGACTGCGCTCAAGGACGACGCTATTTTTCGCTATTTCGTGTCTGTGGCCAACATTCGCATGGGGCAGGCGAAGCCCCAGGACAGACCCATCGCCGAAAACGTGTTACGCCAGCTGAATCAGGTGCTCCCTCATGGCGACACCGTACTGCATGCCTATTGCACGGGACAAAGCAGCCCGCAGCAATCTGAGGGCAATTTTATCTACCCCTTCGGAGTCAATGAGAGCCAACTCGATGCGGTGGAGCGAGCTTTCAGTTCGCAAGTCAGTCTGGTCGAAGGACCTCCAGGCACCGGGAAAACCCAAACGATATTGAACATCATCGCCAATATTTTATTACGCGGAAAAACGGTCGCGATTCTGTCGAATAACAATGCGGCGGTGGAAAACGTTTATGAAAAACTAGGCAAGGTCGGACTGGGGTACCTGGTTGCCAAGTTGGGGAGTACCGAGAATCGAAAGATTTTTTTCAGTGATATCCCTGCTATACCATCCGCAGTCAGCGCCCCCGCCCCTGATATGCCGCATATTCAAGCCACTTTGCAGGGTTTGAAGCAGTTTCTTCGTGCTCAGAACGAACTGGCGCGGCTGCAGGGTGAGGTCGATGAGTTGGCCATAGAGCAGCAGTATCTGTTGCAATGGCAACGCGAGAACATGACGACAGCCCCTGTTCCCTTGGGAAAGTACAGGCTGTCCGCGCAACAGAGCGTGGAGCTGATGGTTTACATGGCCCACCTTGCCGAGAGTCGTATCAGGCTCAGGGATAGGGTCGAGCTGCTGCTCAACTTCAGAATCCTGCGCATGAAGCCTTTTGACAATTGGGACAAGCGCCAGTCCCTGATCTATTCCTTGCAACTGCATTTCTACGAGAAGGCACTACAGGATAAAAAGTCTGAATTGGCGAGCTGCCGGGAAGTATTGGAGCGCGGTAAGTTCAAGGCGTTGCTGGACGAGTTGACCTGCGCTTCGATGGCACATCTGAAACAACATCTCCAGCAGCATGCCACTGCCCACGAAGCATTTGACATGGAAAACTATCGGAAAAAATTCGATAAATTCCTGAAACGCTACCCGATCCTGGGTAGCAGTACGCATTCCATCATCAACTCGATCGGTCGTGGGGCGCTTCTCGACTATGTCATCATCGACGAGGCCTCACAGCAGGATATCGTGCCGGGAATACTGGCGTTGGGTTGCGCCAGAAATCTCATCGTCGTTGGGGACCGCAAGCAACTGCCGCACATCCCGGCGAAACTGGGCATCGCCGCGCCCGTCGATGCCTATGATTGCGAAAAATACAGCCTGCTTGATTCGTGCGTCAGTGTTTTCAGCGACACGGTTCCAATGACACTGCTCAAGGAACATTATCGCTGCCATCCCAGGATCATCCAGTTCTGCAACCAGCAGTTCTACGACAACCAACTGATTCCAATGACCCGCGACTCGGGTGAGAAACCATTGCAGTTGCTCGTCACTGGTAAGGGCAATCACACGCGAAGAAATGCCAATTTCAGAGAGATGGAGTCAGTGCTCGAGATGCTGAAGTGGGATGGCGAAAGTGAGTGGGACGCTGAAAGCAGCAGGGGATTCATTGCACCTTACAGGGCACAGGTTTCTCTTTCAGAGACGCATCTGCCGGCGGATTTCGTAAAAAACACCGTGCACAAGTTTCAGGGGCGTGAGTGCGATGAAATCGTCTTCTCCACCGTGCTGGACAAGAAACAGTTCAGCCAGAGAAGCCTTGCTTTCGTGGATGATCCTCATCTGGTCAATGTGGCGGTATCGAGAGCCAGGAACCGTTTCACCCTGGTGACCGGTGACGATGTATTCGGAGGTAACGGTCATATCGCTGCCCTGGTGCGCTACATGGAGTATTACGCCGGGGAGCAACAGATTCACCGATCCCTTCTCATTTCGGCTTTTGATCTGCTCTACAAGGAATACGATCAATCGCTTGAGAAGCTCAACTCCCGGCTGCGGCCAAACGATTCACGATACAAATCCGAGCAGATCGTGGCGCAACTACTGCGTGAAGCTTTATCTCGGGAGTCCTGTCGGGCAATGACATTCCACTCCCAGATTCGCCTGAATCAGCTGGTTTCATTGGATAACCAGGCACTGACGCCCGCAGAGCGGCTTTTCATGGCGAATCGTGCCAGCTGCGACTTTGTGCTCTATTTCAAAGTGGGAAAAACACCGTTAGGTGTCATCGAGGTCGATGGCGGTTACCACGACACGGTACTCCAGGCTGCACGGGACGAGTTGAAAAACAGCATTTTGAGCAAGAGCGGTATACCGTTGCTGCGATTGCCAACCATCGCGAGTCGCGTCGAGGAAAAGATCACGGACTTCCTGGCGCAGTGGACGAGCGATCTTTCCAAGGTGTGAGTTCTCTGTCCGCTGCCCTGAAGGGCCCAACAGGGCCACCACACCGTCAGGACCTGGCTGCCCGGTTCGTATCAGCGTCGGGCGACGTCGGAGAAGTAGAACTTGTCCAGGGTATGCCGCGACTCGGTGTATTCGAATTGCCGGCCGTCCTGGAGGAAGGTCTGGTTCTTCACCACGATCACGTGGCTGGCGCCGTCCAGGTCCAGGTGCTGCTGGTCGTCCTTGCTGCAGCGCGCTGCTTCGATGGTGCGCTGGGCGAAACTGATGCTCAGTTGCAGGGTCTGCTCGATATAGGCGTAGATCGAGTGCTCGGCAATGTCCCGGGTCAGGCCGGGAATCAGGTCGGCGACGAAATGGTTGATGTCGAGGATGATCCGCTTGCCATCAATGCGTCGCACCCGCTTGATGCGGATCACCAGGCTGCCGGGCTCGGCCTGCAGGCGCTCCTGGAGGGCGCCGGCCAGCGGGATTTCGCTGAACTCCACCACTTCGGTGCCGATATTGCTGCCCATGCTCGAATGGGCTTCCTGGAAGCTGACGATGCCGCCGAGCTGGAATTCGATCGGGCTGCGTGACAGCACGAAGGTGCCCTTGCCATGGATCTTCTGGGCAAACCCGCGTTCCTGCAATTGCTCGATGGCCTTGCGCACCGTACCGCGACTGGCCTGGTAGCTGTCCATCAGTTCGGTTTCCGAAGGCAGCCGGGCGCCTTTCTCCAACTGCTCGGTGGTGATGCTGGCAAGCAGATCGCTGTAGATCTGGTTGTATTTGCTCATGGTGTTCGCTCTGGATCGGAAGTCGCCGACTAATAGCGTAGCGGGCGTGGTGTCCCAAGGCATGGAACCTTAAGGGCAGGTCGAGGGTTTGTCCATTTGTCGGATCATTTACCAAGAAACGCTCAACTCGTACAGACGAGTTGTTGCTTTAACTCGTACAGACGAGTATTTTTTGTTTCTGTGTGCTGCCAACCATTTCCAATAACAAGAAACAGCGGAAGAAAAAGCATGAGCCACGACTATCCGAATATCGCCCGCGAGCTGCTGCAGAGCCTCGGTGGTGCTGAAAACCTCGAGCAGGCCGCTCACTGTGTCACCCGCCTGCGGCTGGCGCTCAAGGACCCGAGTAAAGTCGACAAGGCCACCTTGTCCGGCATCGACCTGGTCAAGGGTTCGTTCTTTACCGGTGGCCTGTTCCAGGTCGTCATCGGTCCGGGCGAAGTGGAAAAGGTCTATGCCGCCTTGCGCGAGCTCACGGGCCTGGCGGTATCGACCATCGCCGACGTCAAGCAGAAGGGCGCGGACAAGACCAACGTCATGCAACGCCTGGTGCGGGTGTTCTCCGATGTGTTCATGCCGATCCTGCCGGCGCTGATCATTGCCGGCCTGCTGATGGGGGTGAACAACCTCATGGGCGCCAAGGGCATGTTCATCGACGGCAAGACGCTGCTCGAGGCCTACCCGTCGCTGGACGGCCTGTGGAGCCTGATCAACCTGATGGCCAACACCTCCTTCGTGTTCCTGCCGGCCCTGGTCGGCTGGTCGGCGGCCAAGCGCTTTGGCGGTAGCGAGATCCTCGGTATCGTCCTCGGCCTGATGCTGGTCCACCCGGACCTGCTCAACGCCTGGAACTACGGCAAGGCGGTCGCCGGCCTGGACGGCCAGAGCCTGCCGTACTTCGATATCTTCGGTTGGTTCCGCATCGAGAAAGTCGGTTACCAGGGGCAGATCCTGCCGATCCTGATGGCCGCCTATGTCATGAGCGTGATCGAGAAATGGCTGCGGGCGCGGGTGCCGAATGCCATTCAACTGCTCGTGGTACCGATCACCACCATCGTCGTCACCGGTGTCCTGGCCCTGGCGATCATCGGCCCGGTCACCCGTCACCTGGGCATCCTGATCACCGAAGGCGTGGTCTGGCTGTTCGATGTGGCCCCGGCACTCGGCGGCGCGATCTTCGGCCTGCTCTATGCGCCGCTGGTGATCACCGGCATGCACCACATGTTCCTCGCGGTGGACCTGCAACTGATCTCGGGCCACGGCGGCACCTTCATCTGGCCGATGATCGTCATGTCCAACCTGGCCCAGGGCAGCGCCGCCCTCGCGGTGTTCTACATGAGCCGCAATGCCCGCGACCGCAGCATGGCCTCGACCTCGGCGATCTCCGCCTACTTCGGCATCACGGAACCGGCGATGTTCGGCGTCAACCTGCGCTACAAGTTCCCGTTCTACGCCGCGCTGATCGGTTCGGCGCTCGCCAGCGTGTTCCTTTCGCTGAACAAGGTGCTGGCCTCGGCCATCGGCGTCGGCGGCCTGCCGGGTTTCATCTCGATCATTCCGCAGTTCATCCCGATGTTCGTCGTCGGCATGGTGGTCGCGATTGTCGTGCCCTTCGTCCTCACCTGCGGGTTGAGCATGAAGATCGTCCGCCCTGGCTATCGCGTCGCCTGATCGTGCCGGCCCGCTCCGAACCCTACTGATTACACGCTCTGAAGATAAGGGAATTCCCCATGCAAGACTGGCAACGTTCGGTGATCTACCAGATCTACCCGAAGAGCTTTCATAGCCATGCAGGCCAGGCCACCGGCGATCTGCTGGGGGTGGTCGACAAGCTCGACTACCTGAAGTGGCTGGGCGTCGACTGCCTGTGGATCACCCCGTTCCTGCGTTCGCCACAGCGTGACAACGGCTACGACATCAGCGACTACTACGCCATCGACCCGAGCTACGGGACCATGGCCGATTGCGAGTTGCTGATCGCCGAGGCCGGCAAGCGCGGCATCAAGCTGATGCTCGATATCGTGGTCAACCACACATCCATCGAGCACGCCTGGTTCCAGCAGGCCCGCAGCAGCCTGGACAACCCGTACCGCGATTTCTACATCTGGCGCGACCAGCCGAACAACTGGCAGTCCAAGTTCGGCGGCAATGCCTGGGAGTACGAGGCGCAAACCGGCCAGTATTTCCTGCATCTGTTCGACCACACCCAGGCCGACCTCAACTGGGACAACCCCAAGGTGCGCCAGGAAGTCTTCAAGATGATGCGCTTCTGGCGCGACAAGGGCGTCGGCGGTTTCCGCCTCGACGTGATCAACCTGATCTCCAAGCCGGCGGACTTTCCCGAGGACGCCACGGACGGTCGGCGTTTCTACACCGATGGCCCGAACGTCCATGAATACCTGCAGGAAATGCACCGGGAAGTGTTTGCCGGCCATGACCTGATCAATGTCGGCGAAATGTCCTCCACCAGCCTGGAGCATTGCATCCGTTATTCGCGTCCGGAGTCGGACGAGTTGTCGATGACCTTCAACTTCCATCACCTGAAGGTCGATTACCCGAACATGGAAAAGTGGGTGCACGCCGACTTCGATTTCCTCCAGCTCAAGCGCATCCTGTCCGACTGGCAGGTCGGCATGCAGGCCGGAGGCGGCTGGAATGCCCTGTTCTGGTGTAACCACGATCAGCCGCGGGTGGTCTCGCGCTTTGGCGATGACGGCGAGTACCGCACGGTCTCGGCGAAGATGCTCGCCACCGCGCTGCACTTTCTCCAGGGCACGCCCTACATCTACCAGGGTGAAGAACTGGGCATGACCGATCCCGGGTTCGACCACATCGATCAGTACCGCGATGTCGAGACCCTGAATATCTACCGCATCAAGCGTGAAGCCGGCGAGTCCGAAGCGCAGAGCATGGCGGCGATCATGCAGAAGTCCCGCGACAACGGCCGTACGCCGATGCAGTGGAGCGCCGGCCCGAACGCCGGTTTCAGTTCGGTGCAGCCATGGATCGGCGTGCCTGCGAATGCGGCGCAGATCAACGTCGAACAACAACTCGACGACCCGGATTCGGTCCTGCACCACTACCGCAGCCTGGTGGCCTTGCGCCGTACCGAAGCGCTGATGGTCGAAGGGGTCTATCGCCAGTTGCTGCCCGAGCACCCGCGGGTCTGGGCCTATGTGCGCGAAGGGCAGGGCGAGCGCCTGCTGATCGTCAACAACTTCTATGCCGACAGCTGTGAGGTTCAACTGCCGGAAGGGGTCTTCAGCCAGGGGCAGGAGCAGCGCCTGGTGATCAGCAACTATCAGGATTGTCCCGCGCGCGGTCGCGAATTGTTCCTGCGGCCCTATGAGTCTTTTGCGCTGCATCTGTCAGAAAAATAGGAAATATCGTTCGTACAACGCAGTTCGCATCACATCGTGCGCGGGGAGGCTGCGCCCGACAATCGAGCATTGATCACAATAAAAATAATGGGGTGGTTCATGAAAACAATAATAAATCGAAACCTTGTGGTGTCCTGCGTCTGCCTGGGCCTGCCGTTCTCGGCCCAGGCCCTGGAGTTCGCCGGGTACTTGCGCAGCGGGTTGGGGAGCTCGGTCAACAGCAGTTCGCAAAGCTGTTTCAAGTTACCGGGGATAGATAACAAGTACCGCCTCGGCAACGAGTGTGAGCAATACGCGGAGCTGGAGCTGCGCCAGGACCTGCTGACCCTCGACGATGGCTCGGTATTCAGTGTCGATGCCATGGCATCGCTCTATAACAAGTACGATCGCGACCTGCGTTTCCAGGGCGATGACCACGGTTCGGCGCGCATGCCGCAGATGTATGCGCAATGGTCGAACATGCCCTCGCTCAATGGCGGCTCCCTGTGGGCGGGGCGTCGTTACTACAAGCGAAACGATATCCACATCTCCGACTTCTACTACTGGAACCAGAGCGCCACCGGCGGTGGTATCGAGGATGTGCTGATCGGCGACCTGAAGTACAGCTATGCCTTTTCACGCAAGGACAACCTGTACCAGAAGAACTATATCAATCGCCATGACTTCAACGTCGCCGGCTTCAAGACCAATACCGATGGCGAGCTGGAATTCGGCTTCAGCTACATCGATGCGCCCCAGCGTCGCGATACCCACCAGGGCTGGGCGATCACCGCGCAGCATGTGCAGAAGAACTTCCTCGGCGGCAAGAACAAGTTCGCCCTGCAATACGGCGAGGGGCCGGGCACCGGCCTGGGCTACACCGGCGATACGCGCCTGGATACCAGCAACAAGAGCTACCGTGCCGTGGAGTTCTTCGACTGGCAGGTGACGCCGCGTTTTGGCGGGCAGGTCGAGGCGGTCTATCAGAAGGATATTCGTCCCGATGGCCAGGATCAGACCTGGATGTCCCTCGGCGTGCGTCCTTCCTACGCCATCACCGAACAATTCAAGCTGGTCACCGAACTGGGCCACGATCAGGTCGAGGCACCGGGCGGTACCCGCAAGCTCAGCAAGTTTACCTTCGCGCCGACCTGGTCGCCCAAGGGCCCGGATTTCTGGGCGCGTCCCGAGGTCCGTCTGTACTACACCTACGCCAGCTGGAACAAGGCGGCGCAGCGGGCGGCCAACGAGTTGGCGGCGGGCTCCGCGCTGTCGGATACCGGCGCTTTCGGCAACGCGCTCAATGGCGCCAACTTCGGCGTGCAGGTCGAGTACTGGTGGAAATAAGTCCATGCTGGCGGGGCAGTTGCTCTGCCGGCGTTTCAAAGAACAACGATAAAAGGTGATGTCATGACCGCAACCCCTTCCCTGGAACTGCTGGCGCCGCTGTCAGGGCTGCTGATGCCGCTGGACCGGGTCCCCGATCCGGTGTTTTCCAGTCGCCTGATCGGTGATGGCCTGTGCATCGATCCGACCTCCAGCGTGCTCTGTGCACCGCTGGCCGGGGTGATCAGCAATGTCCAGGACAGCGGGCATGCCATCAGCATCACCGATGAGCGTGGCGTGCAGGTGCTGATGCATATCGGCCTGGATACCGTGAACCTGGCGGGCAAGGGCTTCACCGCGCAGGTTCGTGAAGGCGAGCAGGTGCAAGCCGGGCAGGTACTGATCGAGTTTGATGCGGACTATCTGGCGCTGCATGCCCGCAGCCTGCTGACCCTGGTGCTGGTGGTCAGCGGCGAGCCCTTTACCCTGCTGGTGCCCGACGACGGCCTGGTCGAAAGTGGCCAGCCGCTGCTGAGCTTGAGCCCGGCGCAGACGAGCAGCGTCGAGGCCGTGGAAGAAGAGGGCGAGGCGTTGTTCTCCCGCCCCCTGAGCCTGCCCAATGCCAACGGCCTGCATGCCCGGCCGGCGGCGGTACTGGCCCAGGCGGCGAAAGGTTTTGCCGCCAGCATCCATCTGCACAAACGCCAGGACAGCGCCAATGCCAAGTCGCTGGTGGCGATCATGGCCTTGCAGACTGTCCAGGGCGATGTACTGCAGGTCAGTGCCGTCGGTGAGGATGCCCAGGCTGCCCTCGATGCACTGACTGCGCTGATCACCGAAGGCTGTGGCGAAACCACCGCGGCCGAAACCACCGGGGAAACCTTCGAGGCTCCCGAGGCGTCGTCCGCGACCCTGCTGCGGGGCGTCTGCGCTTCACCGGGCTCGGCCTTCGGCAAGGTGGTGCAGGTCTCCGAGCAGGTCCTGAATATCCAGGAAGCCGGTGCCGGCGAGGCTCACGAGCGGGCCACCCTCGAACGCGCCTTGACGGAGGCGACCCTGGCTCTGCAGACCTTGCAGGACAATGCGGTCGGCAGCGCCCAGGCGCAGATTTTCCGGGCCCATCAGGAGTTGCTGGAAGACCCGAGCCTGCTGGAACAGGCCCAGTTGCTGGTGGTCCAGGGCAAGAGCGCGGCCTTCGCCTGGCGTGCGGCCACCGAAGAGACCGCGGCCCTGTTCAAGCGCCTCGGCAGCGAACTGCTCGCCGAGCGGGCCCTGGACCTGATGGATGTCGGCCAGCGTGTGCTTCGCTTGATCCTGGGTGTCCAGGAACAGGCGGCGGAGTTGCCGGACGATGCGATCCTGATCGCCGACCAGCTGACGCCCTCGCAGACCGCCGGGCTCGATACCCGCAAGGTGCTGGGTTTCGCCACGGTCGGCGGTGGGGCCACCAGCCATGTCGCGATCCTCGCCCGGGCCTTTGGCCTGCCGGCGTTGTGCGGGTTGCCGGCGCAGGTGCTGAACATTGCCAGCGGTACCCAGGTGCTGCTGGATGCCGACCTTGGGCAACTGCACCTCAAGCCCGAGGAGGCGGACGTCCAGCAGTTGCTGGTCAAGCGCCAGCAACAGCGCCAGCGTCGCCAGCGCGAAACCGAGCAATCGCACCAGGCCGCGCGTACCCGCGATGGCCATCATGTCGAGGTGACGGCCAACGTCGCTTCCCTGGAAGAAGTGGAGCAGTCGCTGACCCTGGGCGGTGAAGGCGTCGGTTTGCTGCGCTCGGAGTTTCTCTATCTCGATCGCAGCAGTGCGCCGAGTATCGAGGAACAGGGCGCGACCTATTCGGCGATCGCCCGGGCGCTGGGGCCGGAACGCAACCTGGTGGTGCGCACCCTCGATGTCGGCGGTGACAAACCGCTGGCCTATGTGCCGATGGACAGCGAGGCCAACCCGTTCCTCGGCATGCGCGGCATTCGCCTGTGTCTGCAGCGTCCTGAACTGCTGCGCCAGCAATTGCGGGCGATCCTCGCCTGCGCCGGGCAGACCCGGCTGCACATCATGCTGCCGATGATCACCCAGTTGTCCGAATTGCGTCAGGCCCGGCAGTTCCTGGTCGAGGAAGCGCGTGCGTTGGGGCTGGGCGAACTGCCGAAACTGGGGATCATGATCGAGGTGCCCTCGGCGGCCCTGATGGCAGACCTGTTTGCCCCGGAAGTGGATTTCTTCTCCGTCGGCACCAACGACCTGACGCAGTACACCCTGGCGATGGACCGTGATCATCCGCAGCTGGCGAGCCAGGCCGACAGCCTGCATCCGGCGGTGCTGCGCCTGATCGCCACCACCGTCAAAGCCGCCCATGCCCATGGCAAGTGGGTCGGGGTTTGCGGCGCGCTGGCCTCCGAGGCGCTGGCGGTGCCGGCCCTGCTGGGGCTGGGGGTGGATGAGTTGTCGGTCAGCGTGCCGTTGATCCCGTCGATCAAGGCGGCGATACGCGAGGTCAACCTGGATGAGTGCCAGGTCCTGGCACAACGGATTCTCGGCCAGGAAAGCGCGGAACAGGTCCGCGAGCTGCTGCGCCTTCATCAACAAGCAACGGCGGCCGCGCCGGTCCTGGAGAACTGAGCATGTTCGATACATTGAAGCGGGCGTTCTGGAAGGCCCTGACCCCGGATCTGGTGGAAGACCGGTCGACGCTCGCCAGTGCGGCGGCTCCGCTGGAGGAACTGGCCGCGCCGATCCTGGCGGCCCTGGGTGGAGCAGCCAATCTCAAGTCCCGGCAGCGGGTGGCGCTGACACGGTTGCGGGTCGAGTTGCAGGATGCGACCCGCCTCGATCAACAGGCCCTGCGGGCGGCCGGCGTGCCTGGAGTGATGACATTGCCCGGTGGCGTGGTGCATTTACTGGTGGGGCTGGACTGACGTCTTCGCCGGCAAGCCGGCTCCCACAAGGTTCGCGTGGTACTCCAGGTTTGTTGATGACTGGATACCTGTGGGGGCTGGCTTGCCAGCGAACAGGGCCTCACTGACCCAACACGGCTGCGGCCCATCGCCACCCCGCCCTTACTGTTTCTCAACTGCGGGTGTATCGTATTCGCCTTTTGTGGGCTCCGGGCCCGCGGTTGATTCGGTGAGGTGGTTGGGTTCATGTCTTTTTCCCGTCGGCAAATACTCGGTGGCCTGGTCGGTCTGGCAGTGGTAGGTGTGGGCGCCGGCGGTGCATCGCGGTACTGGCTGGGGAAGAGGGCCGACGCCGAGGCCGGTCATGACTACGAATTGATCGCCGCGCCGCTGGATGTCGAGCTGGTGGCCGGGCACCAGACCCCGGCCTGGGCCTTCGGTCCCTCGGCACCGGGCACCGAGCTGCGGGTCCGTCAGGGCGAGTGGCTGCGGGTGCGGTTCATCAACCACCTGCCGGTCGCCACCACCATTCACTGGCACGGCATCCGCCTGCCGCTGGAAATGGACGGGGTGCCCTACGTGTCGCAACTGCCGGTATTGCCGGGCGAGTATTTCGACTACAAGTTCCGCGTGCCGGATGCCGGCAGCTACTGGTACCACCCCCACGTCAACAGCAGCGAGGAACTGGGTCGCGGGCTGGTCGGTCCGTTGATCGTCGAGGAGCGCGAGCCCACCGGTTTTCGCTACGAGCGCACCCTCAGCCTGAAAAGCTGGCATGTCGATGAAGAAGGCGCGTTCGTGCCCTTCAGCATCCCCCGGGAAGCGGCGCGGGGCGGCACGGCCGGACGACTGGCGACCATCAATGGCACGCCGCAGGCCGTGGTCGACCTGCCGGCCGGGCAGATCACCCGCGTGCGCCTGCTCAACCTCGATAACACCCTGACCTACCGCATCAATATCCCGGGCGCCGAAGCGCAGATCTATGCCCTGGACGGCAACCCCGTGGCCCCACGCCCCCTGGGCAAGGAATACTGGCTTGGGCCGGGCATGCGCATCTGCCTGGCGATCAAGGCCCCGGCGGCGGGCGAGGAACTGTCCCTGCGCAATGGCCCGGTGCGGCTCGGCACCTTCCGTTCGGTGGCCAACGCCGACGCCCCGACCGAGTGGCCGGCGGCGCTGCCGGCCAACCCGATCGCCGAACCGGACCTGGCGAATGCCGAGAAGCTCAACTTCAATTTCGAATGGGTTGGCTCGGTCTCGGTGAATGTCGATAATGGCCGCCCGCCAAGCCTCTGGCAGATCAACGGCAAGGCCTGGGACATCACGGACAAGACCTGCGCCGACCGGCCCATCGCCAAGCTGGAGAAGGGCAAGAGCTACATTTTCGAATTGAAGAACATGACCCAGTATCAGCATCCGATCCACTTGCACGGCATGAGCTTCAAGGTCATTGCCTCTAATCGCAAGACGATCACCCCGTACTTCACCGATACCTACCTGCTGGGCAAGAACGAGCGCGCGCGGGTGGCCCTGGTGGCGGATAATCCGGGGGTGTGGATGTTCCATTGCCATGTGATCGACCACATGGAAACCGGCCTGATGGCCGCCATCGAGGTGGCGTGATGCGCCAGATTCGCCCCGCCGCGATCATCGATCGCAGCCGTGACCAGGATTTCATGCGCGAGGCCCTGCTGCTGGCGGCCGAGGGCGCGGCGCTGGGCGAGGTGCCGGTGGGCGCGGTGCTGGTCCAGGACGGCGAGATCATCGGGCGCGGCTTCAACTGCCCGATCAGTGGCAGCGATCCCAGCGCCCATGCCGAGATGGTCGCCATCCGGGCGGCGGCCCAGGCGGCGAGCAACTACCGGCTGCCGGGCAGCACCCTCTACGTGACCCTGGAGCCGTGCAGCATGTGCGCCGGGCTGATCGTGCATTCGCGCATCGCCCGGGTGGTCTATGGCGCGCTGGAGCCCAAGGCGGGAATCGTGCAGAGCCAGGGGCAGTTCTTCACCCAGGATTTTCTCAATCACCGGGTGCTGTTCGAAGGCGGGGTATTGGCGCAGGAGTGCGGGGCGATCCTCAGCGAGTTCTTCAAGGCCCGCCGCGGCAAACCCTGACCATGCAAGGTTCCTTGCTGGAGCCGGGTTTGCCAGACGCTGTGCAGTTTCGTCTATTTACGAGCGACGATCACCGCGCGCATCGGCGCCGGCAGCCCTTCGATGGTCTTGCCGTGATCCTCGGGGTCGAGGAAGTCGCTCAGTGACTGGTACTTCATCCACTCGGTACCGCGCTGCTCCTGCACCGTGGTCACGCTCACATCCACGCAACGCACATCGCTGAATCCGGCACGCCGCAACCAGCGCTCCAGCGCCGGCACCGAGGGCAGGAACCAGACATTGCGCATCTGTGCATAACGATCCTCCGGCACCAGTACCTGGTTCGCATCGCCTTCCACCACCAGGGTTTCCAGCACCAGTTCGCCGCCCTTGACCAGGCAGTCCTTGAGCGCCAGCAGGTGTTCGATGGGCGAGCGCCGATGGTAGAACACGCCCATGGAAAACACCGTGTCGAAACCTTCCAGGTTGGCCGGCAAGTCCTCGAAGGGGAATGGCAGGTGCCACGCCGCGGGCTGCGACAGGTAGCGCT
Organism: Pseudomonas sp. Mn2068; assembly: GCF_049319725.1. NCBI lineage: Bacteria > Pseudomonadati > Pseudomonadota > Gammaproteobacteria > Pseudomonadales > Pseudomonadaceae > Pseudomonas > Pseudomonas sp. Mn2068. The sequence continues at coordinate 11,287 of NZ_JBMOUG010000004.1, read as the reverse complement.
GGACCGCCTGGAACTGACAGAAGAACAGCCAGTTCGGGTCGACCCCGATCACCGTGTCGGCACCGGCGCCGAGCATGCGCCACATGTAGTAGCCGTTGCCGCAGCCGACATCGAGGATGCGCTTGCCCTTGAGGTCCAGGTGCGGGGCGACCCGCGACCATTTCCAGTCCGAACGCCATTCGGTGTCGACATGCACGCCGAACAGGTCGAACGGGCCCTTGCGCCATGGACTCAGGCCCATCAGGGCGGTGCGCATCTGCACGCGCGTGGCGTCGTCGCAGTCGCTGTCGAGGGTCAGCCCGTTGAGCAGGTCGACGTGGCTCGGCTGGATCTTCGGCAAGGCGTCGAGCGCACTCTGCCAGCGCTCCAGGTCGCCATGGCCTTTCTCCATCCGGGTATCGAGTCGGGCCTGCAGGCCGTTGGCCCAGTCGGCCAGCGGGGTATGCGCCAGGCGGCGGGCGAGGGGCGACAGATCAATCATGGCAGGGCAATCAACGAGGCAAAGTTAAGACACTGGAACCACGGCACGACTTTCGAGAAACCCGCCGCCAGCAGGCGTTCGCGGTGTTCTTCGAGGCTGTCGGGCTTCATGACGTTTTCGATGGCACTGCGTTTCTGGGCGATTTCCAGTTCGCTGTAGCCGTTGGCGCGCTTGAAGGCGATATGCAGGTCGGTGAGCAGCGCATGCTCCTGAGCATCATTGAAGCGCAGTTTTTCCGACAGGATCAGCGCACCGCCGGGCAGCAGGGCCTGGCGGATCCGGCCGAGCAGGGCAAGACGTTGCTCGGGGGCGATGAATTGCAGGGTGAAATTCAGCGCCACCACCGAGGCGGGCTTGAAGTCCAGGGCGAGGATATCGCCTTCGACCACGTCCACCGGCAGCAGCTCCTGGAACATCGAATCCTGGCCGTTGAGGTACTCGCGGCAGCGTTCGACCATGGCGCTGGAGTTGTCCACGGCGATCACCCGGCAGCCGTCGGTGCGCACGTGCCGGCGCAGGGCCTGGGTCACCGCGCCGAGGGAACTGCCCAGGTCATAGAGCACGCTGCCCGGCTGGGCGAACTGCGCGGCGAGCACGCCGAGGTTTTCGACAATGGTCGGGTAGCCGGGCACCGAACGCTTGATCATGTCCGGGAACACCCGTACCACGTCTTCGTTGAAGGCGAAGTCCGGCACCTGGGCCAGGGGCTGGGCGAAAAGGCGGTCGGGTTCTTTGCTCACGGCGGTTCCGGCGACGATCGGGAAAAAGGGTCGGCATTTTAGCCAAGTTGGCGCCGGGATGCGCGGTTTGTCGGATAAAGCGCTGCCGTGGACGTCGTCACCTTGAATCGACCACTTCCACGTCAAACCACAAGTGGTCGATGCCCTGCCTGACTAGTGCCGATGCCTGCGTACCAGGGTGATACCGTGAAGGTCGAAATCACCCTTGACCCGGAGTTCGTCGCCGCTCACCAGTTCGTATGCCAGAATCTCGACCTGGCCCCTGTAGTGATCGGCATCACGATCAAAATTGACGGTCACCGTGCCGCTATCGGTGACATACCAGCCCGATGCCGAGGCGATGGCGCCCAGCCGCGTGAGTTCAGGGTCGACATTAAAGGTATAGGTGCCGTTTTGGACGTCAGGCAGCAAGCCGATCAGAATGGTTCGTACGGGGCTGTTCTCGCTTTCCTGTATGCCGCTTATCTCGATGGTGTGGTGCAGTGTCAGATAGAGCAGGTCTGCGTTGAAGTTTGCAACACCGTTAACCGTCGCGGTGAAGGTGCCAGTGGTTGCCTTGTAGGTGTTCATGATCCAGTCCCTCTGTCGCCTGCATACCCAATCGTCTGCAGGATGAGCTCAAGCATATGAGCCGTGGACAAGGGCGATCTACTGTCAGAAATGACAGGTTCCTAGACGTTTTCTCGATATAGGGCTCGCGGTATCGACTATAAGACGCGGCTACTTTAAGACGCGGCTAGTTTCGGCGTTCATGGCAAATGTACTGTCGCACGTCGGGACGTGACTGAGAAAGCCGAGGCCGTGATTCCCCACTGGCCCAGCCAGTAAGTGATGATCAGCAAGTAGGGCGCGGCTTCGAATGCCACCACGAACCGGTTGATCCCGATCAGCGTATCGGAAAACACAAACGATACTGCGCCCGCCGCCGCCAGCAGCGCCGAGCGTCTGGGCACCTCGCTGCCCAAGCGGGCCAGGGCCCGCCACAGCATGGCACTGATCACCAGGGCATAGATCACCACCGGCACCAGCAATGGGCCCAGGCCATGGGCGATCAGGATGCTCAACAAGCTTGCACCGGCTATCAGGGCCAGCACCAGGGCGACAAGCGCCGGGCGGCGGCAATCGCTGAAATAGGCTTTCAGGTAGCTCAGGTGAGCGCACAGGAAAGCGCCGAGGCCGAAAATGAAGAGATCGCCGGGCCACGCCAGCAGCACATCCCCCACCAGGGAAAAAATCAGTCCCAGGCTGATCCAGCGCCGGTAATCGGTTGGCTGGGCATCATGCAGCCAGCCCAGCAGTGCCAGTACCGGAAGGGGTTTGACCAACAGGCACAGCAGGGTTGCGTGGGTGCTCAGGCCGTAGAGAAAGGTTCCCGCGCCCATCAGGGCGAGAATCAGCCAGGGCATGTCAGTTCACCACGATCGGGCAGTCGAAGCTTTGCACGGGCGGGACTTCCGGTTCCCAGGGCTGCTGATAGGTCAGGCGCAGACGCCCGGTGCCGGCGGCGAAGGCCTGGAAGCGCCAGGTCGATTGCCCGGCGGCGCCGATCACATCACTGTTCTGCGGATTGCGATAGACCTCCGGTCCCAGGCTTTTCAGCACGCCACCGGCGGAGTCCTGGATGGCCCAGCGATAACCGGTGGTGGGATTGCTCGGCAGGCTGAGGATCATGTTCTGCCCGGTCTTGAGCTGCATCGGGCATTCACGCTGGTTTTCCACCGTGACGTTCTGGCGGGGTTGCTGCGCGCAGGCGGTCAGTAGCACAAGGCTTGACGCAAGCATCAGGCGAATCGGGGTCATAGTGTCTCCAATCATTACAGCGATGACGGAGCATAACCCAAGATTCGCCCGCTGCCATTGCCTCGGGCATCTGATCGTTCCCACGCTCTGCGTGGGAACGTCTCACTGGACGCTCTGCGTCCGCTCCCGGTTTGTGACGCGGAGCGTCACGGGCTGCGCGCCCACGCGGAGCGTGGGAGCGATCATCGGCTCCAAGTTTCGCACCGATACCTGATCGTTCCCACGCTCTGCGTGGGAATGTCTCACTGGACGCTCTGCGTCCGCTCCCGGTTTGTGACGCGGAGCGTCACGGGCTGCGTGCCCACGCGGAGCATGGGAGCGATCATCGGCTCCAAGTTTCGCACCGATACCTGATCGTTCCCACGCTCTGCGTGGGAATGCCTCACTGGACGCTCTGCGTCCGCTTTGCCGCCCTCAGAACAATACCTTCGCCACATCGGCGAAACGCTTGGCGAAGTGCACGGTGATGCCTTCCTTCAGGTAGTCCGGCAATTCCTCGAAGTTGCCCCGGTTCGGTTCCGGCAGGATCAGTTCGTGAATCTTCTGCCGCCGCGCCGCGATCACTTTCTCGCGCACGCCGCCAATCGGCAGTACGTGCCCGGTCAGGGTCAGTTCGCCGGTCATGGCCACGCCTTTCTTCGGCGGCTGGTTGCGGGCCAGGGAGAGCAGGGCGCTGGCCATGGTCACCCCGGCACTCGGGCCATCCTTCGGCGTGGCGCCTTCCGGCACGTGCAGGTGGACAAAGGCCTCGTCGAAGAACCGCGGATCACCCCCGAACTGCTTGAGGTTGGAACTGACGTAGCTGTAGGCGATCTCCGCCGACTCCTTCATCACCTCGCCCAACTGCCCGGTCAGCTTGAAGCCGCGATTGAGGGTATGGATCCGCGTCGCTTCGATCGGCAGGGTCGCGCCGCCCATGCTGGTCCAGGCCAGGCCGGTGATCACACCGGTGCCGCTCAGCACCTGCTCGTTGCGGAACACCGGCATGCCGAGGGACGCTTCGAGGTCCTTGTTGCCGATCTTGATCGTGCTGTCCGGCGCATCCAGCAGCTTGACCACCGACTTGCGCACCAGCTTGCCCAGCTGTTTTTCCAGCTGGCGCACGCCGGCTTCGCGGGCATAACCGTCGATCACCGCGCGCAGGGCGCTGTCGCTGATGGACAGGCTGCTTTTCGCCACGCCGGCCTTCTCCAGCTGCTTGGGCCACAGGTGGCGCTTGGCGATCGCCAGTTTTTCCTCGGTGATATAGCCCGACAGGCGAATCACTTCCATGCGGTCCAGCAACGGGCCGGGAATCGAGTCCAGGGTGTTGGCGGTGCAGACGAACAGCACTTTCGACAGGTCCAGGCGCAGGTCCAGGTAATGGTCGAGGAAGTCGACGTTCTGTTCCGGATCGAGGGTTTCCAGCAGCGCCGAGGCCGGGTCGCCCTGGAAGCTCTGGCCCATCTTGTCGATCTCGTCGAGCATGATCACCGGGTTCATCACTTCGACGTCCTTCAGCGCCTGCACCAGCTTGCCCGGCTGGGCACCGATATAGGTGCGGCGATGGCCCTTGATCTCGGCCTCGTCGCGCATGCCGCCGACGCTGAAACGGTAGAACGGTCGGCCGAGGGATTCGGCGATGGATTTGCCGACGCTGGTCTTGCCCACGCCCGGCGGCCCCACCAGCAACACGATGGAACCGCTGATCTCGCCCTTGTAGGCGCCGACCGCGAGGAATTCGAGAATCCGCGACTTGATGTCATCCAGGCCGGCATGGTGCTGATCGAGGATCTTGCGCGCATGCTTGAGGTCGAGCTTGTCTTCGCCGTACACGCCCCAGGGCACGGACGTCGCCCATTCCAGGTAGTTGCGGGTGACGGCGTATTCCGGCGAGCCGGTCTCGAGGATCGATAGCTTGGCCATTTCCTCGGTGATGCGCTTCTGCGCCTGGGACGGCAGGACCTTGCCCTGCAAGCGCTGCTCGAACTGTTCGATATCGGCGCTGCGGTCGTCCTTGGTCAGGCCCAGCTCCTGCTGGATGACCTTGAGCTGTTCCTTGAGGAAGAACTCACGCTGGTGCTCGCCGATCTTGCGGTTCACCTCGGCGGAGATTTCCTTCTGCAGGCGCGCGACCTCGACTTCCTTGCGCAGCATCGGCAGGACTTTTTCCATGCGCTTGAGCATCGGCACGCAATCGAGCACTTCCTGCAACTCGTTACCGGTAGCGGAAGTCAGGGCGGCGGCGAAGTCGGTCAGCGGCGACGGGTCGTTGGGGCTGAAGCGGTTGAGGTAGTTCTTCAGTTCTTCGCTGTACAGCGGATTGAGCGGCAGCAGTTCCTTGATCGCATTGATCAGCGCCATGCCGTAGGCCTTGACCTCGTCGGTCGGCTCGCTCGGCTGGTGCGGGTATTCGACTTCCACCAGGTACGGCGGGCGGTGGTGCTTGAGCCAGGTGCGGATACGCACGCGGGTCAGGCCCTGGGCGACGAACTGCAATTTGCCGCCATCGCGGCTGGCATGGTGAACCTTCACCAGGGTGCCGTACTCCGGCAGGCTCTTGGTGTCGAAATGGCGGGTGTCTTCGGTCGGCGTATCGACGAAGAACAGGGCCAGGGAGTGATGCTCGGACTTGCTCACCAGTTCCAGGGTTTCGGCCCAGGGTTCTTCGTTGACGATGACCGGCAGGACCTGCGCCGGGAAGAACGGACGGTTGTGGATCGGGATGATATAGACCTTGTCCGGCAGGTTCTGTCCCGGCAGGGCCAGGCCGGTACCGACGCTCGCATGGGTGTCGGAGCTGCCTTCGGGGCGCTCGGCGTCGGCCTGTTGGGTCGGATGATCGGGGAATTCTTGCTGGTTGCTCATGGGGCACCTGCACAGTTGAGTATGCAAGTTAGATGGGGCGAGCCCACGGTGGTTTCAATGGCCTGGGGCTATAGCTTTGTTCAATCCGGCCGATAGTCGAGGGAGAGACTTGTACATGTCTGTTTTTAATGTAGAACTTTTTCCCGGGTAACGGTCGTTCGTCGGGTCGGTTCAAATAGTGGCTAAAGGCCGCATTTGTTACGTGATCTTCTGCGCGGCGCCCGGTAATCTGCACCGCAGAACCCTTTGCCAAGGCAGGCCATCCTTAACCCTACGAACTCATGAGTAGTTGCTGCATGGCCCGCCCGACCTCGTTGCTTGGATTGTTTCTATGTGTTGCCGGTTTGCTGTCGAGCGGCCTGAGCCAGGCCGCCGGCTTCCAGGCCGAGATGGTCGATCAGCAGGGCAAGCCCCTGGTGGGCGCCGTGGTGACCTTGCAGGGCAACGCCACCGCCGCCACCTATCCCCTCAAGGCCGACATGGACCAGCGCGACAAGCAGTTCGCGCCCCATGTCCTGGCGGTGCACACCGGCACCCAGATCAGGTTTCCCAACAGCGACAACATCCGCCACCAGGTCTATTCGTTCTCGCAGCCCAAGCGCTTCGAGCTGCGCCTCTATGAAGGCACGCCGTCGGACCCGGTGCTGTTCGACAAACCGGGGATCGTCGTGCTGGGTTGCAACATCCATGACTGGATGCTTGGTTATGTCTATGTCACCGATGAGCCCTGGTTCGCGGTCAGCGATGAGAAGGGCCGGATCGCCTTCGACAAGCTGCCGGCCGGCCATTACCGCGTGACGCTCTGGCACCCTCAGGTGACGGATATGCAGCCGCAACCGGGAGGCGAAATCGAAGTGCCGGCCACGGGCCTGAAGCAGCGCTTGAGCCTGACGATCCAACCACTGTCGCCAGATGCTCCGTCGGCGCCAGCTCCGAGTGCCTTTGGCGATGCCTTCAATAAAGCTCTCAGTGAAACTGCGCAGTAGTTTCCAGGCACGGGTCGCCTGTGTCCTGATCCTGCTGTTGCTGGTGGTCGTCGGCGCGCTGTACTTCAGCGTCAAGGTGGCCACCAACGACGCGGTGCGCAGCCAGGCACGCGAGCAACTGGACGTGGGCGCGCGGGTCTTCGAACGCCTGCTGGATGTGCAGAGCCGGCGCCTGGGCGACGGCGTGCAACTGCTGGCGGCCGACTTCGGCTTTCGCGACGCGGTGTCCAGCGGCGATTCGGCGACCATCCGCTCGGTGCTGATCAACCACGGCAAGCGCATCAACGCCAGCGACATGATCCTGCTGAGCATGGACGGCAAGGTCCTCGCCAGTACCCTGGCGGACCAGCCCGACGGCACGCCGTTCCGTTATGAGCAGGCCCTGCGCGAGGCGCGCCGCAACAAGCAGGCGACCTTGATCGTGCCGTTGCAGGGCAAGCCGCACCTGCTGGTGGAAGCCCCCGTGCTGGCGCCGTTGCCGATCGCCCGGGTGGTGATGGGCTTCTCCATGGACAACGCCTTCGCCTCGGAACTGCGCTCGCTGACCAACCTCGAAGTGTCGTTCCTCACCGTCGATCACCAGCAGCCCGGGGAACTGGTCAGCACCCAGCCGGGCTCCCTGGCGTCGAGCATTGTCCGGTTGATGCTCGAGGCCTCCCAGGGGCGCCAGTTGCAGATGACCGAGCATCTCAACCAGAGCTTCCTGAGCCAGTCGCTGATGCTCGCCAGCAGTACCGCGAGCAGCGACAGCCAGGTCATCGCGCTGCTGCAAAGTCCGCTGGATGCGGCCATGCAGGCCTTCGCCCCGCTGGATCAGAAAATCCTCCTGATCGCGTTGATCTCGCTGCTGGCCTCGCTGGCCGGGGCGCTGTTGCTCGCCCGCAGTGTGTCGCAGCCGGTGCGCTCGCTGGCGCAGGCAGCCGAGCGGATCGGCCAGGGCGACTACCAGACGCCGCTGGCGTTGCAACGCAGTGACGAACTGGGCCTGCTGGCGACGGCCTTCAATTCCATGCAGAGCGAGATTGCCGAGCGCGAGCAGGAGTTGGCGCACAACGCCCTGCATGACCGCCTGACCGGCCTGCCCAACCGGGCGCTGGCGATGGAACGCCTGGGCAGTGCGATAGCTGCCGGTCGTCCCGTGGCCTTGGTCTACCTGGAGATCGACAACCTGCGCTCGGTCGACGATAGCGGCGGACCCGGTGCCGTCGACCTGATGCTGCAGAACGTCAGCCAGCGCCTGCAAGCGGCCTTGCGCCCCGGCGATACCGTTGCCCACCTGATCGCCGGTGAGTTCCTGTTGCTGCTGCAGAATATCGGCAGCGACGGCGCGGTGGCCACCGCCGACCAGATCCAGCAACTGCTGCTCAAGCCCCAGCGGGTAGCTGGTCACGATATGGCCCTGGATTGCCGGATGGGCATCGCCGCGTTTCCTGCCGACGGCCAGGCTCCGGAAGAACTGCTCGGGCGCGCCGCCATCGCCATGAAAGACGCCGAGCAGATGCCCGGACGCCTGCAGATCTACCAACACGGGCGCGACCTGGCCCACCGCCGCCAGATCACCCTGATCCGCGACCTGCGCCATGCCGCGGCCAACGGCGAACTGCTGCTGCACTACCAGCCCAAGCTGGATATTCGCCAGGGCCGCGTGCGCCAGGCCGAAGCCTTGTTGCGCTGGCAGCATCCGCAGTTCGGCATGGTCTCGCCGGCGGAATTCATCGTGCTGGCCGAACGCACCGGCAGCATCCAGGTGCTGACCCGCTGGGTGATCGAAGAGGGCATGCGCCAACTCGCCGAGTGGAACCTGCGTGGCCTGCGCTTGCAGCTGTCGTTGAATATTTCCGCGGACGACCTGCTCAGCGGCGACCTGGCCGACCGTGTATCGGCGCTGCTCAAGATCTACCGCCTGCCGGCCGAACAACTGATCTTCGAGATCACCGAAAGCGCGGTGATGCGCGAGCCGGAGCAGGCGCTCAAGGTCCTGCACCGCTTGCGCGAGTGCGGCATCAGCCTGTCGGTGGATGACTTCGGCACCGGTTACTCGTCGCTGGCGCACTTGAAACGCCTGCCGGTGCAGGAGCTGAAGATCGACCAGTCCTTCGTGCGCAACCTGGATGAAACCAGCGAGGACGCGGTGATCGTCCGCTCGACCATCGAGATGAGCCACAACCTCGGGCTGAAGGTGGTCGCCGAAGGCGTCGAGTACGCCCACAGCCTGCGCCTGCTGGAGCGTTGGCAGTGCGACACCGCCCAGGGTTACCTGATCAGCCGTCCGCTGACCGCGACGGCCTTCGAGGCCTGGGTTGCCCTACCTTTGAGTTCACCGTCCGTCATGGTTCATTGAGTGATATGAAACGTCGTTTTCCTGCATTGTGCCTGTTGAGTCTTGCCTGTCTCGGCTCGGGCGCCGCCCTGGCCGATAACGGCCGTCTGATCGCCACCGGCGGCGCCAGCAGCCTGGAAGGCGCGGCGGGCGGTGGCATCACGCCGTGGGCGGTCCTGACCGGCTACGGCGAGCAGAACGAATGGAGCGCCACGGCGTTCGCCACCACGGTCAATGTCCCGGACTATCGGCTGGATGTGGCCGGGGTCGCGGCATCCTATGACAACCGCGTGGAAGTATCCTTCGCCCGCCAGCGTTTCGACCTGGGGTCGCTGGTGCACAAGCTCGACCTGCCCGAGGATCATCTGGGACAGGACATCATCGGCCTCAAGGTGCGCCTGTTCGGTGACCTGATCTACGACCAGTTGCCCCAGGTATCCCTGGGCCTGGAGTACAAGCACCAGACCAACTTCGACATTCCCGAACTGGTGGGCGCCAAGCGCGACCAGGATGTCGAAGGCTACCTGACCGCCAGCCGCCTGTTCATGGGCGCGGCCTTTGGCTACAACGTGCTGGTCAACGGCGGTGTGCGCTACAGCCGGGCCAACGAACTGGGGTTGATGGGCTTTGGCGGCGACCGTCGCGACACCCGCAGCGTGCTCAAGGAAGGTTCGGTGGCGGTGCTGTTCAATCCGCGCTGGGCCATGGGCGTGGAATACCGGCAGAAACCGGACAACCTGTCGTTCGCGGGGGAAAGCGACTGGGCCGACCTGTTTGTCGGCTACTTTCCCAGCAAGCATGTGTCATTGGTGCTGGCCTATGCCCGGCTGGGTGAAATCGCCACCCTGGACAACCAGAACGGCCCTTACCTGTCCGTGCAGGGGAGTTTCTGATGCGTGCCTTGAAACTGCTGGCGATGATTGTCCTGCTGGCCGGTTGTGCCCAGCAGCCGCCCAAGGATGACAGCCTCTATCGCGACCTCGGCGAGCGCGCCGGGATTACCCGCATCGTCGAAGGCACGCTGATCCACATTGCCCGGGATCGAAGAATCGCCGAGCGCTTCCGCAAGATCGATATCCAGCGTCTGCGCGACAAGCTGGTGGAACAGTTCTGCGTCGAGGCGGGCGGGCCTTGTGTGTACACCGGGGATACCATGGCCGAGAGCCACAAGGGCCAGAATGTCAGTCGCAGCGATTTCAATGCCCTGGTGGAAGACCTGATCGCGGCGATGGATGATCAAGGCATTCCGGTGCCTGTGCAAAACCGCCTGATTGCGCGGCTGGCACCGATGCGCGGTGACGTAATCGACCACTAGGTTCTGACTCGGTCAATGTGGCCGCTTGTGCAGGCCATGTGGAGCTGGCTTGCCAGCGAAGGCGTCCGGGCAGGCGGTGCCGGGCTCAAGGGCCCCTTCGTGGGCAAGCCCACTCCCACAATGAGTACCGCGTCAGGCGCACATCTTGTGCACGCCGCAATCCTTGTGGGAGCTGGCTTGCCAGCGAAGGCGTCCGGGCGGGCGGTGCCGGGCTCAAGGGCCCCTTCGTGGGCAAGCCCACTCCCACAATGAGTACCGCGTCAGGCTCATATCTTGTGCACGGGGCAATCCTTGTGGGAGCTGGCTTGCCAGCGAAGGCGTGCGTGCAGGCGGTGCAGGGCTCAAGGGCCCCTTCGTGGGCAAGCCCACTCCCACAATGAGTACCGCGTCAGGCGCACATCTTGTGCACGCCGCAATCCTTGTGGGAGCTGGCTTGCCAGCGAAGGCGTCCGCGCAGACGGTGCCGGGCTCAAGGGCCTCTTCGTGGGCAAGCCCACTCCCACAATGACCATCGCGTCAGGCGCACATCTTGTGCACGCCGCGATCCTTGTGGGAGCTGGCTTGCCAGCGAAGGCGTCCGCGCAGACGGTGCCGGGCTCAAGGGCCTCTTCGTGGGCAAGCCCACTCCCACAATGAGTACCGCGTCAGGCGCACATCTTGTGCACGCCGCGATCCTTGTGGGAGCTGGCTTGCCAGCGAAGGCGTCCGGGCGGGCGGTGCAGGGCTCAAGGGCCTCTTCGTGGGCAAGCCCACTCCCACAATGAGTACCGCGTCAGGCGCACATCTTGTGCACGCCGC